>NZ_JAKPCB010000090.1:0-163160 GCF_023347575.1 Brenneria tiliae | reverse complement strand
AATGGACAATGCCGCTCCAGAACTGGAATTTGACTTTGTCGCAGTTAGCCATTTATTTTGAGGGACGGCTGAATAACGTGATTACGCTATAACGATTTTATCGTGACACGGAATTCTGAACGCTCTCTATTTGCCATTTTGATTATCCCTGATTGCCTTTATTTGGTTCCCGGCCTCAGATGTAGCGGCTTCAGAGCTAAAAGCACCGACTACTGTTCCTACAGACTCCGCAGCTCTATCCGAAACAATAGGATTTAACTTGTTACCGTAAGTGATTGCCTTACCACCACCGGCACCAACCGCCGTACCGACCCCCGCAGCTATAGAAGCCGTCAACGGATCTTTATTCTGCAATTTAGCGCCAGCATACGCACCGGCAACACTCGCCGCTTCCGTAAACCAGAAGCCGCGACCTTGCGTCATCGCCCCCAATCCTGTCGCTATCAGTGCATCCGTTGTACTAAATGGCCCGTCGCCCATTAATTGATTACTGACATTCGCCGCGCCGCTGATTGCACCGCCGCCAATAATCGTTCCTGCACTCAGCATACTGGGCAAAAATACCGGTGCGGCTACCACCGACATTCCCGCGCCCCACGCCGTTAGCAGCCCCCGTACCGGATCCTGCCCTTCCGGCATCGTTCCCGTCACCAGCTTATGCATCGCATACCGCCGTTCTTCTTCCGTTATAGGATTCAACACGTTGCCGTCTTCATCCGTCAGGTTGGTGTTGGTATACAACGATGTCATTGATAACCCTATCCTTCAACCCTTTTGGTATGTCATTCGGGCTGAAGAAGTTATTCTCCACGTAAAATCCCGCCAACAAGGACGAGATTTGTTAGCTAGTTATTCGGGGGCAGAAGGTGGCCTTTTTCGAGCTTTGTATTTATCTATCAGATTGAAAGCTATTGCCGCTAATGTAATAGCGCCCCCTGCAATCAGACTTTTAACCAAATTTCTCATAACTCCTTCATATGAAAGATAGAATTTGTTTAGATGGATAAAACCAAGAACGATTCGTACAAGTAACCCAAGTAAAAAAAAGGCTAATGAAAAATAAAAGAAAACGTATATGTACTTAAAAATATTTTTCATCATTTTTTGCTCTCTTTTATTTTAAGAGCATCTTTACTTACATCGCTCACTGTTTCTGAAACGAATGCCCCCCCAACATCATAGACAAATCCCGGTAAATCTTTGCCTGTTACCGAATTTATAATATCAGGTGCATATTGCCCAAATTTTGCACCAAACCAAGCACCAGTCGCAGCGCCACCCATTGCTCCAACATTCGGTCCATCCGTGAACACCGCTCCCCCCGCTGCGATCCCCACGTTCTGCCAGATATTACGCCCCGGAGCCAACCCGCCTGTAACTAATGCTGACGTGGAGCTCCAGTAATCATGGGTTTTGTTTTCATTACCCGGCTGGCTCAGGTCATACCATTGATATGCGGCATTCGCGCCGCCACCCACCGCAGAACCGACAGCCACTTTACCTATTGAGGCCGCCGGGCCAAGATACCATGCACCCGCGATCAGTACGCCATTCGTATACCCATCAACTATCGCTTTGGAGATATCTTGCCCTTCCGGCATCGTCCCCGTCACCAGCTTATGCATCGCATACTGCCGTTCTTCTTCCGTTATAGGATTCAACACGTTGCCGTCTTTATCCGTCAGGTTGGTGTTGGTATACAACGACATCACCGACTGACTATAATCCTGCAATCCTTTACCCAGGTTGAAGTAGTAGTTATTCTCAACCTCATTCTTCGCCGTATTCGCTCCGCTTCCGGCGCCTGTAAGATTACCACCGACAAGTCCGCCCGCGCCAGCGCCCGCTAGGGTGATCAGATTCGCTATCAGCTCTTTCTGCTCACCCGTCAGTTCTTCCGCTTTTACCCCCGGATAGAGGAGCGTTGTCAGCGCCTGCGCGCCGGCGGACGACACCAGCCCGCCCGCCGCGCCTCCCGCGGCGCTGCCGCCCTGCGCCTGGGCCAGAAATGCGCCCAGTACCGTATGCAACGCGATGCGGGCTGACTCATTGTCCTGCCCTACCTCCTTCACCAGCCCCGCCAGATACGGCGCCGCCGCTCCCGTCACCACGCCGGTTGCGTTGCCGCCAAGTCCTCCCGCCAGCACCGCCGTCAGGGCCGTTCCCGCCGTCCAGAATTCACTGCCTGCGCCATACTCACGCTCGACCGTCTGCACTTCTTCGCTGCTTTGTATCCGCGCCTCTATCTCGTCGGCGCTCACGCCTTCCTGCGTCAGGCGCGTCCTGGCCTGCTCCACGGCCTCGCTTTTCTTATACGTCTTGTAAGCGTCCAGCGCCTGTGCGCCCAGCGCCGTCGCTTCTTTCTGAATCGCCAGTTTGTCTTCAACCTTCTGCCGGTCAAAGCCGTCATTTACGCTGTCGTTCGCCCCGGCCGTATCGCGGCTAAGCTGCGCGATATCCTGCCGCTGTGCGCTGCCGTCGCGTATCTCAATCACCGCAGGCGCCACCGCCGATTGCGTGATGCCGCTCTGTCGGTCTTTATTCTGCGCCAGACTGCTGACCGGCATACTGTCGGTCGATACGCCGATACTGAAACCGCTACCCTGGTAGTCGGAGATATTGGCGATATCCCGCCAGCCCAGCGTTGCGGTGCTGAGGCGGTTTTTATCCGCGTCCGCCTCAGAGGCCAGTACCGCGCCGTCCAGCTGCGTATGGTTGCCGACCCGGATATCGAACCCGCCGTCGCCCGCCCGAATGCCGCTCTGTTCGCGCACCGACGCATAGTTATTATTCAGTATCTGCTGACTCAGATTGGCGTTCCCGGCCACCGTCTGACCGGCGCAAATCGGCGGCACGCAAATACTGACGTTCAGCCCCGCGCTGCTATTCTTGCTGTCGTAGGTCGCTTTATCCTGCGTGCTGCTGATAAGCAGATCCCCACCAACGTCCGCCGCTACGCGCTGACCGGAAACCACCGCGCCGTTAAGCAGCGTATCGGCGCCGCTGACCAGCTTCACCTGCTCCGTCGCATACACCTGGGTTAACTGATGCGTCAGATTATTACCGCTCTCTTTACCTTGTTGAGCGCTGGCGGATAATTCCACCGTAAAGCCGTTTTGTTGCCCCCCAAGGCCGAAACCGACCCCGACGCCCGCCCGGCTGCCGCCGCTGCTTCCCGTTATGGATTCTTCATTTTGCGCAGCAACCAGATTCAGACTGTCGCCGGCGTTCAATTCGATATTGCGGGCTCGAATATCCGCGCCGACGGCGGTGATATCCCGCTCCGCCGCCAGACGGATCTCTTCTCCGGCATACAGGGTGCTACCTTCCTGCGTCACCGCCTCTTTCCGCTGACTGCTGCGACTTGAGCCGCCGCCCACGCTCACGGTTACCTTGACGGCGGCGCTGTTCATATCGGTTACGGTGGTCTGCGTCGCCAGGGTGAGCGCCGACTGCGCGGCATAAATCGCGCTCAGCCGCGGATCGCGTTTATCTTCCACCGATTGCGATAACTTCTCCACCGCCTGTACGGCGCTTACCACGTAACCCGAAAGCGCGGTGGTAACGCCATACTGGCTGCTTTGCTGCTCGCGCAGGCGGAGTTCGGTATCCACCGCCGGATCCAGCGTGATATTGCGGCCGGTCAGAGATAGCGACCCACCGGCGCGCAGATCGGTTCCCGCTATGGTCACATCCTCTTTTGCGACCACGCTGACGTTGCCTTCATTGCTTTGTAGATGGCTGCGTACCGCACTTTGCTGATTCACTTCATCCAGCGCATGGTATTTGGTCGACTGCCAGCCCACCGTTCCGCTGTAGCCATCCCCGCCCAGGTCGCCAATGGTTTTGCTGCTGCCGGTGGTTTCGTTACGGGCGTTGTTTTGTCCGGCATTAACCACCACATTACCGTTGCCGGCCTGCAGCAGGACATCGTTGACGCCGTTTACGGCGCTCCCCGCCACAAGAATGTCCCCGTCCTGGCTGTTCAGCGTCACCGTCCGCCCGCTGACGGTGCTGACCGTCTGAGCCAGGGTGTCGGCCTGCTGCGTTTCCCGCGTTTGCTCGCTGGCAAGCGGGATCATCCCGGCACCGTGATTCGGCCCGCCGCCGATATGGCGGATAGACGTACCTATACCCGCAATGGCGTCGCTAAAGGACCAACCGCTGCTGGAGTTATGCTGAGTGGTATGCTCGGTGTTGCTGACGCTTTGCAGAGCGATGCCGCGCGTCGCATTGAGCAGAACGTCTTCACCGCCATCAACCGCGCTGCCGGCGACGAGAATGTCGCCGGAGCGGGCTTTCCCATGCTGATCGAGCTGACCGTCGCCGGTGGCCTGCAGCTGAATGTTTCCCGCCGCCGTCAAGGCGCTGCCGATTTGATAAACGCCCTGCGTGTGCTGCGAGCTTTTGCTGGACGAGCTGCCCACCGACACCGCAATTTGCGGCGCATCGAAGATCATCGCCGCCGTTTCGCCGATCAACAGTCGGACGCGCGACGTCGCCCCTTCCGTTTGGGCGATATCGCGCATATTCTGATAGCTGTCATACGGCGTGCCTTTCAGGGCGATACTGATACCGCTGCTTTTGCTTTCAAAACGGGTGGTGATATCGAGGGTATCCTGGCCTGAGGCAATAGCGATATTTTCGGCGAGAATAGCGATATTTCCGCGCTCGCTATCGTCGCTCTGGGTGGTGCGCGCGGCGATAACGTCGCTGCCGGTAACGGAGACGTTTTTCCCGGCCTGGATAACCACATTGCCATCCTCCGCGCCAATCAGGCTGCGGGCCTCGCTCTGGCGCGTTTCAACGCCGTTGTATTCCGCCGTGCTGGATTGCTTGCCGATAGTAAAACCCAGCCCGCCGCCGCTCATCAGGCCGGATTTTTTCCTGGTCTGTTTCTCATAGTCCCGCCGCTCTTCGATACTCGCCGTGGCGTCGATATCATTACCGGCCTTAAGCGCAACAAGTTCATTGCCGGCGATGGCGGAGCCTTTTACATTGATGTCATGATCGGCCTGCAACACCACGCTGCCGCCCAACAGCAGGCTGCCTTTTTCCTCGGTACTGAAATTATCCCGAATGGTATGCGTCACCGTTTTCGAAAAGGTTTTCTTCTTGATTTTGGTTTCTTCAAAGAAGGTGTGCTGCGTTTCCGCGGCGGACAGCAGATTGATATCGTTGCCCGCCTGCGCCGTCAGTGCGCCGTCGGCAATGCCCTGCGCCGCCTGCAGATTGATATCATTTCCGGCCTGCAGGGTCAGCCCCTCGCCGGCGGTGATTTCGCTGCTTTGCTGGGTGATGCTTTGCTGCCAGTCGGCATGACGCTTCCACCAGTTGCCGCTGTAGCTTTCCTCGGTCTCCGCCAACAGGTCGAGATCCCGGCCGGCGGTGAGCGCGGCATTACCTGTGGCGGTCAGGCTGGCGGCTTCGGAGAGGATATCCCGGCCGGCGCTCAGGCTGAGATCGCCGCCGCTGAGTAACTGAGTGGCGGCGATCTCCTGGGTACGGCGTTGGGCCGTGCCGCCGCCGTTGCTGCTCAGCGTCTCCTCAAGGGTTTGCTGTGCCGTCAGCTGAATATCATTACCCGCCGCCAGCGATAATCCCGTTTCCCCGCTGAGATCGCCGGCGTCAATGCGGATATCGTTGCCGGCGTTGGCCTGCAAGGCGCCACCCGCATTCACGCTGCCGCCCTGAACCGCCGTATTGAGCGACGACTGATTTATCCGGCCCTGATCCAGCCGGTTATTGGTTAACGTCAGCGCTTCAATAGCGATATTGTTGCCGGCATTCAGCGTCATATCCTGCCCGGCGCTCAGCGTGGCCGCCAGGTTGCGCACATTGTTGCCGGCGCTGATGGTCAGGCTATCGCCCGCGACGATCGCCGCCGTGACGCCCAGTTCGCTATAGGTAATGGATCCCGTACCGCCGTGGGACAAGCCATCCGAAGCGCTCTGCCACTGGCGCGATTCGGTTTTATTGATCACATCGCCGTTAATGCTGGCCAGCTGCAACGTGCCGCCTTCAATACGGCTGCCGCTGTTGGTGATATTGTTTAAGGCAATCAGATTCAGACTGCCGTCCGCCTTGAGCAGCCCTCCTTCCTGGTTATCGATGTTGTCGCCGCTGGCGATGGCCAGTAATTCCACCGCGTTAATCGTACCGCTATTGGTGACGCTGCCGCCCGCGCTCAACTGCACCTGATTGGCGACGATGGCGCTGCCCTGCAGGTTGTTCTGGTCGGCCTGCGCCAGATACAGCTTCGGCGCCAGCACGGTTTGCCCGTTAACCTCGATATTTTCCCACCAGACGATGCTCTGGCTGAGGTTGGCCACCTGATCCGCCGTCAGGCTGACGCCCAATTGCAGATCCAGCCCCTTTTGCGCCGCGGCGGCGTTATCCAGCAGCATCTGCATTTGCGACAAATCGGAGCCCGTGCCCTCAAGATAGCGCTTTCCACTCTGGCTCAATACCGCGTTGCTGATGTAGCGGGTATCGAATGCGGCGTCCCCCAGAAAACGATAATCGTGGTCGGCATCCAGATTCAGCTTGTCCAGCAGATAGGCGGAACCCAGCACCTGGTCCGCCTGCGTCCACTGGGCGCTGGTTTCAATCTGCGCCGCGGTGGACGGCCGTTGACCCAGCATGTTTTGCAGGTCGCTGAACAGCGCGTTATCCACCTGCCCCAGCTGTTCCAACTGCGGATTACTGTGAATCAGATAGCGGCTGTCGCTGGCCGGATCGACCACCAGCAGCCCGTTGTTGCCCGTAGGCAGCGGATAGTCCGCCAGCGGGTTGGAGCTTAACGCTTGCAGACCGTTACCGATCGAGCTTAACAGCTCCGCCGCCGAGAGCTGGCTAAACGGCGCCGACGACTCAACGCTGATGGGCGTCTCCGCGGCATCCGCGGCGAGCTGCGGTTTTTCCGGGGCTGCCACAGTACCGACGGCGGCATCCAGCGGATTTAACGCGACCGCCTGAGGCTGCTCGATATTTGTTGCCGGTCGATCAATCGACAGACCGGGCTGTTGCGGCGAAATCTGACCATTGTTGCTTAACGCGATTTCCGTGGCAGCGGGATTAGTCTGTCCCGGCTGTTGCAACACCAGGGCATCATTTTTGGTTAGCGCCTGCCGTTCGGCGTTTTCCAACGTTGTCGTTCCCGACGTCACCTGGCTTAAGGATACGTTTTTAGCCGTCTCGCCCACGGCGTTGTCCGCCGCCTCCAGGGCGTTACTTAGATCAACGAGCGACGCATCGTTACCCGCCAGCGCGGTTTGCTGCTGCAATGGCGATAGCGCCGATGTGGCAGCCAGTACCGGCGTTACCGTACCGGGAATAAACCCGCCGCTGCCCGGTTGCAGCGTGGTATTGCTGATATCTTCTTTAAAATCGGCAGTAATAGTGCCGCCCGCCTGAATCAGGGCGTTATAGCTTTCGCCGACGGTTTGTTCGTAGGTTGGGGTGCCTGATAGTTTATAAGTTAGATAGTTAATATTTTCATTCAAACGACTCGCTCTTTGGCTATCAGTAACATACTCATAGGTAAGATATTCATTTATTTTTCCCTCTTGATAGGTTTGATTCTTAAACCTATCACCGACTAATAAGATATTATCTTGCGCCAATACATTGGATGCATCGTTATTGAGTATTTGTGCCAATATTGCAATCGAACGCCCTGATATAATGCTTGCTGTATCACCTTGAGTTACGATCTTGATGTCTTTACTAGCGAGCATGACCTGATGCTCTTTCGGACCATAAACTTTGTAAGTCGTGTAACATGTTTCACCACGCCCATTCTCACCGCCGCCGCCACGGCATACAACATCGGAAATTACTCCATAACTACCTGTATCAAAATGATCAATCGGGATATTAGCCGTAGTCGCCCCAACCCAATCCGGCACAGACTCCGCCGCCAATGCCGTCTCCGTCACCACCAGCCCCTCACGCTGATTGGTCAGCGTTCCGGTAACAATATTAATATCCCCGGACTGCGTTTCGATGGTGCCGGAACTATTTAACACCGAGGCGCTGGCATTGCCCTGCGCGTCGCGCTGAATCCACAGGTTATTACCCGCCAGAATATTACCGAATATATTGCTTAGCGAATCAGAAAACAGCCGCATATTGCCGCCGGCATACAGCAGACTGGTATTATTCAATGCTGAACCCGCCTGCATCAATAAATCACCGGCGGCGCCAATCAACCCCTGATTATCAATATTTTTTTCACTTGCCAGGGATAAGTTGCCGACCGCCTGAATACTGCCCGCTTCCTGCTGAATAATATTTTTCGCGCTAATCGTGGAATCGCCGTCGCCGGCCAGAATAGCGCCCTGATTGGTCAGCGAACCGGTGCTGGTAAGCGCCACCGATTGCCCCTGAAGCGTACCGCGCTGATCGAGATCGCCGGCGACATTTAGCGTTAATTTTTTCCCGGCCGCCAATATCTGGGTAAACGCCAGCGGTCCGCTGATATCGGCGGTCAGATTGCCCAATGCCAGCAGTTGCCCGTCCTGTTGCAGTTCGGCGGTTTTAAGGCTTAAATCCTGCGCGCTGTAGATCTTGCCGCCAACCTGATTAATCAGCCGCTGGGTTTGCAGCGCTAGCTGGGTTAAACCGAGCAAGGTTCCCTGATTTTCCAGCACATCGGCGATAATTTCCGCCCGTTGCGCCTGAATCAGGCCGCGATTCACCCACTGCGGAATACGCAACGTCAGCTTATCCTGGGCAATCAGGCTGCCCTGCTGGCTGAACCGCTGCGCTTGCACGTCCAGATTCCGTCCCTGCAACCAGCCCGCATTATCCAGCGCGGCCGCTTGCAGCGTCGCCGTGCCGTCGGACAAAATCTGCCCGGCCTGTTGGTTGCTCAGTTGCCCGGCGCTCTCAAGCTTTAATGATGTCGATCCCTGCAGTACGCCGTTATTATTTAGTCCGTTAGCGCCGCGCAACGTCAGGTCGGCGGCATTGATGGCGCCCTGATTATCGATATCCTCCGCCTGAACGCTTAACGCGCCGCCGCTCAATAAACGGCCCGACGATAGGTTAAGCAGGGAATCGGTGAATTGCAGGTCAAGACCGCCGATACCGGTGACGGTTCCGCCGTTATCAAAGGCCGCGCCGCTTAAGACTGCCGTTCCCTGAGAGAAAATCTCGCCCTGATTTTCTACCCGTTCGGCGCTAAGCAGCAGATCGTCGGCCAGCAGCGCGCCGCCGTTGCTGAACCGGGCGCTGTTAATCACCGCGTCGCCATTGGTGAGTATTTCCCCGCCCTCCCGGTTGGTCAGCGTTTCCCGGCTGGTTATCTGCAGGTGATTCAACCCCACCAGCGTGCCGTGGTTAAGCAAGGCGTCGGCGGTCAACGCCAGCAGTTTTCCCTGCCAGAACCCCTGATTGCTGACGTTTGCCGCCTGGGCCAGCAATTCGCCGTTGGTCAGCAGTTGTCCATCGGCGCCGACGGTGAGATCCCCGCTTAGATCCAGCTCTAGGCTCTGTTCGCCGATAATCGTGCCCTGATTGTCCAACGACCCTGCGGTCAGTTGCAGGGCGCGGCTTTCCCAACGACCGGTGTTGGTCAACCGGTTGCCGCGCAGCGCCAACAGCCCCGTGGTATACAGCAGGCCGTCGCCCTGATATTCGCCGTTTAGCGACAGTCCGGCGCTGGCGATGATATTGCCGTTATTGGTGAGCAGAGCGGCAGCGGCATCGATGGTATCCGCCAGCCACACGCCAAGGTTCTCCACCCGCTCCGCCGTCAGGGTGCTGTCGCCCTGGCTTAGCCATTTCCCCTGATTGCGGGCGTTGCCGCTGATTGCCAGCGTCAGCGCATCCACGCCCAGCATTTTTCCCTGATTATCCAGCTCATCCGCCTGTATATGCAGCGTGCGGCCCTCCAGCGTGTCGCGCTGGTTAACTCGCCCGGCCGCGACGTTTAGCGTATTGTTGCCGCTAATCAAGCCGTTATTATCCAGATCGCCGCTAAACGAAAGCGATAAGCCGTTAACGCCGATGATTTGCCCGTCATTCGTCCCTTGCGCCGCTTCCGCCGTCAGAAGATTACTGTTCAACGACCCGATATTGTTCAGCGACTGCGCAAGATTCAGTTTCAGGCTGTCGATCCCGGTGATAGCGCCGCGGTTGACCAGATCGCGGGCGGCAATCGTCAACGACGCGCCATATAAGGCGCCCTGATTATCCAGACCGTCGTTGACGGCCAGCGTCAGCCCGTCGACGGCGTTTATCTCTCCTTTATTGCTTAATCGATTGGCGCTTACCTCCAGCAGCGTGCCGTTCAGCGCGCCCTGATTGCTTAACGAATTCTCAAGCGTGAATGTCAGTTTGTTGACTGCGGTAATCTCGCCGTCGTTGATGACATCCTTGGCGATAATGTCGGCAACAGTGCCGACGATGGTTCCCTGATTGGCGATGGTATCGCCGGCCAATGCCAACGCCCGGCTTTCCCAGTAACCGGCGTTACGCAGATAACCGCCGCGCAGCGTTAGCGCGCCGTCGGTATGCAACGACCCCTGGCCTTGATAGTCGCCGTATAGCGACAGGGATTGCGCCGCCAAAATATCGCCGTCGTTACGCGTTTCACCGCTGATCAGCACCGTCGCGCCATTGCCGGAAATGATGCCCTGATTGTCGATTTGCGAGGCGGAAAGCCGCGTGTCGCCGCCGGAAAGCAGCATGCCCTGATTCAGTAACCGCCCGCCATCGGCGGCATCCAGGGTCACCGTCAGCGCGTCCACGCCCAGCATCCTGCCTTGATTGTCCAGATTGGCCGCCCGCATAGTCAGGGTTCGGCCTTCCAGCGTCCCTCTTTGATCGATGTTTTTCGCCGTCAACTCCAGCGCCTGGCTGCCGCTAATCAGCCCGTCGTTGTGCAGATCGTTTTGTAACGCCAGCCGGAGGTCATTCACCCCTTGCATATTGCCCCGGTTGGTCAGATTGTCGGCCTCAACGGACAGCAATCGGCTGGCGATATCGCCCTGATTGACCAGATCCCCGGCAAGATTGACCGACAGCCCCTCAACGCCGGTCAGCGTGCCATCATTCGCAGCTTGAGCGGCGTTGATCGCCAGCAGATTGCCGTAGATATCACCGCCGTTCACCATCTTATTGGCGCTGACGTCGATGGTATTGCCGAGCAGCGTTCCCTGATTCTCCAGCGTCAGCCCCTGTAGCCGGAGGGTATCGCCTTGCCAATCCCCGCCGTTACGCAGGCTGTCGCCGCGCAGCGTTAGCGTGCCGTCGGTCTGTAATCGCCCCGCGCCCTGATAATTCCCGGCTACCGACAGCGAGTCCGCCGCCAGCAGATCGCCGTCATTACGAATATCCTCGCCCACCAGCAGCGTAGCGCCTCTGCCGGACAACACTCCCTGATTATTAATCTGGCGGGCGCTCAACTGGGTGTCGCCCGCGGAAATAATTGTGCCTTGGTTGGCGAAACCATCGGCCGCCAGCAGCAGACTCCCCGCCTGCCACTCTCCCTGATTAAGGGCATCCGCCGCCCGTAGCGTGGCGACGCCCTGCGTCAGCAATTTGCCGCTTTGCAGATTGCGCAGTGACCGGTTGGCCGTCAGCGTCAGCGCCGCAATACCGACAATTTGCCCGGCATTGCTGACCTCATCGGCGGTCAGGGCGATATTTCCGGCCTGCCACTGACCGTGGTTGTCGACGGTTTGCGCCGTTACCGTGCTGTCGCCCTGGCTTAGTAAGGCGCCGCTATTGTGCAGGGCGTCGCCGATCGCCAGCGTCAGGGCGTCCACGCCCAGCGTTTTGCCCTGATTGTCGAGCGTTTCGGCGTGCACATCCAGCCGTTGCCCTTCCAGAAGACCGTTCTGGCGGATGTTTTGCGCCGTCAGGTCCAACGCCTTGCCGCTTAGCGTACCGGCATTATCCAGATCGCCCCGCAGCCTCAGTTGCAGATCGCTGACGCCGAACAGCCCGCCCCGGTTGTTCACCCCGGCGGCGTCAATCCGCAGCCGATCGCTATGCAGATCCCCGCTGTTGTCCAGACTCTGCTCCAGCGCCAGCGTCAGACTATCCGCGCCGCTTATCTTGCCCGCGTTATTCAGGCTATCGACGGCAATGGTAATATTGTTACCCTGTAACGCTCCCTGATTGTCCATCTGACGCGCCGACAGCAGGCTATCGCCGCCCGAAATAAGCGCTCCGTCATTGCTCAGCCTCCCAGATCCATCGGCGCCATCAAGCGCCACCGTCAGCGCCTGAGCGCCCTGAATCCGGCCGCTATTGCTCAGATTTCCCGCCTCCAGCGTCAGGCTGGACGCCTGCCAGTCTCCCGCATTCACGGCATCCGCCGCGGTTAACGCCGCCACGCCCTGAGAAAGTAATTTACCGGACGGGTGATTAACCAGCGCGTCTTGTGCCGTCAGCGTTAGCGCCGCAATGCCGAGGATTTTACCGGCATTGGATACCCGGTCCGCATGCAGCGTTATCGTCTGCGCCTGCCACTCGCCCCGGTTATCAATCAGCCGCGCCGTGGACGTACTGTCGCCCTGACTAAGCAGTTCCCCCTGATTATGCAGCCTGTCGCCAATCGCCAATGTCAGCGCATCGACGCCCACTATCGTTCCCTGGTTATCCAGTTCGCCGGCGTCCACCCGCAATGAGCGTCCTTCCAGCGTGCCCTGCTGGTTTACCTCTCCCGCGCTGAGGGCCAACCGATCGGCGTACAGCGTTCCCTGATTGTTCAGGCGATCGGCAATCGTTAAATCGAGACGGTCGATGGCGCTGATCTGTCCGCTGTTGTTTACGCGATCGCTCTGCGCCCGTATGGTCAGCGCCCGCAGGCTGCCTGAGTTATCCATATCCGCGGATGTCAGCTGCAAGGCATCGCCGCTGAGCCACTCACCGCTATTGTTCAGGCTGCTATCCCCTTGCAACACGCTGGACCCGAGCGATTGCGCTCGGCCGCTATTGACGATGTTATTGGCGCGCAGCTCCAGCCGCTCGCCCTGCAATATCCCCTGATTGACCAGATCCTGGCCCGACAGCAGCCAGTTCCCTTGCGCCAGCAGGCTGCCGGTATTCTCCAGAGAGTATGCCGTCGCCTGCGCATCGCCGCTGATGCTGGTTTTGCCCTGGTTAAGCCAGCGCTGCGCATTGAGTAAAAACTGTTTCGCCTGCAGCTCGCCGTCCGTTTCCACATCGGCGGCGGTGAGCGTCAGCGCTTCCCCCGCCAGCAACTTGCCGTCCGCACGCTGTACCAGCCGTTGCCCGGCGTCTATGGTCAGCGAGTTATCGGCCTGAATTATCCCCGGGTTGTCGAGGGAAGCGCTTTGCAGCTGTAAATCCGGCGCGGTCAGCGTACCGCTATTGATGACGTCCGCGGCGCGGATATCCAGCGCCTTTCCGGCCAGCAGCATTCCGCTGTTATCAAGATGCGTATCCAGACTGGCGGCCAGCGTTCCTCCCGCGCTAAGCGTGCCGCCGTTAAGCGCGGCGCCGCCGTGCAGATCGATCCGCTGTCCGGCATTAATGGCGCCCTGGTTATCGATCGTCCCGCCGTACAGATCGATGCTCTGCTGCGCCGTGATAGTCCCCTGATTGGCGATATCGGCGCCGTGCAACGCCAGACTTTCCGCCTGCACGACGCCATGATTGCTCACGCCGTCGGCCAGCATAAACAGATGATTTTCGGTGAGGATTTTTCCCTGATTATTCAGCAAGGCTTGCAGTTCGAGACGCAACTCGCCGCGGGCGCTGAGCAACCCGGCGTTGTCAAGACGGTTCGCCTTGAGCGTCAGCTGCTGCGCCGCCGCCAGCGAACCGCCGTTAATAAGCTGGTCGCCGACAAATGACAGTCCCTGCAATGCGGCGATATCGCCCTGATTATCCAGCGAATCCAGCTTCAGATTCAGCGTCTTCCCGGCCAGGGTGCCACGCTGCACGATTTGCCCGCCCTCCAGCGTCAGGTCTTCTCCCGCGGTCAGATTGCCCTGCCAGTCGCCTTGCCCGGCGGCGCGGACCACGGCGCTATCTTTAGCCTGCAACCGGGCGCTGCCGGCGGCGGTCAGCGTTTGCGCCTCGAGCCGGATATGCCGCGCGTCCGCCGCGCCGGACAGCGCAATATCCTTGCCGTGCAGGGTTAATTCGTTATCGGCTTTGATGGCGCTTTGCTCATCCTGGCGTAATGCGTTGGCGGCCTTGACCGCCACCTTATCCGCGGCCAATTGGCTGTTATTTATCGTTACAATGTCACCTTTTAGCGACAGCTGGTAGCCGGAAGTCACCGCCCCTTGCGCATCGACGCCGGCGCTGATGCGCGAGCCGGTGGCGTTCAATTCGCCCTCGGCGGCCAGGGCGACGGATTGCCCCGCCCGTAACGCGGCGTCCGTTAGCTCAATCCCGCCGGTCGCGCCCAG
Organism: Brenneria tiliae; assembly: GCF_023347575.1. Taxonomy (NCBI): domain Bacteria; kingdom Pseudomonadati; phylum Pseudomonadota; class Gammaproteobacteria; order Enterobacterales; family Pectobacteriaceae; genus Brenneria; species Brenneria tiliae. The sequence continues at coordinate 148,761 of NZ_JAKPCB010000090.1, read as the reverse complement.
CGCGATTTCACCGCCGGCCTGCTGCTTGCCCTGCAACGCCAGCGATTCCCCCTGGGCGCGGATATCGCCCGCGGCGATCGCGTCGCCGACGCTCAGTTTGCCGTTCGCCGACAGGGTGATATCGCCGCTGCGGGCGCTCAGATTACCGACGTTGACGCCGACCCCTTTGTCGCTGGATACCAGCCTGATGCGGTTGCTGTACATGCCGCCCAGCGCCCCGGTATCCAGCGCCACCCTGGTTGCGCCGGCGGCGTCTTCTCTGGCGGTAACGCCGCCCTCCTCGCTGACGTTATTCGCCCCCAGCACAATGCGGGTATCGTTGGCGTTTAATCCGGCGTTTATCTGCGCCGTGCGGGAAATCAGGCTTAAATAGTCGCTCTGGCTGGCGTCCAGACCTTTGCCGCTCAGGGTGATATCGCCGCCTTTAACCTCAAGCGCCTGCAAACGGCCCTGGGCGTCAAATTGGGGCGTACCCGTGGTCAGCGTCACCTGCGGCGTGTTGATAAATCCGCAGCCGTCACAGGTGATGCCGTAAGGATTGGCCACCATCACGCTGGCCTGTTTTCCCCCGACCTCAAGGTAACCGGCGAGCGTGCTGCGATTGGGGGACACCACTTCATTGATGATGGCGTCCGCCGCTTTTCCCGTCAGATTGGGGTTATTCTGGATCAACCCGCCCAACTGGGTGGGATTAAGCTGGGCGGTGCCGTTGTTGAGGATCAGCCCCTGTTTGTCGACGTTGAAATCGTGATATTGGTTATGGGAGATCCCGGCGCCGTTCGGCGTGGCGATATTCACCACCGGCACGCCGTTCCCGGCGTTATCCAGCGCGGTATTGCTCGCGGCGACCTTGACGCCGGCCGCCATCGCCGGCAGTACGGGCTGAAAGGCAATCAGGTTAATCAACGTATAGGCCATTAACCGCTGCGTTGTTTTAATCGGTTTCATCCCTAACCTCCGCTTTCCACGCTTAAAAAGACAGGCCGATGCGGTAATAGACCGACAGCGCATCGGGTTTCAGCCAGCGCGGATAGTCCAGCGGCCGACCGACCGTTACCTGCTGCGACAGATGCCGGTTGGCAATCGCCGCCCCGACCGCCGCGCCCCACAGCGTGCCGACCGATTTCGAGTCATGCCGATGAGCCGATAAACGGCCGCCGTCCAACGCCGCGGTGAAAGTCACATCGCCCAGCACCGGGAGCCGCAGCGCCTGCCAGTTGACTTCGTTGCGCCAGTAACCGCCCCGGTTGCCGGAAATATATTGCTCTTTGAAACCGCGCACCGAGCTTTCCCCGCCCAGCGTCAGCTGCTCGCTGCCGTATAACGCCTGCGGCGAATATTGCCCGTACAGGCTGGTGAGGTAGCCGACGCCGGCGGCGAGCGGGTAGTAATAGCTCGCCGACAGCGTCAATTTGTTAAATTCGGCCCGCGGCGCGTCGGCGGATTTGCCGCTATCGCTTTCCGCGCCGAACCAGCGCGTGCCCCGGCTGTAGGCCGGGTTAAAGGTGGCCAGCCCGCCCCACAATTTCTGACTGTGGCTGATGCCGATAATGGCGCTGCTGAGTTTTCGGCTGCTGGATTGCAGCAACACGTCATTCAGGTAGTTATGGCCGATGCGATGGGTCATGCCCGCCGACAGGCTGGTTTTCATCTCGCCGTTGCGAAAGATCACCCGGGACAGGGACAGGCGATGCGTCTGGCTGTCGCCGGTTGAGCGCCAGAGGAAATCCCGGTTGAGGAAATCGTTGCGGTAATCGCTTCTGGCGTAGTCGTAACTGAGATTCCAGTAGCCGTAGGGCAACGACACGCCCGTTTGCAAATTTTCCGCATTGCGGCCGGAAGAGAATTTGCTGCTGCGCCCGCCGCTGATAAACCATTGATCGGCGATACCCAACGGATTGTCGGCCCACAGGCTGCCGTTTAGCTGCCGCTCTCCGGTGCTTTTCTGTCCGCTGTTGTCAAAACCGAGGCTGACGCTTAGCGGCAGCCGTTTTTGGCGCGTCAGGTTGACGATGGAATACCCCGGCCGGCTTCCCGGCAGAATTTCAATGCTCACCTGCTGGGTGGGCATGCGGTTGATCTGCTCCATGCCCTGCTCGATGTCCCGCAGATTGAGAATCTCCCCTTCAAGGCCGGGAAATACCTGGTTTAGCATGCGGGCGGATTGATTATTTATGCGGATATATTCCAGCCGCCCCTCCATGATATCGATCCGCAGCACGCCGTCTGATAAATCCTGCTCGCTGATAAAAGCCCGGCTGGTAATATATCCCCGCGCTATATACCAATTACTGACGTCGTGAATAAGTTCATTTATTTTATTAACATTAATACAACGATTAATATAATTTTCATTTAATATTTTTTTATCTTTAGCCTGCAGCAGAGAGGTATGCCGATATTGAATCTCATTGATGGGAAAGCAGTTTACGCTGCCGACATCATCATAAGACGTTTTGCGCGCCGGCGTTTGATTTAACTGCAATAATGATTCCCGCTGCTGTTTCGCCCGCTCAATCACTTCCGCCTGCCGTTGCTGTATTTCATTTCTGTCCGCCGGGTTAAGCGGGGCCGAAAATACGCCGCAAGAAAATAACAACGGCGATATAAACAGCAGTCTGGAAAAATTACGCATGGCGTTCATCCCTGAGGAACAATATATTTTCTCAGGCATAGTAGAGGCGTTACTTACCAAGCTCAATATTTTAAATAATATATGATTCCACAATTATCAATTTTATTTAATTCAATATAAAATAGCGTAATAAATAATAATTTCAGTCTAACTATTTATGGAAAGCACCGGCATTAAGGCGGTACGGGCCTTGCGTCAATGAGAAAAAAGCAAACTACCTTCCTGTTTTCCAGCAACAGTCCGGTAATTTGCTTTTCATTGTGTGAGGGGGGATAAGCGATGCGGCGCCGGGTTAATGCCCGGCCCGCAGGCGCTCCGAGCGGCGGCGTAAAATTTCCATCACAATCAGCAGGATCAGCGCGGTTCCCACCATCATGGACGCCGCGGCGGCGATGGTCGGATCGAGGTTTTCGCGGATGCCGGCAAACATCTGCAACGGCAGCGTCCGTTGGCGCGGGCTGGCGAGAAACAGCGTGACGATCACCTCGTCAAAGGAGGTGGCGAAAGCAAACAGCGCCCCGGAAAAAACGCCGGGCGCAATCAGCGGAAAGGTCACCTTGCGAAACACCAGCAGCGGCGGCGCCCCCAGGCTGGCGGCGGCCCGCGACAGATTCTGATCGTAATTCTTCAGCACCGCGGTGACGGTAATCACCACGAACGGCACCCCCAGCATGGCGTGCGCCAGCACCAACCCGAGGTAACTGTTGAGCAAAGAGAGCTTGGCGAAGAAGAAAAACATTCCGACGGCCACAATCACCACCGGCGCGATCATCGGCGAAATCAGCACCGCCATCACCAGCGATTTACCGCGAAACTCGCCGCGCACCAGCCCGACCGACGCCAGCACGCCCAGCACCGTCGCCAGCAGGGTGGCCAGCGGGGCTATCAGCAGGCTGTTGCCCAGCGCCCCCAGCCAGGCGTTGGAGTTGAAGAACTCATGATACCAGCGCAGCGAAAAGCCGCTCAGCGGATAGCTCAAAAAGGAGCCGGCGTTGAATGAAAGCGGCACGATCACCAGCACCGGCACGATCAGAAACAGCAGCATGGCCGCGCCGTAAAAATTAAACAGCATATTCCACAAGCGGATAGTTAATTCACCCTGTTGTCTCATCTTTGTTTCCCCCGGAGATTAATGCGCCGCGATTTCAGCGTTGGTTTTTGTCACGCGGATATAGACCACATACAGCAGCGTGACGATGACCAGCAGCTGCGTCCCTAATGCCGCCGCCATACCCCAGTTCATGGTGGTATTGGTGAAGAAGGCGACGAAGTAGCTCAGCATCTGGTCGCTTGGCCCGCCCAGCAGCGCCGGCGTAATGTAGTAGCCAATCGCCATCATAAAGACCAGCAGCGCCCCCGCGGTGACGCCGGCGTACGTCTGCGGCACATATACCCGCCAGAAGGCGATAAACGGATGCGCCCCCAGCGATATCGCCGCCCGCACGTAATTGGGCGAAATGCCTTTCATCACCGCGTACAGCGGCAGGATAAAAAACGGCAGCAGGATATGCGTCATGGAGATGTAAACCCCGATGCGGTTGAACACCAGCACCAAAGGCTGATCGATGATGCCGAAATTAATCAGCGTGCGGTTAATCAACCCGCCGGACTGCAACAGCACAATCCAGCTGGCGGTGCGCACGATCAGCGACGTCCAGAAAGGCAGCAGCACCAGGATCAGCAGCAGGTTGGCGCGGTTGGACGGCTGTTTCGCCAGCCAGTACGCCAGGGGATATCCCAGACCGACGCACAGCAGCGTCACCACCGCGGCCATCAGCAGCGTTCTGAGCAGCACGCCGACGTACAGCGCCTGATCGGCGGGCTGCGCGACGATTTCCTGCGTTTTGGTATCCACTTTGTGGTCGAAAACCGCCAGCAGGTAATAGCTGGTAAACGGCCGCGACGCGCGCTCCAGCGTCTGCCAGGTGGACACCTCGCCCCACAACGGCTGTTCTCCGATCAGCTGACCGCGGATATCGGCGCTGCCCTCGGCCGGCATTTTTCGCAGCGTGCGGGTAATCAGCGTGCGGTATTCCGCGCCTTCATATCCCAGCCGTTTGGTTATCGCCGCGAGCTTCCCGCCGCCGCGAGCGGCGCGCAGGTCGCTGACCACCGCCTGAAATACCGCCTCATCCGGCACCACGTCGCCGGACCATGACCGCATCGCGGCGATGGTGGCCGGCATATTTTCCCGCAGTTCCGGATTGGCGACGCTTTTACCCAGAATCGACGCGATGGGGAAGAGAAAACTCACCACGATAAACAGAAACAGCGGCGCAATCAGCAACAGGGAGCGCTTTTTATACACCGCCTGCGCCTGTCGCAGCTGTTGTTTCAGTTCGGCATGCCCTTCTTTCTCGCCGGATGCCGGCCCGCCGGCCGCCAATTCGCTCTGGGTCATAGGCTTTATCTCCATTTTATGACTATTTGTTGTTATTGCGCGGCCCATGAGTTAAAGCGCTGCTCCAGCTCTTCGCCGTGATCGATCCAGAATTCGGTATCAACCTGCAGCGACTGCGCCAGGTTTTTCGGGTCGGTGGGCAGATTGCTGGCAAGCTCAGGGGCGATCAGATCGGTGGCTTTGATATTGGTCGGGCCGTAGGGAATATTTTCAGCGAAGACTTTCTGGTTTTCCGGCTGGTTGGCAAAGGCGATAAACTCCTCGGCCAGCGCTTTGTTTTTAGTGCCTTTGACGATCGCCCAGCTATCCAGATCGTAAATGCTGTCGGCCCAGATAATGCGGAAGTCATGGCCCTCTTTTTGCGCCGAGGCGACCCGGCCGTTATAGGCGGAGCTCATCACCACGTCGCCGGAAACCAGCCATTGCAAAGGTTGCGCGCCGGATTCCCACCACTGGATATTGGATTTAAGCTGATCCAGCTTCTTGAAGGCGCGGTCTACGCCGGCCGGCGTCGCCAGCTCTTTATACAGATCTTCGCGTTTCACCCCATCCGCCAGCAGGGCGATTTCCAGCGTAAATTTGGCGCTTTTGCGCAGCGCGCGTTTCCCAGGGTAGTTTTTCACGTCCCAGAAATCCGCCCAGTTCTTTGGCGCCTGCTGCAGTTTTTGCGCGTTATAGGTCAGCACGGTCGACCACAGGAAAATCCCGGCGCCGCATTCAGATACCGAACCTTTGACGAACTGGGACTCATCCCCCAGCTTTTTCCAGTCCAGCGGTTCAAACAGCCCTTCGTTGCAGCCGCGCAGCAGTTCCGGCCCTTCCACTTCCACCACGTCCCAGCCAATCTGGCCGGTTTCCACCATGGCGCGGATGCGCGCCATTTCGCCGTTGTACTCGCCGGCCTGAACCGTACCTTTGCCCGCCGCGGCGAAGGGTTTGTAAAATGCTTTGTCCTGTGCGTCCTTATTGGTGCCGCCAAAGGAGATTACGGTGATGGATTCCGCCTGCGCCTGACAGGCCATTGCGACGAGAAACGCGGATACGGCAATTTTCTTCAACATAGCTTGGCTCCTGGAGTGTGTAGTCGTAGTCAACGTAAAAAAAACAGTCCGCATCAGGCAATGATGCATCATGTATCATAATTAAGCATAATTCATGCCAGTTCGAAGATTTTCATGAACGTTCGGCGCAGAAGCCGGCAAGAAGGGTCGAATGCGGACGGTAAGAAGCAACTCATCGGCGGCATACTTTTTTCTTTTGCCTGCGTTGCCTTTTGGTGGTGCGCGCCGGCAAATCGTCTGCACCATTCAGGCGCATGGGGCGGCGGCGAAACGGGTGCGGAAACCTCCATGGCGCACCCGTTTTCCCTCATGCTTTGTTGTCGAAAAAACTAGCGTGAAATATCGACGCAGAGGTATTTCATTTCCAGATACTCTTCGATACCGAAACGCGATCCCTCGCGTCCCAGCCCCGACTGCTTCACCCCGCCGAACGGCGCGACTTCATTGGAAATGAGCCCGGTATTAATCCCGACCATGCCGTAATCCAGCGCTTCGGGAACCGTCCATTGACGCACCGCGTCACGGGTGTAGACATAGGCCGCCAGACCGAACTCGGTATCGTTGGCCAGCTCAATGGCCTCCGCCTCGTCGCTGAACTGAAACAGCGGCGCCACCGGGCCGAACGTCTCCTCGCGGGCGAAACGCATCTCGCGGGTCACATTCCCGACAATCGTCGGAGTAAAGAAGGTTCCCCCCAGCTCATGGGGCTCTCCGCCCAGCAGCAGCGAGGCGCCGTGCGCCAGCGCATCGGCGATATGCTGCTGCACTTTGTCGACCGCATCCGCGTCAATCAGCGGACCTTGCGTTACGCCGGGTTGGCTGCCGTCTCCCACCTTGAGTTTTTTCACCTCGGCGACCAGCTTCTCCACCAGCAGCGGATAGATGCCTTTTTGCACGTAAATCCGGTTGGCGCAGACGCAGGTTTGCCCGCTGTTGCGGAATTTTGACGCCAGAATGCCTTTTACCGCCTGATCCGGGTCGGCGTCGTCAAACACGATAAAGGGCGCGTTGCCGCCCAGTTCCAGCGACAGTTTTTTCACCGTCGGCGCGCTCTGCGCCATCAAAATGCGCCCGACTTCCGTCGAACCGGTAAAGCTCAGTTTGCGCACCACCGGGCTGTCGCACAGAATTTTCCCCACCGACTGCGCATCGCCGGTGATCACCTGCAGCACGCCGCGCGGGATCCCGGCCTGCTGCGCCAGCTCCGCCAGCGCCAGCGCGGTGAACGGCGTATGCTCCGCCGGTTTGACAATCATGGTGCAGCCGGCAGCCAGCGCGGGCGCCGCTTTGCGGGTGATCATCGCCGCCGGGAAGTTCCACGGCGTGATGGCCGCGCAAACGCCGATCGGCTGCTTGATAACCAGCAGCCGCTGCTGGCCCTGGGGCGATTGCAGCACGCTGCCCTCAACCCGTTTGGCTTCCTCGGCGAACCAGTCGATAAACGACGCGGCATAGGCGATTTCACCGCTCGCTTCCGCCAGCGGTTTGCCCTGTTCGGCGGTGAGCAAGGCCGCCAGATCGTCCTGATTTTCCATAATCAGGCGCGACCAGCCCTGCAGCGCGGCCGCACGCTCTTTCCCGGTACGCCGGCGCCAGCCCGTCAGCGCCCGTTCGGCGGCGGCGATCGCCTGCGCCGTTTGTGACGCTGTCACCAGCGGCACCGTACCCAGCACCTCGCCGTTGGCCGGATTGGTGACGTTCAGTTTCTCGCCGTTCCGGCTGTCGTGCCATTCACCGTCAATCAGACAGCGTTGGCGAAATAATACTTTTTGTTTCAGTTGCATAGCATTCCTTTTACTTCGTAAGCACACGAGTGATAATAGTCAGCGCCTTGCTGAACTGATCGTCGGGAATGGTCAGCGGATGCAGGAAACGAATCACGTTGCCGTGCACGCCGCAGGTCAGCAGCAGCAGCCCCTGCTGCAACGCTTCCTGCTGGAAGCGCCGGGTGATGTCCGCCGAGTGTTTACCGGTCTGCGGATCGTTAAATTCCGCCGCCACCATTGAACCCTGAGCGCGAATGGCCGCCAGCGCCGGACAGCGCGGCTTCGCGTTTTCCAGCGTTTCCACCAGCGCCGCTCCCAGGCGCTGAGCCCGCTGACACAGTTTCTCTTCGTCGATCACATCCAGCACCGCCAGCGCGGACGCCACCGCCAGCGGATTGCCGGCATAGGTGCCCCCCAGACCGCCGGGCGCGGGCGCGTCCATCACCTCGGCGCGGCCGACCACGCCGGAGATGGGGAAGCCGCCGCCCAGGCTTTTCGCCATGGTGATCAGGTCGGCCTGTTCAGTATAGTATTCCATGGCAAACAGCTTGCCGGTGCGGGCGAAACCGGTTTGTACCTCATCGGCGATCAGCAGAATGCCGTGCTCGTCACACAGCTTGCGCAAGGCGCTGATAAATTCCGGCGGCGCGATGTTGAATCCGCCTTCTCCCTGAATCGGCTCCAGCAGAATGGCCGCCACCTGATCGGCGGCGATATCGGTATGCAGCAGACGATCGATGCTTTCCAGCGATTGTTCAACGCTGATGCCCTGCTGCGCGTTGGGATAGAGCGCGTGGAAAATGGAACCGGGGAACGGACCGAAACCGGTGGAATACGGCGCCACTTTCCCGGTCAGCGTCAGGGTTAACAGCGTGCGGCCGTGGAAGGCGGCGCCAAAGGCAATCACGCCGGGGCGTTTGGTGTAGGCGCGGGCGATTTTCACCGCGTTTTCCACCGCTTCGGCCCCGGTGGTGAAAAAGGTGGTTTTCGCCGGTCCGTCGATGGGCGCCAGCGCATTAATTCGCTCGGCCAGCGTAACGTAGCTGCCGTAAGGCACAATCTGATAAGCGGTGTGGGTAAAGCGCTCCAACTGCTCGCGCACCGCCGCCAGGATTTTCGGATGGCGGTGGCCGGTATTCAGCACGGCGATCCCGGCGGCGAAGTCGATAAACTCACGGTCTTCAACGTCCCACAGCGTGGCATTTTCCGCGCGGGCGGCATAGAAATCGCACATCACACCCACGCCACGAGGGGTGGCGGCCAGACGACGTTGATTTAATTCTTTATTACTCATTTTCTGCTCCGATTCTGAAAACACGCCCACATGCATTGATGACCGGGTTTCGGTCGTGATGTACGCCGCGGCCCACATCTTTTCTGTTGCTATTTATGCGCCGGATGGTTCTATAATCCAGAGCCAGTTTTTAATATTTAAGGGATCCACTTTTGCGCTCGCTATTAACCGACCTGCTGCTGCAGCGTTTGAACAATCATCGGGAAGGCACGCTGAACAAGCGTCTGTATGACACTATCCGGCTGGCCATCCTCGACGGCGCCCTGGCCGCCGGCTGCCGGCTGCCCTCTTCGCGCGATCTGGCCGGCGAGCTGTCGCTGTCGCGCAATACCGTGCTGGCGGCCTATGAACAGCTGCTGGCGGAAGGTTTTATTGAAGCGCGCACCGGCAGCGGTACTTTCGTCACGCAACAGCTGCCGGACGGCAATATGCCCCCGGTGCGCGATGAAAGCGAGAACCTGTCCCGGCTGCCGGCGCAGGAGCTCTCCCGCCGCGGAGGACAGCTGCTGGGCTATGCGGGCGCCTCCGCCCGCCAGTGGGGAGCCTTTATGCCCGGCATTCCCGATATCGCCGGTTTTCCCCACGATCTGTGGCGCAGAATACAAACCCGGCTAAGCCGCCGGGTCAAACCCGAACAGCTCTCTTATTCCCCCATCGGCGGCTGTGCGGAACTGCAACTGGCGCTGGTGGACTACCTGCGCGTGGCGCGCTCGGTGGAGTGCGCGCCGGAGCAGATCCTGATCACCGAAGGCACCCACCAGGCGATGGATTTGCTGGCGAAAATGATCTGTAATCCCGGTGACGTCGCCTGGATTGAAGATCCCTGCTATTGGGGAACGCGCAACCTGTTGACGATTAACGGGCTGCGCGTGGTTCCCATCGAGGTGGATGAACAGGGAATGGCGCCGCCGGACGCCGTTGCGGCGCAGGCGATACCGCGGCTTATCTGCGTGACGCCGTCGCATCAGTATCCGTTGGGCGCGGTGATGAGTCTGGCGCGGCGCCAGCGTCTGCTGGCGCTGGCGCAGGAACACGGCTGCTGGGTGGTTGAAGACGACTATGACAGCGAATTCCGCTTCTCCGGCAACCCGATCCCCGCGCTGCAAGGGCTGCAAACCCAGTCGCCGGTGATTTACATCGGCACCTTCAGCAAAACGCTCTATCCGGGGCTGCGCGTCAGCTATATGGTGCTGCCGCCGCAGCTGGCGCGGGAGCTGAAAATCGCCCATGCCGAGCTCTATCGCGGCGGCCACTGGCTGACCCAGGCGACGCTCGGCCAGTTTATCCGCGAAGGGCACTACGCCGCCCATATCCGCCGTATGCGGCTGCTCTATGCCAGACGGCGCGCCATGCTGACCGAACTGATCGAACGGCATCTGGGGGCGGAGTACATCGGCGACAACAGCAACGCCGGGCTGCATATGCTGCTCAAGCTCCCGGCCGACGTCGATGATGTGCTGCTGAGCGCCCGCATCCTGCGCCGCGGGGTGATGGTCAAACCGCTTTCCAGCTACTACCTGCGGTCGACCACGCAGCGCGGGTTGCTGCTGGGTTATGCCTGCGTGGAAGAGAGTAAAATGGCGCAGGCTTTCGCCGTTATCGCCGAGAGTATCCGGGAGCAAAAACCCGGTGATTTTCCCGTCTGACGCCGGCTATTTTTTCGCCCTATTATGGTGCCTGCCCGGCCGCGCCCTTCCCCATAATGGGGCAAGCCGCGCGGCCGCTTTTTAATGCGGCGGTTTCAACCGCCTTGCCACGCTCGGTTTTAGTTAAACAGGCATGATTTATGCATGAGAGGGAAATAAGACAGGTCACCGAGAGATAATGGAATTAATGATGAGAACCTATGTCAGCTTCAAAAACATCCAGAAAACCTACGATGGCGATCGCCTGGTGGTAAAAAACCTTAATCTGGATATCCAGGAGGGCGAGTTTCTTACCCTGCTCGGTCCTTCCGGCTCAGGAAAAACCACCAGCCTGATGATGCTGGCCGGGTTCGAGACCCCGACGCAGGGCGAGATCCTGCTGCGCGATACCCCGCTGCATCACCTGCCGCCGCACCAGCGCGGCATCGGGATGGTATTTCAGAACTATGCGCTGTTTCCACATATGACGGTGGCCGAAAACCTGGCGTTTCCGCTCTCCATCCGCCGCCTGAGCCGGGTGGACATCAAGGAAAAGGTCGACCGCGTGCTGGATCGCGTCAAGCTGACCAATCTGGCCGATCGCTATCCGGCCCAAATGTCCGGCGGGCAACAGCAGCGCGTGGCGCTGGCGCGGGCGCTGGTTTTTGAACCCAAGCTGGTGCTGATGGATGAACCGCTGGGGGCATTGGACAAACAGCTGCGCGAACATATGCAGTTGGAGATCAAAGAACTGCACGAGGCGCTGGAGCTGACCGTCGTCTATGTCACCCACGATCAGAGCGAGGCGATGACCATGTCCAATCGCGTAGCGGTATTCAACGACGGCATTATTCAGCAGATGGATAACCCCAACGATATTTATGAAAAACCGCAAAACACCTTTGTGGCGCAGTTTATCGGCGAAAACAATACCCTGATCGCCACTCAGGCCGGTACGGAAGGAAACTTTTACCGCGCCACGCTGGACGACGGTACGCAGTTGCAGGCGCTCAAGGTACGCCCCAGTTCGCCGGGCAGAAAAATCGCGCTCTGTATCCGGCCGGAACGCATCCGCATCAATGTGGAAAATCCCGCCGCCGGCGTGCAGCAGGTCAAAGCGCGGATCCAACAGTTTATTTATCTGGGCGATCACGTGCGCATGATGACGGAAGTGGCCGGTCAGCCGCAGTTTATGGTGAAGCTGCCCGCCAGCGAAGTTCAGCCGCAGTGGAAGCCGGGCTCGGAAGTGACCCTCTCCTGGCATCCGGAACACCTGCGCGCGCTGGATGTGGTCACCACGCATTAATGAATGCAAGACATAAAAAAGCCGCATGTTATCGGCGATAGCATGCGGCTTGAATTGCTATAAGCTGGCTTAGCTGCGAACCTTACGGTAAATCCACAGCACCACAATGGCGCCAATCACCGCGACGACGAAGCTGCCGAAGTTAAAACCGTCCACCCGGCCAAAGCCAAAGAAGGTACTGATATATCCCCCGACAACCGCACCGACAATCCCGAGGATTATCGTCAGGAAAAAACCACCTCCGTCTCTGCCTGGCATTAACCATTTAGCCAAAATACCGGCAATCAACCCAAAAATAACCCAAGACAAAATTCCCATAACAACCTCACTTTTCCTAATTCCATGATGGGTTTATCTACAGAATTACCCATGCAGACAAGACGCGATACTAAGTATAGACAAGGATTATCAATCAGGGAGTAATTTCCGATATTTAGCTAACTGTTTGATTATATAAACGCCATTAGCAGCGTCTGGCCGCTAAGGCAACTTGTTAAACCAATCCTAAACAAACCCTAAACGAAGCCGGTATTTATAGCCATTATCCTAATTAACGCCGTTTTGCTCTCGTCTAAACTTGATCATTACAGTATTTTCCTGCTGTTTACACGGCGGTTGACTGAGGAACAACATGAAGAAAGTCAGTAAAGAGCGATTTATCGGGCTGGAATGGCTGCGATTTTTGCTCGGTTGTTATGTGATGATTTATCATACGGCGCACGTTTACCCGCAGCGTGAATTTATCCCGTTCCTGAGCGAATTGACCAGTATGGGATTTTTCGCCACCAGTACGTTCTTTGTCCTATCCGGATTTCTGCTGGCCCATGTCTATATCAAAGACGGCCGCCTGCGTGAGCCCGCCCGCCATTTCTGGGCCAAACGGCTATTCAATATTTATCCCATCCATATTATCGCGCTGGCGTCGTCCATTGCCGTGGTGATGCTGATGCAGTGGCTGGCTGTGCCGCCGGAGGGCCAGGTCGCCAGCGCCCGTTTCGTGATTTACGATACCAACGATCCCGCCGCCGACCCGGCCACGCTGCGCCACTATATGACCAATGCGCAGCTGGCCTTTAACAGCCTGCTGCAGCTGTTGATGCTGCAGGCGTGGAACCCCTATTTCCTGACCTTCAATGCGCCGCTGTGGTCGCTTTCCACCCTGTTCTTTTTCTATCTGACCTTCCCGCTGCTGGGACCCCGTCTGCTTAACAGCCGCCACCCCTGGCTGTGGATGGGCATCATCTGCCTGCTCTACCTGCTGCCGCCGGTCTGGGTGATCTGGCAGCAACAGTACGGCATGCCCTACACCGGCCTGCTGCAGCGCGGACCCATCTTCCGCTTGCCGGAGTTTCTGGCCGGTATTCTGGGCTACGCCCTTTTCCGGCACTATCGCCAGAAAGGACGCGAACCCCTGACCAGGGGGCAGCGCTATGGCGTGGTGCTGTTTATCATCGCCAACTTTATTGTCGCCACCTGGCTTTTCACCAGGGGCGAAGCGTACTGGTACTTCCTGCTGCATAACGGATTGCTGTTGCCGGCGCAGGTGGCGTTGGTGTGCATCAGCGCTTTGGCGCGCGAGCCGAACAGCGAATGGCTGCGCCACTGGTCGCCGCGGCTGGGCGCCGCCTCGCTGTCGATATTCGCCCTGCACGTGCCGCTGTTTAATTTATTCCGTACCGTTGAACAGCTGGTGCGCGGCAATCCTCTGGCCTGCTTCAGCAACTGGGATCAGTGCATCGCCGCCGCCGGGCAGGTTCAGCTGTCCGTAACCGGCTATGTTTTTTTCCTGCTGTCCACCGTGGCGCTGTGCGTATTGTTCCAGGAACGGATTGTTTCCCGGGTGCGGAAATTCCTTACGGCGCGTTTTCTGGAGCGCAAGCCGTCATCCTGCTCGCAGGGCGCCGCCTAAGCCTGCAACAGCTATAGCTCGAAATGTGATCAACATCGCGTTATAGCTGTTAATCATCAATCGTATCTTTTATAACTATTTACATTCTAATCAATGATATTTTTTGTCTAGAGCATCCCCGCAAATCCTGTTAATGTTTGCCGTTCCGGGCTGAACCGGTTCGTTTTTTTTCATCGGCCGGACGCTGCTGTAAACGGCGTCTTTCGAAACTTGTCACTACTGTTTATCTGGCAAAATGACACTATCCAAATATGCAATATCTTCCCTGAGTCTGGTTATCGCCCTCGCTTCCGCCGGCATTACGCCAAGCCGCGCCGATACCGTTTGGCTAACCAACGGCGACCAGTTCACGGGAAAAATCACCCTGCTTGACAGCGGCAAATTATTTATCACCACCGATTACGCCGGGGAAATTTCCGTTTCCTGGGACAAGGTGAAAACCTTTGAAACCGACCATGGCCTGGTGATTCAGGGAGAGCGCTATCGCGAAGGCGAACTCTATCCGGTTATTAAAGCCGGGGAAAACCGCGCCATTGTCGCCACGCCGTCCATTTCCAGCGACGCGACCGGACCGCAGACGCTGCAGCTTTCAGAGATCACCTCAATCGTCGCCCAGAAGCCGCTGGTGAAAGACTTCGCCTGGAAAGGCAATATCGACGCCGGGATGTCGCACAAGAAAAGCTCCACCGAAACCGATAACTACGATGCGACCCTCAGCACCCAGGCGCGGCACGGAACCTGGCGTCATAACATTGACGGCAGCTACCACCTGGCAAAAGAAAATAATGTGGAAAGTACCAAGAATGCGTCCGGCGAATACGCGCTGGATAAATTTCTTGATGAGCACTGGTTCTGGCAGGGGCGCTATCAGTACAAACGCGACTGGATCGAAAGCATTAAAATCAACCGTTCATTCGGTCTCGGTCCCGGTTATCAGTTCTGGGATAACGACCTTGGCGCTTTCTCGCTGACCTCGCTGGTCAGCGCCCAGACCTATGTCTATCAGGATGAAGCGGAAGGTGAAGATAACTTCTACTCAGGCGGCATCAAATGGGACTATAACCGCTTTCTGTTCAGTAAATCGGTGGAAGCCTTCACCAGCGGCGAACTGGGACGCTCCTTCGACGCCACCGCGCCGTTTTATCTGAAAGCGGACGCCGGCCTGCGCTTCAAGCTGACCAACTGGTCGTCCATGAGCATGAAAGTGTCACGCACCCGCATCGAAAGCGATCAGGGTAATGTCGACGATACGCTGTATACCATGGGCGTGGGCGTCGGCTGGTAATTCCCGTTGTTTGCAGACGGTCGGCGAATACTGTCGCCGCCGTCTTTTCAGCCGCCATGCTCCTGGCTATCGGCCGCGGGCTGCTGCTGTAGCAGACGCACCAGACGGGCCAGCTCACTTAGCTCGTCATCCGCCATTCCGTGGTTTTGCAACTCTTGTTCCAGCGCAAACAGATACTGCGCGTTGGTTCCCAGCGGCCCGCTGGCCTGGGCGATAAGCGGCGCAATCCGCTGAATACAGGTATCCTCTTCAATCAGCGGATGTCCGGACTCGGAAACAAACACCAGGGCGGTGACAGTGTCACCATTTTGCCGCTGCAGTTCGCACCACTCCGGGCGATAACACCCGGTCAGCATTTCACGCTTCCACAACAGCTCTAAATCCTCACGCAGCGAAGCTTCCGCCAGACGAAAGGCCAGACCGGTGGTTTGCCCGCCAGGCTGCAGCGCCAGCATGCGCCCGGGGCAGCCAACCGTGCCCCGTCCGGCCGTCAGCCGCAGGCAAAAAGCCCGATGCCAGTCGTGAAGCGTCGCCAGACAGGCTTCTTCGGCGTCAAAAACCGGATTCCACATCAGTGAACCATAACCAAATACCCACACCGGGCTTTCATCCGGGCGCCGGTCCAGCGTCTGCGCCAATGAATCGGCTCGCTGCTGCGGCGTAAGTAATAAGGTTTCCTCAATACGGCCAAAAGACGTTCTACAATCTGCTTTCTGCAAAAAATCACGTGTTAGCACGACTTCCCCACTCCCGGACCACATACCGTTTTCTGCCAATCAAGGCCTGTTGTCGTTCCATCCTTAAGCCCAACACTGTCGCCTGGTTAATTTTACGGCAGTAATGCCTTGAGGTTATTCATTTTCCGCCCGGCAAGCAAGTCAGATAACGACGCACCGCGGATATTGTCGATTTTGTCCAAAGCGCGATAAATTAATCTACACTGGATGGTGGAAAGAACCGATATGGCGGAAGCGCCGGTTAATCGTTTCCGCGCGTTGCCTTTCCGGCAAACGCCGGTCGGGTTGGCAGGAAAAGATCCCAGGGCGTCGCCATCCATGATATGAGCGGAATAAGCTTTATGCCGTTTATTGATGGCGAGAAGGGTTAAATAAAGAGGATTATCACCGCAAACGCCGCGATATCGTCAATAACCCTGAAAATCAGTCATAAAAAATGTATTTAATATTATTATGATAGGGAGAAGATTATTATATTCTCCCCTTTGGGTTTACTTTCCGTTTCAAGCGTAAAAATCCGTAAAAAAGCCGCGAATCACCCTGAAATCTGGTAATCTACATCATCTTTTTACGCCATAAACACTTTTTGGTAACGTTTTTATCATAATTCCGCTGGATAAGGAGAACCACCGTAATGAAGTCTTACTCTGAGGTTGTCAAAACCCGTCACCAGGAATATTCACTTATCCTGCCGATAGTCTCTCTGATCGTTCTGTTCCTCTGGGGAGACACACAAGACTTCCTCTCCATTTTGGGTATTAATTTACTGGCCTTGGTCGGTATCCTTTTTAGCGCCTTCAGCGTTGTCCGTCACGCCGATGTGCTGGCCCACCGCTTAGGCGAACCCTATGGTTCGCTGATCCTCAGCCTGTCGGTGGTTATTCTCGAAGTCAGTCTGATTTCGGCCTTGATGGCCACCGGCGACGCCGGCCCGGATCTGATGCGCGACACACTCTATTCCATTATCGTGATCGTCACCGGCGGCTTGGTCGGTTTCGCGCTGTTGCTGGGCGGCCGCAAGTTTGCCACGCAGTACGTCAATCTGAGCGGCATCAAGCAATATTTAATGGCCATTTTCCCGCTGTCGGTGATTGTGCTGGTTTTCCCCAGCGCCCTGCCCGAAGGTAATTTCAGCGTGGGGCAATCCCTGCTTGTCGCGCTGATCTCCGCCGCGATGTACGGCGTATTCCTGCTGATCCAGACCCGCACCCATCAGAGCCTGTTTGTCTACGAACATGAAGACGAAGGCGACGATCCGCATCACGGCAAGCCCTCGGCCTACAGTTCGTTGTGGCACACGGTATGGCTGCTGATCCACCTGATTGCGGTTATCAGCGTCACTAAAATGGACTCGCAGCCGCTGGAGGCGCTGCTGACGGAAATGAATGCGCCAGCGCAGTTTACCGGCTTCCTGGTCGCCCTGCTGATCCTGTCGCCGGAAGGGCTGGGCGCCATTCGCGCGGTGCTGAGAAATCAGGTGCAGCGGGCGATGAATCTGTTTTTCGGCTCGGTGCTGGCCACCATTTCACTGACGGTGCCCGCCGTAACCATTATCGCCATGCTCACCGGCCAGACGCTGAACTTCGGCCTGGATATGCCGCATATCGTGGTGATGCTGGCCGTGCTGGTGTTGTGCCATATTACGTTTTCAACCGGCAGAACCAACGTGCTCAGCGGCAGCGCCCATCTGGCGCTGTTCGCCGCCTACCTGATGACCATCATGCTCTAACCCTTTCCTTTTTTCCGGCGACGCGCAGCGGCGTCGCCGGATTGCACAATCCGTATTTTCTCTTGATGTATATCTGGATCTTCTAAGAACAACCGGCGTATCGTATATAACGCATATCTACGACGGACCCAGCCGGCCCGCCATTTGTTTTTCTTTTTATTGGTTCTTTCTTAGATGAAAACGCATGGAATTAACGGCATCAAACCGTTTAGCGCGCTTATTGAAGCGTGCTGGCGAGAAAAATATACATTACAACGACTTATCCAGGATATTATAGCCGGCATCACGGTTGGTATTATCGCTATCCCTCTAGCCATGGCGCTGGCAATCGCCAGCGGGGTTCCTCCTCAATACGGGTTATATACGGCGGCCATCGCCGGGATCGTCATTGCGGTCAGCGGCGGCTCCCGCTATAGCGTTTCCGGTCCCACGGCGGCCTTTGTGGTGATTTTGTATCCGGTATCCCAACAGTACGGGCTGTCGGGCCTGCTGGTCGCCACCCTGCTCTCCGGCGTATTTCTGCTGCTGATGGGTATATGCCGTCTGGGACGGCTGATCGAATATATCCCGCTGTCGGTCACGCTGGGTTTTACCTCCGGGATCGCCATTACCATCGGCACCATGCAGATCAAGGATTTCTTTGGTCTGCAGATGGCCGTGGTGCCGGAACACTACGTTGAAAAAATCGGGGCGCTGGCGCAATCAATGCCCACCCTGCAACTGGGCGATACCCTGATTGGCGTCGCCTCGCTGGCGGTGTTGATCGGCTGGCCTAAATTGGGCATCCGTTTGCCGGGACATCTGCCCGCGTTATTGGCGGGCGTTGCGGTGATGGGGATCCTGTCGCTGTTTGGCGTCGAGGTGGCGACCATCGGCTCCCGCTTCAGCTATCTGCTGGCCGACGGCACTCAGGGCCAGGGCATTCCCCCTATTCTGCCGCAGCTGGTTCTGCCCTGGGACGTCACGACGCCGGGCGGCCCGGCCATGACGCTCGACTGGCAAAGTATCTCCGCCCTGCTGCCCGCCGCGTTTTCCATGGCCATGCTGGGGGCGATTGAGTCCCTGCTGTGCGCCGTGGTGCTGGACGGCATGACCGGCAGAAAACACAATTCCAACGCCGAACTGATGGGACAGGGCTTCGGCAATATTATCGCCCCGTTCTTCGGCGGCATTACCGCCACCGCCGCCATCGCCCGTTCGGCCGCCAACGTGCGCGCCGGCGCGACGTCGCCGGTGTCGGCCATCATCCATTCGCTATTGGTGCTGCTGGCGCTGCTGGTGCTGGCGCCGTGGCTCTCCTATCTGCCGCTGGCGGCGATGGCCTCGCTGCTGCTGCTCGTCGCCTGGAATATGAGCGAAGCCCACAAGGTTATCGATCTGCTGCGCCACGGACCGAAAGACGACATTATCGTTATGCTGCTGTGCATGTCGCTGACCGTGTTGTTTGATATGGTTATCGCCATTACGGTGGGGATTGTGCTGGCGTCGCTGCTGTTTATGCGGCGCATCGCCCGGATGACCAAACTGAGCGAACTGCCGGAAACCCGCGCGCCGCATCAGCTGGTGCTGCGCGTCAACGGTCCGCTGTTCTTTGCCGCCGCCGAACGCCTGTTCAGCGACCTGCTGGAGCGCAGCCAGGATTATCAAACCATTATCCTGCAGTGGGATGCCGTACCGGTGCTGGATGCGGGAGGGCTGAACGCCCTGTTGCGTTTCAGCGACACATTGCCGGCAGGCAAGCATCTGATTATTACCGATATTCCCTTCCAGCCGTTGAAAACGCTGGCGCGGGCCAACGTCCATCCGATAGCGGGACGCCTTAGTTTTTACGGTTCCCTGGCTCAGGCGCTTGAGGTTACCGCCGAAGAGAGCAAGGCGGCGGAATAAGCGGGCAGATAACTCCTCCCTTGAGGCGCGACAACGCTCTTTGTTGCGCCCCTCCCAGCCCCCCCTTGTCAGCTGTCTCTTAGTCACATATTTACTGTTAACGGTATATGTGAGTTCAGCGCTATTTCGTGCGCTAGAAGGCCGTCATTTCTCTGCTATGTCGCAGCACGCGCCCGACGCAGGGTGGTTCAAGCGCCACCACCCTCCGGACCCGGGCTTGTGGCTGAAATCACGTCGCTGGCGCGATGCCTTCGGCGGTCGCCCCCTTTCCCGAACCGCCAGTGACGCGTTCCCGACGCGGCACTGGCTTGCGCCGCTTCCCTGCGGCGCATTCGCGGGGTCGTCCACCTCAGCGTGATTTCTTACGCCGACGAAAACCAAAAAAACAAAGAACCAAGAACGAACCCAAGACCAGAATACACATGGCCTCTAGAGGTTCCTTGGATTTGTGTATAAGAGACAGCCTTGTCAGGGGGAGGTGCTCACGAGACTAACCGACAGACGCTCATCCCGTTGGGTTAACGCCAGCGGGGCGCTGCTCTCCTCGCCGATTACGCTCAGTTGCTCATTGGTCAGCGAATAAGGCAACTGAATATCCAAAGCCCTCAGCCCCAGCCGCCGGGCCAGGGCGATAAGTCTGACGATATTGGTTTCATCGCTTACCTGGGTGGAGAGCACCTGCATCGCCAGCGTTTTAAGCCGTTCTTTGGGGGCCGCTATCCGCCGGGATAGCGTGGTTTTGGTTACCATGCCGAAAATCGGCAGCACGCCGTACATGGCGTCGATGAAACGCCAGCGTTTATTACACAACGCCGCCAGATAATCGGCGTAATCGATACAGATTTTTTCACTGGAACATACCGATTCGGAGTGACATTTTTCCATCCCCCGCTCTCCTTTTCGCCAGTGGATTCAACGCACGTTTTTGCTGCAAAACCCTATCATGCAAGATAGGTTATTCAGGTATATTGTCACGGTTTACCGTGGATTTTCCAGCCTGTTCAGGAGCATTGATTGTGGCAACTTTTCCTTCCGCCCCCGTATTGATTACCGGCGGCGCCCGGCGCATCGGCCTGGCCTTGGCCCGTTCGTTTCTGGCGCAGGGTATTCCGGTTATCATCAGCAGACGTACGGCTTATCCCGAGCTTGAGACATTGACGCAGCAGGGCGCCATCTGCCTGCCCGCCGATTTCTCCACCACCGAGCAGATTTACGCCTTTGCCGCCCAGGTCAAGACGTTGACGCCGCGCCTGCGGGCGATTATCCACAACGCCAGCAGCTGGCAGGCGGAAAGCGCGGCTATTCCACCGGAAAAGACGCTGGCGGAAATGTTGCAAATCCACGTTTACACCCCCTATTTACTTAACCAGCTGCTGGAGCCCTGCCTGCGCGGTCAGGGCGTCGCCGGGGCCGATATCATTCATCTGACCGACTATGTGGTGGAAAAAGGCAGCGATAAGCATATCGCTTATGCCGCCAGTAAAGCCGCGCTGGATAATATGACCCGCTCGTTCGCCCGCCGGCTGGCGCCGGAAGTCAAAGTCAACGCCATCGCCCCCGCGCTGATCATGTTTCACCAGCATGACGACGAGCAGTATCGCCGGCAGGCGCTGGATAAATCCCTGATGAAAATAGCGCCGGGGGAAGAGGAGATCGTCCGGCTCGTCGACTATCTGCTCGCCAGCCGTTATATCACCGGAAAAACGCTGGGGCTTGACGGCGGCAGATCGCTGCGCTGAGAGCCGCGCTTTAACACTCGTTTACGCTTCATATATGGTAGCGGATTTGCCGACGGACTATGCTGGCGCAAGCAATTTTCGTCATGACGCGGCTACTATGCATAAGATTGTTTTTGTAGAAGACGATGCGGAAGTCGGCAAGCTGATCGCCGCTTATCTCGGCAAATATGATATTGACGTCCGGGTGGAGCCGCGGGGCGATCGCGCGCTGGCGTTTATCGAGCGGCAGCGCCCCGATCTGGTATTGCTGGATATTATGCTGCCGGGGAAAGACGGTATGACCCTCTGCCGCGAGCTGCGGCCGCAGTATAACGGGCCGCTGGTTCTGCTGACCTCCCTCGACAGCGATATGAATCATATTCTGGCCCTGGAAATGGGGGCCGACGACTATATTCTGAAAACCACGCCGCCCGCCGTTCTGCTCGCCCGCCTGCGCCTTCATTTGCGGCAATACGCGGCCGCGGCGCCCGACGCGGCGGAAAAATCCGCGCCTTCGTTGCAGATCCACCGGCCGCTGCATTTTGGCCTGCTGTGCATCGACCCGGTCAACCGCGACGTTACGCTGGGCGACGAGCATATCCTGTTATCCACCGCCGATTTCGATCTGCTCTGGCAACTGGCGACCCATGCCGGGCAGATTATGGACCGTGACGCGCTGCTGAAAAATCTGCGCGGCGTGAGTTACGACGGCATGGATCGCAGTATTGACGTCGCCATCTCCCGGCTGCGCAAAAAGCTCTACGATAACCCGCTGGCGCCGTTTCGCGTCAAAACGGTGCGCAACAAAGGCTATCTGTTCGCGCCCCACGCCTGGCAGTACGCCGCGCCATGAAAAAGCTGTTTATCCAGTTTTTTCTGTTACTGTTCGCCTGTTTTGTGGTGATGACGCTATTGGTCGGGCTGGTGTATAAAGTCACCGCCGAGCGCGCCGGACGGCAATCCATGGACGACCTGATGAAAAGCTCGCTCTATCTGATCCGCAACGAGCTGCGCGCCATTCCCCCGCGCGACTGGCATCGGACCATCAACCGGCTCGATTTAAATCTGTCGTTTAAGCTGCATATCGAGCCGCTGAGTAAATACCGGCTTAATCCCCATGCGCAGCGGCGTTTAACTCAGGGGGAGATTGTCGCCCTCGACGATGAATATACTTTTATCCAGCGCATTCCCCGCAGCCGTTATGTGCTGGCCGTCGGCCCTATCCCCTACCTTTTTTTTCTGCATGAAATCCGCTTGCTGGACCTGATGCTGGTGCTGCTTATCGGTCTGTCGCTGGCGCTGCCGGTATTTCTGTGGATGCGGCCGCACTGGCAGGCGATGTTGAAACTGGAAAGCGCCGCGCAGCGGCTGGGGGACGGGCACCTTGAAGCGCGTACCCACTTCGACAACGCCTCCAGCCTGTTTCGGCTCGGCATCGCCTTTAACCAGATGGCGGATAATCTGAATCAGCTTATCGCCAGTAAAAAACAGCTGATCGATAATATCGCCCATGAATTACGCACGCCGCTGGTGCGTCTGCGCTATCGACTGGCCATCAGCGAACAGTTGACCGACGGGGAACAGCAGGCATTAAATCGGGATATCGGCCAGCTTGAAGCGCTGATCGACGAACTGCTTGCCTATGCCCGGCTGGACCGGCCGCAGGTCGAGCTGCATCTCGCCGGCATCGATTTTCCCGCCTGGCTGCGCGCCAAAGTCGACGATCTCAGACTGCTGCACCCGGATAAGCTCATCACGCTGGATAACGCGCCGGCGGCGGATTTCGGCCTGCTCGATCGGCGCCTGATGGAGCGGGCGCTGGATAATCTGGTCAATAACGGGCTGCGTTTCTGCCGCACGCGCCTGCATATCAGCCTGCGGCGGGACGGCGACAATATGGCCTGTTTAGAGGTTGAGGACGACGGCCCCGGCATTGCGCCGGACGAGCGGGAACATATTTTCGCCCCCTTTATCCGTCTGGACGCGGGAATGGAAAACAGCGGCGGATGCGGGCTGGGACTGGCCATCGTCCAGGCCATCGCCCGCGCGCATGCGGGAACCATCGCCGCGCACGGCAGCACGCTTGGCGGCGCCCGTTTTCGCTTTTGCTGGCCGGTGAAAGTCGCCGCCCCGCCGGCGCGCTGAATTATCGCCGCGGCGGGCAGTCGGTCTCCCCGCGGCCGATCTCCGGCTGCCATAAAACCTGCAGGCGCTGAGGGTCGGCGCCCTGCAGTAGCTCATGGATCATGGCGGCAATCTGTTTACCGACGCTGGTGCGGGTATTCTGCACGATCGGCGTCACGGCGATATCGAGCAGCGTGTCATCCGGCAGGCCGTCATAGGAGATCAGCGATATTCCCCGTTGCCCCAGCAGGCCCGCCTGCTGCAGCGCGCTGGCCGCACCGTCGCCCAGCATATTGCAGTCGGTGATAATCGCCGTTGGCGGCTCCGCAAGCGCCAGCAGGCGACGAGTCGCCTGATAGCCGCCGGGACGGTCGGGTTCCACCTGCTGGATATAATCCGCCGGTTGCGGCAGCGAACGCCCGGCCAGCGCGTCGATATAGCCTTGCCGGCGCTGCTCCACATAAGAAAGCCGGGCGTCGGTGCCCAGAAAGGCGATGCGCCGATGCCCCAACGCCGCCAGTCGCGTTACCGCCATGGCGGAGCCCGCATGGTTATCAAAATCAAACCAGGCGTAGGGTTGGGATAAATTGCTGCGTCCCAGGGCCAGAAAAGGGAATTTCTGCTGCTGCAGATAGTTCAGACGGTGATCTTCCGGCTGGGTATGGGCGACGAGCAGCGCATCCACCCGGCGCGTTTCCACCAGGCGGGTAAGCGAATGGTGAGTATTGTCGGGCTCGTCCGGAATAAGCAGTAAATCGATGCAGAATTTCGCCAGTTCGATGCCGATCCAGCTAATCATCTCGAGAAATGTCGAATTGTTGAGTACCTGCGGCCGCGAAGGATACGCCAGCGCCACCGCGTCGGTTTTCCCCATTTTCAGGCGCCGGGCCAGCGAATTAGGCTGATAGCCCAGGCGCCTGGCGGCTTCCACAATCCGCTCGCGCGTCGCCGCTGCGACATCGTCATAGCCATTCAACGCGCGACTGACCGTGGTGGAGGAAAGCCCCAGTTCGTTAGCGATCTTTTTTAATGACATAGTCAACCCGGCAGCTGATGTGATAAGAACCTGTTCACGATTTTCGAAGCAACAGTTAAAGGAAAGCCAGATCGGCTACCGCTTATCGAGACAGGATTTCACCTTGCTTAAATAGCTTCTCCATGTTTCTCCCCAGGGTTCCGGGCGAAACTGGTTCTCAGCAAGCTCTGACATGATGGCTTCAAGATCTTTATCATCAGGGATACTCAGTAGAGCATCAACTTGTTCGCTAAGCATTTCACAGGAAATATCGTTCACCGTAGCGAAATAGCTTTCCATGATATCTTCGACGCTATCTCCAAAGATCTCAAAATCTTGCCCAAAGAAAACACTCATTAATGTTTTTACCGAAGAGTAATTTTCTTTGTCCTTTTTAGCCCATGAAGGGATAAGCCGTGAGAACATAATAAGGTTTCCCGTTATAAGTTTTTTTCAACAAGACCACTCGCACTCTGGTAATCATTTCTTTGGTTGTACTACCTTGACGAAATCCGTAACCGATAGCGGAACCGGCATTGTATGTCAGTTCCAGCGGATCGGCAGCTTTATTGAAATTCGCCCAGTGGATGATTTTCAGGCGATTGGCTTTTAGGGCCGAACTGAGCACTTTCTCAGCGTCTTGCATGCTATGAAAGGAGGATGAGGATTTAGGTCGCAGTCCGGGTATCCCTACCGGTTATCACCTGATCCGCCGCCGCGTTGATGCTATCTATGCTGTGCGCGCCCACAACAACACAACCGGCTTTTGTCAGCGTGGTGGGTTCTGGTGCCAGACAAAGCGCTCCGGCACCAATAAGCTCAACCGCGCCGAGTGCAACACCTAATCCGCCCAGTAGCCGATTACTAACGGTTTCCGCCTCGGTCACCGTTTTATCCGATAGTACCGCCGCCAGTTGCACTGGCGACATCACGATCTGCAAGCCCTCTTCCATCGCACTTCTCCTTATGCCGCTGAAAAATCATTCAGCCTGATGATAAAAAAATTGCGGCGTTTACGGTACATCATATGTCGTTTATCAAGGTTATTTACCGCCTGATTTTTTAACTCCATCACAGATCCGAAACGTTTAGATTTTAATCCGAAACGTTTCGGATGTATGTTGAGTGAAAGCGTTTCCACACGGCGAAAAGTCCTCCCCGGACCTTGGCGCCATCAGTTACAGTAGAGGTGTTTATGAGCGACGCAAGCGAAGAAAAATCCTATTGGGGAAACCGTAATTTCTGGTTGTTCGGGCTCTTTTTCTTCTTCTATTTTTTTATCATGGCTTCCTACTACCCATTCTTTCCCATCTGGCTGCATGACGTTAATAATTTAAGCAAAACCGACACCGGCATCGTCTTTGGCAGTATTTCGCTGTTTGCCCTGGCTTTCCAGCCGATCATGGGACCGCTATCCGACAAACTCGGCTTAAAAAAGAATCTGATGTGGATTATCGTCGGGCTATTGGTGCTGTTTGCCCCCTTCTTTATTTATATTTTCAGCCCGCTGTTAAAATACAATATTTTTATCGGCGCCCTGATCGGCGGCTGCTATCTGGGCTTTGTCTTTACCGGCGGCTCTCATGCGATTGAAGCCTATATTGAAAAGGTCAGCCGCCACAGTAATTTTGAATACGGCCGCACCCGCATGTTCGGCTGCATTGGCTGGGCGTTGTGCGCCAGCGTGGTGGGCCTGCTGTATAGCGTCAATAATGAATTAATATTCTGGATGGCCTCCGGCTGCGCGCTGGTGCTGGCCGTTTTGCTGTTTTTCGCCCGCCCGGATCAGGAATCCACCGCTTATGTCGTCGATAAACTGGGCGCCAACAAGCCGCCGTTCAATCTGAAAAATGCCGTTGAACTGCTAAAGAAACCGGCCTTGTGGTTCTTTATTCTGTATATCGTCGGCGTGGCCTGTATTTACGATGTGTTCGACCAGCAATTCGCCAATTTTTTCACCACCTTCTTCGCCACCAAACAACAGGGAACGGAGATATTTGGCTTTGTCACCACCGGCGGTGAATTACTCAACGCCACGGTGATGTTTTTCGCCCCGGTGATTATTTCCCGTATCGGCAGTAAGAACGCGTTACTGCTTGCCGGCGCCATTATGTCGGTGCGCATTCTCGGCTCCGCGTTTGCCACCACGGCGGTGGAAGTGGTGGTCCTGAAAATATTGCATATGTTTGAAGTGCCGTTCCTGCTGGTCGGTTCGTTTAAATATATTACCCAGGTATTTGAAGTGCGCTTTTCCGCCACCGTATATCTGATTGGTTTCTGTTTCAGTAAACAGCTGTCGATGATTTTTATGTCCGTCTTCGCCGGACGCATGTACGACAGCATGGGTTTTCAAAATACCTATCTGGTGCTGGGCAGCATCGTCCTGGCGTTCACCATCATTTCAGCCTTCACCCTTTCCGGCCGCGGTGTTGTCGAAAGTATTCGTTCTTATTTCAAAAGCGATAAGCAAATCGCCTAGTTTTCTTTGGAGTCGTTATGAATAATACCTTTGTCAGGTTAGTCAGCCGTCACTCGGATATTGTTTTACGTTGCTATCCCTATGCGGAAATCATTTATTGGGGCCAACACCTGCAAGCCTATCAGCCGGAGGAGATCGCGGCGTTAAACCGCCCGATCGCCAACAGCCGTCTGGATAACGATGCGCCATTGACCCTTTGCCCTGAAAACGGCCGCGGACTGTTCAGCGTGCCGGGCATGGAGGGTAACCGTAACGGTCGGGACTGGTCGCCGGTGTTTACCACCCGCAGCCACCAGCTTGACGACAACGCGCTGACGATTGTCGGCGAGGATGCCGCCGCCGGTCTGCGGCTGGTCAGCGAGCTGCGGCTTTGCCCGGACAGCGGCGTATTGCAAACCCGCAATACGCTGACCAATCTCCGTAGCGGCCTCTACCGGGTCGATCGGTTGGCGGTGACGCTCCCGCTGCCCGAGCGCGCCAATGAAATTATGGCGTTCAACGGCCGCTGGATCAAAGAGTTCCAGCGCCACTCGCTTAAGCTGGAGCACGGCGGCTATATTCAGGAAAACCGGCGCGGCAGAACCTCCCATGAGTATTTCCCCGCGCTGATTGCCGGCAAGGCGGGGTTCAGCGAACAGCAGGGAGAAGTCTGGGGATTGCATCTGGCATGGAGCGGCAATCATCGCCTGCGCGCCGATTGTAAAAGCGACGGCCGTCGCCAGCTGCAGGCCGAAGCGCTCTATTTTTCCGGTGAAATCGCGCTGGACGCCGATCAAAGCGTGACCACGCCCTGGGTGTACGCCAGCTATTCCGCCCGCGGTCTGAACGGCATGAGCGACAACTTTCACCGCTACGTGCGCCGGCACATTATTCCGGCGCTGGCGAACAAGCCGCGCCCCGTTCATCTCAATACCTGGGAGGGGATCTACTTTAACCACGATCCCGGCTACCTCATCCGCATGGTGGAAAACGCGGCTAAAATCGGCATCGAGCGTTTTATTATCGATGACGGCTGGTTTAAAGGGCGCAACAACGACCTCAGTTCGCTGGGGGACTGGTATATCGACGCCGAAAAATACCCTCAGGGGCTGCAGCCGGTGATTGACGCGGTTAGAGATCAGGGTATGGAGTTCGGCATCTGGGTCGAGCCGGAGATGGTCAATCCGGACTCCGATCTATACCGCAATCACCCGGACTGGGTGTTGAAGCTGGACGGCTACCCGCTGCTGGCGGGACGGAATCAGCTGTTGCTCGACCTGTCGAACCCGGCGGTCTATGACTATTTGCTGGAGCGTCTGAGCTGGCTGCTGGGGGAACATAACATCGACTACGTAAAATGGGACTTCAACCGCGAAATGGTACAGCCCGGTCACCAAGGGCATCCCTCGCAGACGCGGCAAACCGAGCGGTTGTATCATCTATTCGACCAGCTCAACGCGCGCTTTCCGGCGGTGGAGTTTGAATCCTGCGCGTCGGGAGGCGGGCGGGTGGATTATGAAATTCTGCAACGCTGCCATCGTTTCTGGCCGTCGGACAGCAATGATGCGCTCGACCGCCTGCAGATCCAGCGCGGAATGAGCTACTTTTTCCCGCCGGAGGTCATGGGCGCGCATATCGGCGGTAATCCCTGCCATACCACGTCCCGCACGCACAGCATCAATTTCCGCGGGCTTACCGCGCTGTTCGGCCATATGGGGGTTGAACTGGACCCGGTGACCGAACCCCAGTCGGCGCAGCAGGCGTTCGCCCGCTATATCGCCCTGTATAAGCAACTGCGCCCCCTGTTGCACAGCGGCACGCTGTTACGCCTCGACCATCCCGACAAGGCCATGCTGGTCAATGCGGTTATCTCCCAGGACCAACGGCAGGCGGTGGTGCTGCTCAGCCAACTGGCCCTGCCGGAATACGCCCTGTGCGGCAGCGTGCAAATTCCCGGCCTGCAGCCCCAGACGCAGTACAAGCTTGAGGTGCTGGACATGCCCGACAGCCTGCGCAAAGAGAGGAATCACACCATGAAGCAATACCCGGCGTGGCTTAAACGGCCGATGACGCTGAGCGGCGACTGGCTGGAGAAGGCCGGCATCGCTCTGCCGATCCTCGATCCCGAGTCGGCCCTGCTGCTGCGGCTTACCGCGCTGAGCTGACGGACGAAGGGGCGGCATCACTCAATCCGGCGCGATAAATTGCGCCGTTTGGGTGATACATAGCCCCGGTTGTACATTCGGTTACACGCCGATACCAATCACTTACGGAACGGCGCGCCCTTTTTCTCTATGCTCTTTTCACCGGCCCGACGCAGGGTCACGAAACCTGAACAAGCCATGAGGAAATGATGATGAATAAAGTATTAGTGATGATTGCGGGTGCGGCTCTGGGTCTCTCTTCCGTCGCCTTTGCCGCCGACACCGCCAGCGGCGCGCCGGCCCCGGCGGCGACATCGTCTGCCCCGGCGAAAACCATCCACCATAAAAAACAGGTGAAAAAAGCCAATACCGCGGAGCAAAAAGCGCAGGCGGCCAAAAAGCAGGTCAAGAAAGCCAAACCGGCGCAACCGTCCACCACCACGCCGGCGGCCTGATAAAGGTTGCATAGGTCCAGCGCCGGGCTATGGCGGTGAAAACCATCTCCGTCGTCCCCGCGGCCCTAGGCGGGGACCTGCAGGCAGATTACCCCCTCCCGGCCTCCCCCTTGTCAGGGGGAGGAGCCAAACTCCCTCCCCTGCTAAGGGGAGGGTTGGGGTGGGGTAAATCACCGCTCCGGCGACGCCTGCTGCTACCCTCCCAGCCTCCCCTTGTCAGGGAGACGCTAACAGATGGTCGGCAAACTCAAACACCCGCGCATCCGGGTGTTTATTTTATGGGATATCGGACGATGCCGCGACGTTACGCCTTTGAAATCATGCTGTCCCTGGTGCTGCTCTGCGGGGTCGTCGCCCTGCTCTTCTTTCTATAGATCATCAGGTTAATCAATCAAAAAAAGTCGTTCCCCCGCCAAATACATCTATAGTTATTTCACGGTTTGTGTGATTACTGACTTTTACTCCAAGGCACAATTTTACATGCGCATATCAGCCTGGTTGCTATGTTCATTATCTCTTGTCCCCCTCTTCAGTTGGGCCGAAGGCGGCGATGTCGACGCGGCGCAACAGCAGCGGATCTTATTTTTCAACCATGACGATCGGGATAGCGTGCCTGACGTCACCCAGTGGCCGTGGCAGGCTATCGGCCAGCTTGAAACCGCCAGTGGAAATCTGTGCACCGCTACGCTTATTTCGCCGCATCTGGCGCTTACCGCCGGACATTGCGTGCTGACCCCGCCCGACGGCAGGCCGGACCGGCCGGTCGCGCTGCGTTTCCTGGCGACGGATAGCGGCTGGCGCTATGAAACCACAGTTCTCGAAGCCCTGGTGAATAAAAAACTGAGTGACCTGCTGGAAGCGGATGGCGATGGCTGGGTGGTTACCCCCGCCGCGGCGCCGTGGGATTATGCTCTCATCCGGCTGGCGCAGACGCCCCCGGATATTACGCCGCTCCCCATGTGGCAAGGGAACCGTCGGGCGTTGATACAAGCCTTGGCGCAAAATAAACATCGCGTTACCCAGGCGGGCTATCCGGAAGATCATCAGAATACGCTGTATCGCCACCAGGACTGCCTTATTACCGGCTGGATTCAGTCTGCTGTGGTATCGCACCGCTGCGATACCCTGCCAGGCGACAGCGGTTCGCCGCTAATATTGCATACGGCCTCGGGATGGGTATTGATGGGGATTCAAAGTTCGGCGCCCGCCGCCGTCGATCGCGATAAGGCGGATAATCGCGCCGTCGCCGTTACGGCAATCCGCCAGGCGCTGGAAACGCTGGCCCAAAAATCGGGGCTCCCCTGAGTAAATATCCGGGGGCCGTTATAAATACCGCGCTGCGAATTAATCATCCGATTGATTAAAATATGGCGCGATGCTTTATTACACCCGGTGAATTAAATCCTATTATCGCGCTTTGATTTATCACTGTTTTCACATAATTTACAAATTCTAAAGATAATTACTCAAGGTGGCGAACGAAAAACTTGACTTGCGTTTTGGTCATGCCAACCATTTCCAGTAACGGCCATTGCTGATTAATTACTATATACATTAATCGGTTATCATCCTCAGAATAGACTATCCTCTTTTTAGCGCCCCATGTTAATGTGTTAATGCAAATTTTATTCTTTATATCGTTATTATTGCGCGGGGAAGGAGGAGCCAGCATGTTGAGCCATTTAAATAATGATGAAAAAAAACGCATGCAGACTCTGGATGCAGTACAGGATCTTGATGCCTCTCAGGATAACATTCTCAACAAGATCACGGCGATGGCCTGCCAGTTACTGCAAATGCCGACGTCATTAGTGACGCTCAGCGGCTCACAGAAGCAACACGTCAAGGCAAAAACCAATTTCGCCTTGAACGAAATGGAAAAAATAGGATCCTTTGATCAATTCGCCGTGCAGACCGGCTGTTTTCTTATCTGTCAGGATGCCTTGCACGATGACAGGTTTAAAAATAGCCCCTACGTTTCAGGGCCGCCCTATATTCGCTTTTATGCCGGAATACCGCTCTTTACCGAAGAAGGTTACGCCATCGGCACCCTGTGCGTTATTGATTATACGCCCCGCACTTTCAGCATGCACCAGCTGCATGCGCTGAAAGATTTAGCCACCATCGCCATGTCGCTGATTAAATACCGTAATGCAATCGGCCTGGTTGATGCGGTCACCATGCTGCCGAACCGCCAGCGGTTGATTGAGGATATTAATCACATAACCGATATCCATGAAAACTACCTGCTAATACTGATCGACAGCATTGATATTTCCTACGCTTACGAAATGGGGCGTGCGCTCGGTATGCCGACGGTGGAAAGCATACTGAAAGATATCGGCATGTTTCTGCGCCTGGCATTCCACTCGCGCGAAAATGTTTACTGCGTCGCCATCGGCCGCTTCGCCCTGTTGGTAAAATCCGACCGAAAAGATCAGGTGCTGGCCAAGCTCGCCACCTGCGCCGACCGCATCCAGGACAGCATTACCAGTCACGTACCCTTGAAACTGGAATTGTTCGTCGGCTATACCGAATTCCGCATCCCGGTCATCGACCCGCAGCGTATCCTGCGTGAGGCCATGAGCGCGCTGCATGACGCCATCGATAATAATATCCGCCAGTGCGCCTACCACGAAGGCAGCGATAAGGCTCAGCAAACCGCGTTTGCCCTGCTCAACGAACTTTCCGACGTATTGCAGCATAACAAGCCCGGTCTGTATCTGGTTTATCAGCCGAAACTGAATATCAAGACCGGCAAAGTCATCGGGGTTGAGGCGCTGATCCGCTGGCACCACCCCGATTTGGGTGAAATATATCCCGACAGTTTTATTCCCCTGGCCGAGGGAACGACGCTGATGCGCCCGCTGACGGAATGGGTGATGAAACAGGCCGCTCAGCAGGTGAATATCTGGCGTCAGGCCGGCGTATTATTTCCCATATCAATTAATGTCGCCGCCAGTAATTTCGCGGAAGACAATTTTATTTCGCGGCTAATTAATATCCTCAATAACCAACAGCTGACCACGGCGGATATTGAAATCGAGTGTGTGGAAACGCAAAAAATAGTGGAAAGCTCCGAGACGCTCGCCACTATTCGGGAGCTGAAACAGCGGGGCTTCACGATTTCACTGGATGACTTCGGCGCCGGTTACAGCAATTTGAGCTACCTGAAAAATATTCCGGCGACCATAATAAAGCTGGATAAATCGCTGATCCAGGATATTAAAACCGATCAGGATAGCCGGACCATCGTTGAGTCAATCATCAGCATGCTGCACAAGCTTAATTATGATGTTCTGGCCGAGGGCGTTGAAAATAAAGAAACGCTGGACTACCTCGCCGAGTTTGGTTGCGATGAGGTTCAGGGCTATTATTTCTCGCGCCCGCTGCCGCCAAAAGATTTTATTTTGTGGCTGAATAGTCGCCAGGTCAGATAGCGCGCCGCCGCTATCTGGTTTTCATCACATCGCGAGATTTCTATGACCATTTTTGATGACCGGCAAGATATAAACGATATCAGACAGGCCATAACCTTGCTGGAAGCCCCCTCCTTAGCCATACAGCTGGCGAATCTGGTTGGCGGCCCCATTGAGTGGAGCATCTCCAAACTGCCTAACTGGGTAAAAAACAAGGTACAGAACGCGGTTCACGCCGCGCTGTATAAATCCGTCGACGCCGCGCTCTATACTCTGGACGACGATCCGCAGCGGGCGTCGTCGCCCAAAACCCATAGGCTGGCCGCCGCCACGTCCGGCGCCGTCAGCGGCTTTTTCGGCGCGGCCGGCTTACTTGTCGAGCTGCCCATCAGCACCACGATTATGATGCGTTCGGTGGCCGATATCGCCCGCAGCGAAGGCTTTTCGCTGGCGGACCTGGCGGTAAAGGCCGCCTGCGTGGAAGTTTTCGCGCTCGGCGGCCGCGCCAAAAGCGATGACGCCGCCGAGTCCGCCTATTATGCCTCCCGCGCGGTGCTGGCGGATATTACCAAACACGCCGCGCGCGAGCTTATTGATATCGCCGGTAAAAAAGGCGCGGAAAAAGCGTCGGCCAGAATCACCACCTCCCAGGCGGGAAGAACGCTGGCCAGAGTGATCGACGCCGTCGCCGCGCGGCTGGGCATTACCATCACTGAGAAAATGGCCGCGCAAATCGTCCCGGTTATCGGGGCGGCGAGCGGCGCGGCCATCAATACCCTGTTTATCAACCATTATCAAAATATGGCGCGGGGACACTTCATCATCAAACGCCTGGAGCAAAAATATGGCGAAGATGAGATCAAGGCGGCCTATATCCGGCTAAAAGAGGAGATTCGGCCGCTCTGATGGGGTGCCAATGGCAATAACCCGCAACGCATAACCCTAAATATAGGGTTATACATCAATTTGCTCCATCGCCTGCAGTACGCGCTTGTCCGATACCGGGAACGGGGTGCCCAACTGCTGGGCGAAATAGCTTACCCGCAGTTCTTCGATCATCCAGCGCACCGCTTTCACGTCCTCGTCGTCGCGGCGCTCCGCCGGCAGCTTGTCGCACCACTGTCGCCACGCCTGCCGCACCTGCTCCACCTTGAGCATCTGCGCCCGGTCGCGGTGCGCATCCTGCGCCAGTTTTTCCAGCCGCCGCTCAATAGCCTGCAAATAGCGCAGCACGTCCGGCAGCCGCCGCCAGCCGTTGGCGGTGACGAAGCCGCGGAACACCAGGCCGTTGAGCTGGCTTTTGATATCGCTCAACGCCAGCGCCATCGACATATCCACCCGGCCCTTCAGGCGCTTATTGATGGCAAACACCGCGGTCAGGATCTGTTCGACCTGCCGGGCGATATCCACCACCGACTCGTTAAGTTCGGCGCGCACCTTTTCATGCAGGCGGCGGAACGCCTCTTCCTGCCACACCGGCCCGCCGAATTCGTCAATCAGCTTATCCACCGCGCAGGCGATGCAGTCGTCAATCAGATCGAGCACTTTGCCGTAAGGATTAAAATAGAGCCCCAGCTTCGCCTTATTGGGCAGTTTCTCATGCAGATACTTGATCGGCGACGGAATATTCAGCAGCAGCAAACGCCGCAACCCCTGCCGCATCGCCTGCTGCTGCTGGCGCGGCGTATCGAATAAACGGATCGCCACGCTCTCTTTTTCGTCCACCAGCGCCGGGTAGGCTTTCACCGAATAGCCGCCGCGCTTCTGCTCGTAGCAGTCCGGCAGCGAACCGAAGCTCCAGAGGTGCAGACCGCTCTGCTCCAGGCCGTCGTCCGCCACCGCGGAGAGGGTTTGCTGCACCTGGTCTTTAAGCTGCTCTTTCAGCGCGGACAGATCCTTTCCCTCCCGCAGGGTACGATTTTTTTCATCCACCACGCGAAATGTCACTTTTAGATGATCGGGCACCTGTTGCCACTGCCACTCGTCGCGCGGCACCGTCACCCCGGTCATCAGCCGAAGTTCGCGCTCCAACGC
Source organism: Brenneria tiliae (assembly GCF_023347575.1). Taxonomy (NCBI): domain Bacteria; kingdom Pseudomonadati; phylum Pseudomonadota; class Gammaproteobacteria; order Enterobacterales; family Pectobacteriaceae; genus Brenneria; species Brenneria tiliae. Next base: position 113,759 of record NZ_JAKPCB010000090.1, on the reverse strand, counting down.
GTCCAGCAGTCCTCGTTCCAGCGGCGTGGCGCGCGCCAGAAACGCTTCGGCGTAATTGGGCGCCGGCACAAAATTACGCCGCATCGGTTTGGGAAGGGATTTAATCAGCGCAATAACCAGTTCGCGGCGCACGCCGGGGATTTGCCACTCAAACCCCTCTTCCCGCACCTGATTAAGGATCGGCAGCGGGATATGCACCGTCACGCCGTCCGCATCGGTGCCCGGTTCGAACTGATAGGAGAGGCGCAGCTTCAGGTCGCCCTGATGCCAGAAATTGGGGTAATCCAGCGCGCTGATATCGTCCGCCCCGTCCTTGATCAGCATGCTTTTTTCAAAGTTCAGCAGATCGGCATCCTGACGGCCGGCGGATTTCCACCACTGGTCGAAATGGCGGGCGGAAATGATATCGGGCGGCAAGCGCTGGTCATAAAAGGCAAACAGCGTTTCGTCGTCCACCAGAATGTCGCGGCGGCGGGATTTATTTTCCAGCTCCTCAACTTCCGCCAGCAATTTCAGATTGGCGCGAAAAAAGGCGTGACGCGTTTGCCAGTCGCCCTCCACCAGCGCGTGGCGAATAAACAGCTCGCGCGCCAACGGCGGGTCGATCTGGCTGTAGTTCACCTTGCGCGCCGCCACAATCGGCAGACCGAACAGGGTGACTTTTTCCTGCGCCATCACCGCGCCCTGCGCTTTTTCCCAGTGCGGATCGCTGTAGCTGCGCCTGATCAGGTGCTGGGCCAGCGGTTCGATCCATTCGGGATCGATACGCGCGGCGATGCGTCCCCACAGCCGGCTGGTTTCCACCAGTTCGGCGACCATCGTCCATTTGGGCGGTTTTTTAAACAGGCCGGAGCCGGGAAACAGGGCGAAACGGGCGTTGCGCGCCCCGCTGAACTCCTGCTTATCCACGTCTTTCTGGCCGATATGCGACAGCAGCCCGGTCAGCAAGGCGCAGTGGATGCTGCGATAGTCGGCGGGCGCGCTGTTGATCGGCAGCCCCTGCTCCTTCACCACCTGCCGCAGCTGGGTGTAGATATCCTGCCACTCGCGCACCCGCAGATAGTTGAGATATTCGCTGCGGCACAGACGGCGGAACTGGCCGGACGACAGCGCCTTCTGCTGCTCGCGCAGGTAATCCCACAGATTGACGAACGCCAGAAAGTCGGACTCCTTGTCCGCGAAGCGGCGGTGCTTTTCATCCGACGCCTGCTTTTTATCCATAGGGCGCTCGCGCGGATCCTGAATGGACAACGCCGCGGTAATCACCATCACTTCGCGCACACAGCCGGTGTTGCGCGCTTCCAGCACCATGCGCGCCAGGCGGGGGTCGATGGGGAGCTGCGCCAGTTGGCGCCCCTGCGGCGTCAGCTGATAATGGCCGTTTTCCGCCAGTTGGATCGCCCCAAGCTCCTCCAGCAGGCGCACGCCGTCCTGAATATTGCGTTTATCCGGCGCCTCGACAAAGGGAAACGCCGCGATATCCCCCAGCCCCAGCGCGGTCATTTGCAGAATGACCGACGCCAGATTGGTGCGCAGGATTTCCGGATCGGTAAATTCCGGGCGCGACAGGAAATCCTGCTCGGAATAGAGGCGGATGCACACCCCGGCGGCGACGCGTCCGCAGCGCCCTTTGCGCTGATTGGCGGAGGCCTGCGAAATGGCCTCAATCGGCAGACGCTGCACCTTGGTGCGGAAACTGTAGCGGCTGATGCGCGCCGTGCCGGGGTCGATAACATAGCGGATGCCCGGTACGGTCAGCGAGGTTTCCGCCACGTTGGTCGCCAGCACGATGCGGCGGCCGTGGTGCGACTGAAATACCCGGTTCTGTTCCTGATTCGACAGCCGGGCATACAGCGGCAGCACTTCCGTATGGGGTAAAGCCAGCTTGTTCAGCGCATCCGCCGTATCGCGAATTTCCCGCTCGCCGCTCATAAAGATCAGGATATCCCCCGGCCCTTCCCGGCTCAGCTCATCCACCGCGTCAAAAATCGCCTGCAGCTGATCGCGGTCGCCGTCCTCCGCGTCCTCCGCGTCCTCCACCACCGGACGGTAACGCACGTCGACCGGATAGGCGCGGCCGGAGACTTCGATAATCGGCGCGTTGGCGAAATGACGGGAAAAACGCTCGGGATCGATGGTGGCGGAGGTAATAATCACCTTCAGGTCGGGGCGCTTCGGCAGCAGCTGGCGTAAATACCCCATAATAAAGTCGATATTCAGGCTGCGTTCGTGCGCTTCATCGATGATCAGGGTGTCGTACTGCATCAACAGGCGATCCTGCTGGATTTCCGCCAGCAGAATACCGTCGGTCATCAGCTTCACCAGCGTATTGTCGCCCACCCGATCGTTAAAACGAACCTTGTAGCCCACGCTGCCGCCCAGCGGCGTTTCCAGCTCGGTTGCAATGCGCTCGGCCACCGTTCTGGCGGCCAGACGGCGCGGCTGGGTGTGGCCGATCAGCCCGCGCACGCCGCGGCCCAGCTCCAGGCATATTTTCGGCAGCTGGGTGGTTTTACCCGAGCCGGTTTCCCCGGCGACGATGATCACCTGATGGTCGCGCAGCGCCTGCAGAATACGATCTTTTTTCTGGCTGACGGGCAGTTGCTCGGGGTAACTGACGGCGGGGCGGGCGGCGCGGCGGTTTTCCACTTTCTGGCGGGCGATGGCGATCTCACCTTCGATCTCCTGGGCGATGGCGGCCTGCGCCTGCGGCGCGCCCACTTTCGCCGCTCCCTGTAAGCGGCGCTGCAGACGTTGTCGATCGCGGAGCATTACCTCGCTTAACTGCGAAGATAATGCGTCGAGAGGTGATTTCACGTTGTCATTCCTTAATGCTTGTTGCTATGGCGGCGGTGGGAACGCCTTTATTTTTCGGCGGGCATGGTAGCACATCGGCGGCGATGGCTCTAACCGCGGGCGATGAACCCTTATTCAATAAAATTGAACGATGTGCTCGAAATATTGCCCTTTCAAGCCATTGATGAGGCGGATAAGATAGCGATCAACATCATTGTTATCCTGCATTACTTTTGTGCTTGGCTGTTTATTGCGCGCCGGTCGGCGCGCTTTTCTTTATCTCTTCGCCCGCCGCGCCGGGTGATTTTTCCAGCAGCTGCGTCGCCTCTTTATCCGCCCGGATATAAATATCATGATCGATTTTAACGTTCATATTGATGGTTATCGGCTCTTTGGGCGCCGCGACTTCTATCCGCGGCACACAGCCCGTCAGTAAAAACAGGACGCCAAAGGTTCCCGATACCGCATAGAGATTTTTCATCATTCCGTCCTGAATTTAGTCATTCGCCTGCCGCTCCAGCGTGTCCTGCAAATTATCGCCGAAACGTAAACTGCGCCATAGCTGGAAAATATTCTCCTGATGGCGGTAGTTAAGTATCACCTGCCGCTCGGCGCTGAGCAGGGGATTTTTCCCCTGAATCTGCGCGTCAAGGGACAGCGCCCCCTGATTATCCAGCTCCACCGTCGCATGGGAGCGGCCGATCTCCAGGTAGCGCAGCCAGCGGATTGCCGCGCCGCTGGCCATATTTTTACTTTCCAGCTCGTCGGCGAACTGCTTATCCAGCCGCAGCGTGAGGAAACGATCGTTGGTGATTCGCCCTCCTTGGATCAGCATTTTCGGGTGGTTGAAATCAAGCGGCAATACCCCGCTCACCCGCCCGGACATCGCCAACTGCTTTATTTTCAGCAGCGGAAACAGTTCGCTGAGCTCCACGCTCTCCACTTTGAACAAAGCCGCTTCCCGCTGCGGCCAGCGCAGGGCGGAAAGCCCGACGTGCCCGCTTAATACGTCCATGGCGGCCTGCGTCATGGTCAGCGGCCTCTGTTCGCTGTAGGGGTAGAAACCTTGCAGATCGACGCTGATATTGGTCATCTTGAACAGATTATCCAGCATATCGATACGCAGCGTGACCGGCTGTTTCACCCCCAGTTGCCACTGCTGATCCTGAAGGCGGTAAGGAAGAATAAAGTTAACGCCGTCGACTTCGCCATCCTGCAGCCACAGCCCGCCGTCTTTCACTACCCAGTGGCCCCCGGCGCGGAACCCTTCCCCGCGCGCCGCGGAAAAGACGGACTGGGCATAAAACCAGCCGCCGCGGATCCTCATTTTCAGGTTGGTGGACAGCAGCGGCTGAAAGACTCGCAGCGGCTGTTGCGGCCACCAGGCGCCGCCGCGCAGCCGTTCGCCATCCCAGCGGCCGCGCAGCGCCACCGGACCAATATCCTGCGCCCGCAGATCTCCCTGCCACAGGAAGTCGCCGGGATCGCGCCCGCGCAGCTTAAGCGTTAAGCGCGACGGGGGAAGATAGCCGCCGTTATTGAACTCCGCCCGTTCGGCGGCAAGCTGCAACGCCCCCTGAAAATCGGCCCCCGCGCGGGCGCGCTGCCAGCGCAGCGGCTCGGTGATAATCAAGCGCGGCCGATGCACCTTCACCAGCCCATAGTTCAGCTGATCCAACCCGCTGGAAAGCTGCTTAATCTCGATAAGGGTATCCTGCCAGCTGCCGCGCCCGGCCAGGTCTCCCCTACTTTGTAGCGGCGGCAGCTGCCCGTTGCCCCAGTAGCGCCACTGCCAGTTTCCCTTATCCGGCCAGAAATCCTGCGCCTTGCCGTCAAGGTGTAGCTTGAAGCTTCCCCAATAGTCGTCCCGCGCCCTGACTATCGCCTGCAAACGGCCGTTCACCCCCGCGGCGCTCACTCGCAGCCCGGCCAGCGGCCAGCGGGCTTCCTCAAGCCGCAGCTGCGGCGCCGGCGTGCCCCAGGCCCGCAGCAGCGCCCCCGGTAAAATAGACAACTCCGGATCCAGCGCCGATCCCTGAATGATGCCCGGCAATGACGCCGTTAACGACAGGTCCGCCAGATTGGCCTGGCCGGTCAGCCGGAAGCGCAGTTCGCTGTTAATCAGCCCCAGATTACCCGGTCCCAGCACCAGCACCGCGTTGGCCTTGCCGTTGTGCCCCTGGGTCAGCATATTTATCCGGGCGTCAATCCGGGTTTTATCCAGCCCCTGACGCCAGTTTTGCAGGGTGAGGGACACCTTGCCGGAGAGCGGCTGCGCGGCGTAGGGCCAGCGCCAGACGCCGTCATTAACCTGAATGGCGTCTTCGCTCAGCCGCCACGGCAACGCCGCCAGGGGTTCGCCGCCGCCGACCGCGTGCAACGCCAGCTCCCCCTGCCGCGCCTGCCAGCGTAGTGTGACGGTAAGCGGGTCCGGCGCCTGTCCGCTATCCAGCTGCGCCTTTAATTCGCCCCGCACCGGCGGCAGCGCCAGGCTATCCGCCAGATCCAGCTCTCCGCCGACCCGCAGGCGGGAATCACCCGCCGGGGTCGCCAGCATGCCGTTGCGCAACGTCAGGTGCCGCTGCTTCAATTCAGCCTGCAAAACCAGCCGCTCCCCCTGATAATACAGCGTTTGCCGCCGGTCGCCGTCGGTCGTCAGGCTCATCCGGCCGGCATACTCCGGCCAGGGGCGCAGGGTGAACGTTTTAATGGCGACCTGCGCGGCGGGCAGGCGCCGCTGCCACTGTGAAAGCAGCGCCGGCGCGGCGTTATCATCCGCAGACAATAGCGGCAGGCAGTCGCTGTCCAGCGTAACGGCGTCCGCCTCGACGTGCCATCGGCCCGACTGCCGCCGCAGCGAGATGTCGCTCACCTCAAGCAGCGAGCAGTCGCCGGCCTGCAGACTAAAACCATCGCTGCGCAGCCCCCCGTCATGCCACTCGGGAGAGGCGTTGAGCGTCAGCGAAATCCCCGACGGCAACCAGGCGTTCAGCAAACGCGGCAACCATTGCGGCAGCGCCCACCATGATGCGACCAACAGCAGTAGCACCAGCGCCAATCCCGTCAGCGAGTATTTTTTAATCATCAGCGGCTATTAAGCATCCTAATTTCATTCAGGCACGTATACAGATCGCGCTCCGTTCTACCATTATGGATTAACTATTTGCTTTTTTTCATTCCCCGGCGGTTACTGTTAGCCGGGCAACAATTTGTCTATTCACTATTTTCTGATAGTTTAACCAGAGGATGTTGCGGAGAAACAGGTTATGAAACTGGCAGTTTACAGTACCAAGCAATATGACCGTAAGTATTTAGAACAGGTCAATCAGCAGTTTGGCTATCAGATAGAGTTTTTTGAATTTATGCTGACCACGCGCACCGCCAAAACCGCGGCGGGCTATCAGGCGGTGTGCATTTTTGTTAACGACGACGGCGGCCGCGAAGTGTTGACCGAACTGGCGGAGCTTGGAGTGAAAACCGTCGCGCTGCGCTGCGCCGGCTTCAATAACGTCGATCTCGACGCCGCCAAAGAGCTGGGGATCAAGGTCGTCCGGGTGCCGGCCTACTCGCCCGAAGCCGTTGCCGAACACGCCGTCGGGATGATGATGTGCCTTAACCGCCGCATTCATCGCGCCTATCAGCGTACCCGCGACGCCAACTTCTCGCTGGAAGGGCTGATTGGCTTTAATATGCACAATCGCACCGCCGGGATTATCGGCACCGGCAAAATCGGCGTCGCCGCCATGCGCATCCTGAAAGGGTTCGGCATGCGCCTGCTGGCGTTCGATCCCTACCCTAACCCGCAGGCGCTTGAACTGGGCGCCGAATATGTCGATCTGAAAACGCTGTACGCCCGTGCGGATGTGATTTCGCTGCACTGCCCGCTGACGCCGGAAAACCATCATCTGCTTAATCAGGCGGCCTTCGCGCAGATGAAAACCGGGGTGATGATCGTCAATACCAGCCGGGGGGGATTAATTGACTCGCAGGCGGCCATTGATGCGCTGAAACAGCAGAAAATCGGCTCGCTGGGCATGGACGTCTACGAAAACGAACGCGATCTGTTCTTTGCCGACAAATCCAACGACGTGATCCAGGACGACGTATTCCGCCGCCTGTCCGCGTGCCACAACGTGCTGTTCACCGGGCACCAGGCATTTCTGACGGAAGAGGCGTTAACCAGTATTTCCCAGACCACGCTGCAAAACCTGCAGCAGATAAGCCGGGACGATGAGTGCCCCAATCTGTTGAATCCCTGAGCCGGCCTGACTGATGACCTGCGGCGGACCGGCGCTGCCGCGGGCGTCAGCCGGCGGGACAAGTTCCGTTCAGCAGCGCCTGTTCGTCGCAGCGCTTACCGTTGGCCAACTGGCAGGTTCCCACGCTGGCGCCGTTCAGCTGCCTTGACGTCGCCATCGTGCCCCCCGCCAGCACACAGTTAACCTCGGCCGGCGTACTGCTCTTTAGCAGCACAATGGAATTTCTGTCGTTATCCGCCGCGGCGCCCTGCCGCTCCGCGGCCGCGTTTTTTTCACCATTACTGCAACCGGCCAGCAGCAGCGCAGCGGCAGCGAACAGCCATTGATACCATTTCATTCTCTGGCTCCAGTACGTTTTTATGATGTGACCTAACTCGTTATCCGGCGTCATTCTATAACGAACGCCGAAATCACATAAAGCAATTATCCCTGGAATTCAAATTTAGCCTATAACCCTGACCATAGGAAAAAGTAATGAAATATTAATTCATTTTCTTTATAGCCAAAAGCCGGCGTTTAATCGCCTCAATGGGTAAAAAATATGTACTTGAAACGGATTGGGAATATATTAATAGGATTCATAAAGTCACAGGTTAATTAATTTACCATAAGGATATTTTATATGATGGCCGGTATAGATAAAGAGGCATCCGTTGAAAAAGGCGGTTTGGCATATCAAGCTTTTTCAGGGCTGGCGGCAGAGTTGATAAATCAGGATGGGAAAAGAAAGCTGCTGACTCAGGCCTGGGATTTATCAGAACAGGACGCCGTATCCGCGCTTTTTAACCAGGTTAACGCGGTAGCGGAAAAAGATCGCGCCATTCATAAACTGGCGCACGATTTGGCCTCATCATTAAGAAAGAAAAAGGTCGCCAAAAACCGCGCGGCCATCGTGCAAAATCTATTACAGGAATATTCGCTCTCTTCCAGGGAAGGTATTGCATTAATGTGCCTGGCCGAGGCGCTATTGCGCATACCCGATAATGATACCCGCGACTTGCTGATAAGCGATAAAATTTCCGGCCGCGACTGGAAGGCGCATATCGGTAAGAACCGGCCTCTATTCGTTAACGCGGCGTCGTGGGGTTTAGTGCTCACCGACGCGCTCGTCAGCTATAACCATAAACCACAAGCCGCGGGCGGCCTGAAAAAAATCATCCGCATCTGGTCGCCGGCGCTGCTCAGAAAAGCGATGAATACCGTGATGCACGTGATGAGCGAGCATTTCGTTACCGGAGAAACCATAACGCAGGCATTGGAATACTCGGAAAAAATAGCAGAGCAAGGATTTACCTACACCTATGACATGCTGGGAGAAGCCGCGTTAACCCAAAGCGACGCGCAGGATTATATTCAACGCTGCCGGAATGCGCTGCATGAGATCGGTAAACGCGCCGTCGGCAAGGGAATATATTCCGGCCCCGAGTTTTCCCTTAAGCTGTCGGCATTGCATCCCCGTTATACGCGTCATCAGTATCACCGGGTATTAAATGAAATATACCCGGAGCTGAAATCATTAGTGATACTGGCAAAAGAATACAACGTTGCCATTACCATTGACGCCGAGGAAGCGGAACGTTTAGATATTTCACTGGATTTACTGACCAAACTTTGTCACGAGCCGGAACTTCAATCCTGGAACGGCATTGGTTTCGTGGTGCAGGCATATCAAAAACGCTGTTACTACGTAATAGATTTTTTGAAAACCCTGGCGAAAACCACCGGGCGGCGGCTGCGCGTCCGCCTGGTCAAAGGCGCCTATTGGGATAGCGAAATCAAACGCGCCCAAATCGCCGGACATAAAACCTATCCGGTATTTACCCGTAAAGTGTATTCTGATATCTCCTATCTGGCCTGTGCCGGCTCCCTGTTGTCCGAACCGGAACTGATTTATCCGCAATTCGCCACTCACAACGCCCAAACCCTCGCCGCCGTATACCATATCGCCGGAGATAATTTTCAGCCCGAGCAGTATGAATTTCAGTGTCTGCACGGCATGGGGGTTCCGCTTTATCAGGAAGTGGTAGGTAAGGCAAAATTGGATCGCCCCTGTCGCATTTATGCGCCGGTGGGGTCACATGAAACGCTGTTGCCCTATCTGGTGCGGCGCCTGCTGGAAAACGGCTCCAACAGCTCTTTCGTCAATAAAATCGCCGACTTAACCATTCCCCTCGATGATTTGGTGGCCAGCCCGGTGCATGAAGTCGAAAACCTGGCGCAAATAGAGCATGAACTAGGATTACCCCATCCCAAGATCCCGCTGCCTCGCGATATTTATGGCGCCTCCCGCGCCAACTCCGCCGGCTTGAATTTATATGACGAAGATTGCCTGCACCATTTATCCCATGCCCTAACCGCAAGCTCGGCGGAGCCGATTACCGTTACGCCGCTTATCGCCGCAGCCTCTGCGCTTTCGACGCCCAAACCGATAATCAACCCGGCGGAGTCGCGGGATATTATCGGCCAGGTTTACGATGCCGGCGATGAGGATATCGCTATCGCGCTGGCGGCGGCTGAAAAGTCCGCCGCCGGCTGGGCCGCCGTTCCTCCCTCCCGCCGCGCGCAAATCCTGCAACAGGCCGCCGAGATCATGGAGCAAAGAATGGGCGAACTGATCGGCGTGCTGGTCCGGGAAGCGGGAAAAACCTACGGCAACGCCATAGCGGAAGTCCGTGAAGCCATCGACTTTCTGAATTATTACGCCGGGCAGGTCAACGACAGTTTTGATAATCAAACCCATACGCCGCTCGGGGTCGTTGTTTGCATCAGCCCGTGGAATTTTCCGTTGGCCATTTTTACCGGCCAGGTGGCGGCGGCATTAGCCGCGGGCAATACCGTTATAGCCAAACCAGCCGAGCAGACGCCGCTGAACGGCTATAACGCCGTCAAAATTCTGCACCAGGCCGGTATCCCCGTCGATGTTCTGCAGCTATTGCCCGGCCGGGGCGAAACCATCGGCCAAAAGCTTATCGCCGATGACAGAGTGAAAGGGATTATGTTCACCGGCTCGACCGAGGTGGCCTCTTTTATTCAACGACAGATCGCCGGCAGAGTGGATGCGTCCGGCCGCCCAATACCGCTGATCGCCGAAACCGGCGGTATTAACGCCTTGATTGTCGATTCATCCGCCCTGCCGGAACAGGTTATTCTCGACAGCATTAATTCGGCTTTCGATAGCGCCGGCCAACGCTGTTCGGCATTAAGATTAATTTGTATTCAAAATGATGTCGCCGATCGGCTGTTAAACGCGCTGCGCGGCGCCATGGCCGAATACCGCATGGGAAACCCGGAACGGTTATCCAGCGATATCGGTCCCGTTATCGACGCCGAGGCGATGAATAATATCAATTCGCATATCAAGGAAATGGCTGATAAGGGATTTCAGGTACATCAGAGGGCGGCCAACCTGACATCTGATGATGTCGCCGCCGCAAGGGGCTGTTTTATCGCCCCGACGTTAATTGAAATAAACCACCTCGACGAGTTGCAAAAAGAGGTATTCGGCCCGGTTCTGCACGTATTAAGGTACCACAGCCGGCAGCTTCCTTCCCTGGTGGAAAAAATAAACGCCTCAGGCTACGGACTGACGTTCGGCCTTCATTCCCGTATCGACAGCACTATTGATGCAGTAACAAAAAATATTAAAGCCGGGAATATCTATATCAACCGCAATATCGTCGGAGCCGTGGTCGGCGTGCAGCCTTTTGGCGGCGAAGGGTTATCCGGCACCGGCCCCAAAGCCGGCGGGCCGCTGTATCTTTATCGCCTGCTGGCGGCCTACCCAGCCGATGCGCAACTCAAGGGGCTGAATTACACCTCCCCCTCGCTGCCCGAAAAAACCGCCGGACGGACTGCACTGCTGGCCGTGCATACCGCCTTGTCATCATGGCTGGAAAAAAATGAGCCCGCCGTTTATCCGCTGTGCGAGCAGTTTATAAAAAACAGCGCCAGTTTCACCATCAGCGACTTACCGGGTCCGACGGGAGAAGCCAATAGCTACCGCTTACTCCCCAGAGAAAGGGTCTTGTGTTTAGCGCAAAACCGGCAGGATATTTTAGTGCAGCTTGCCGCGATAACCAGTATCGGCGGCAAAGCCTTGTGGCCGGATGAACCTCACTACCTTGAGATCTATGGCTTGCTGCCCGATGCCGTGCGACAGGTTGTGGACATCGAGCCTCTGTCCGGCGTCTTTGCCCGCCCCTTTGACGCGGTAATCCATCACGGCGACGCCGACTCGCTGCAAAAAACCTGCCGACTCGCGGCCGAGCGCGGCGGCCCTATCGTTTCAGTGCAGGGGCTTAAAAGCGGGGAAACGGATATTCGGCTTGAACGCCTGCTTATCGAGCGCTCGGTGAGCGTCAACACGGCGGCCGCCGGCGGCAATACCCAATTGATGACCATAGATTAACGCGCGGTTTCGGCGGGGGTCTGAAAGACTAATATCCCTCGGATTGCAAATCAAATAACATGCTATATACTCGATGTATATAGCAACTAACAGCAACGAATAGCGAGGTGTATCATGTTCCAGCAAAGCAAAGTTTTCATGAGCAACCGAACCCAGAATGTGCGGCTGCCGGTTAATCTCCGTTTCCCCGATAACGTCAAAGAGGTGACTATCAGGGCAAAGGGCATGGAGCGGATCATTACCCCCGTCAGAAACACCTGGGACAGTTTTTTCCTTTCCGGGCCAGAGGTAACGGATGACTTTCTGCCCGAACGCCCTGAACAGGTAAGTAGCGAGCGGGAATCCTTTGATGATTAAGTACCTGCTAGACACCAACATCGTCATTTTCACCATTAAGCGGCGGCCGGAATTTTTGCTCCCGCGCTTTAATCAAAATGCGGAACTGCTGGCCATTTCAACCATCACGCTGGCAGAGCTGGTTTTTGGGGCGGAAAAAAGTAGCTCCCCCGAAAGGAATCTCGCAACGGTAGATGATTTCGTTTCCAGAGTGATGGTGCTTCCCTACGACGAGTCCGCCGCTTTCCACTATGGCAACATCAGGGCAACGCTGGAAAAAGCCGGAACCCGAATCGGGGACAACGATTTGCACATAGCCGGGCATGCCAGAAGCAGAGGGCTGATTGTCGTCACCAACAACACCAAAGAATTTGACCGGGTAGATGGGTTGCGGGTTGAAGACTGGACGCAACCTTGATATAGCCCGCAGCAATGAACGAAACGAAGACCAATTTAGCATGGCTATGCATTAAACTATGTTTGCCCCTGCGGTGCCGCCCCTTTGCAAACTGATCACATGTAAATATGAAAGAAAAACAAATGATTAATCAAAAACAGCAATACAATCTCAACAAACTACAAAAACGCCTGCGCCGTAACGTCGGCGAAGCTATCGCCGATTTCAATATGATTGAAGACGGCGACCGCATTATGGTTTGCCTGTCCGGCGGTAAGGACAGTTTCACCATGCTGGAAATTCTGCGCAACCTGCAACAGAGCGCGCCGGTCGACTTTTCTCTGGTGGCGGTCAATCTCGACCAGAAGCAGCCCGGTTTTCCTGAACACGTATTACCGCAATACCTGGAGTGTATCGGCGTTGAGTACCTGATCGTCGAAGAAAACACCTACGGCATCGTTAAAGAAAAAATTCCGCAAGGCAAAACCACCTGCTCGCTGTGCTCACGCTTACGGCGCGGCATTCTGTACCGCACCGCAACGGAGCTGGGCGCCACCAAAATCGCCCTCGGCCATCACCGCGACGATATTCTGCAAACGCTGTTTCTGAATATGTTCTACGGCGGGAAACTGAAAGGGATGCCGCCGAAACTGATGAGCGACGACGGTAAACACGTGGTGATCCGCCCGCTGGCCTATTGCCGTGAAAAAGATATCGAGCGCTTTGCCGAAGCCCGCCGTTATCCGATTATTCCGTGCAATCTGTGCGGCTCGCAGCCTAATCTGCAACGCCAGGTGATCAAGGATATGCTGCGCGACTGGGATAAGCGTTATCCCGGACGTATCGAAACCATGTTCAGCGCAATGCAAAACGTGGTGCCTTCCCATCTGGCCGACCATGCGCTGTTTGATTTCAAAAGCATTCATCACGGCGGCGAGGTGATTGACGGCGGCGATTTGGCCTTCGATCGCCAGGAGCTTCCGCTGCGGCCGTCAGGCTGGCGGCCGGAAGACGACGATGAAGCGCCGTCGCCGGCCAGGCTCGACGTAGTGGAAATTAAATAGTTTGCTGAATACAGGGTTGCCGACGGAAGCCTCTTACCCCCATAAATCAGGGAAAGGAATGTCTGTAAGCGCAGTGAGGGTTTCGTGCGCACTAACCTCAGTCGATTTCTGCAACTGCCGCAGCACGCGCCCGACATGGGACAGCTCAGTCGCCGCCGCCCCATGACCCCCGGCTTTTCGCGAAATGATGAACCCCGTTGGGGTTCACCCTACAGGCCTTATTTTCTGAGGAACCCTCAGGCTCCCGGCCACTTTTATCGGTGCGGCGGCGGATCGATAATCGGGTGCGGGTCGGGTTCCGTGGGAGGCGGTTCGGGGAGCGGCTGCGGTTTTGGCAACGGATCCGGGATGGGAATGGGATCGGTGGGGATCGTATCGACGAGCGGATAGGCCGTCAGGCTCTGCATTGGCATACTTTCCTCCTCGGGGTTGGATAAGTTTTCGTCAAATCCTGCGCCTGAAACGCCGATTGCGCGGCTAGCGAATCCAGCACTTATCGCTTAAGCATAGAAGCCGTAGGGATAGCCCGCCATAAAAAAACGTCAGGAGAAATTTTAAACGCCGCTCCGCGACGCAAAAAAAAATGCCGACGAAAACGTCGGCATGGTGTGAATCAATTGTGCTATGCAGTAATTCAAAAAAGGAAGTAAGACAATATGGAGCGCAACGCCCATCGCTTGGCGTTGCATTCACCTGCGAGCGGGATAGTGCCGCACAACCGGGTTAAAAATGTTGATATCGCTCAAGTTCGGCGGTTTTTTTTGCGCATCCGCGGCAGTCTGTGACGTTTCACGCAATAATTATTGCCAGATACTCACAGCCATTTACTGCGTTTTAACCACCAGGCAACGCCGCCAACCAATCCCACCAACATCAGGCAAAAGGTGGCGAACCCCAGCCGGGAGTCGCCTCCCGGTATCCCGCCCAGATTGACGCCGAACAAACCGGTGAGAAAGGTGGTGGGAAGAAACACCATCGCCAGCAGCGACATGGTATAGGTGCGCCGGTTCATGGCGTCGGTCATTAAGGTGGTGATTTCATCGGATAGTACCGTGGTGCGCGAAATGCTGGCATCCAGGTCCTCCAGCCCGCGCCCCAGCCTGTCGGCGATCTCCTGCATTCGGCGTCGGTCGTCGTCCTGCATCCAGGGCAGCTTCTCTCCGGAGAGGCGGGAAAACACATCCCGCTGCGGGGTCATATAGCGCCGCAATACGATAAGCTGTTTGCGGATCAGCGCCAGTTCGCCCTGCTGGGGAATTTTTTGCTCCAGCAGGTCCTCTTCCAGATCGACGATTTTTTCATGTAAATCATCGATAAAGTCGCTGGTATGGTCGGTCAGCGCTTCCGCGATGGCAACCAGCCAGCTGCCGCTGTCCGTCGGTCCATGGCCCTCTTGCAAATCGGCCAGCACTTCGTCAATCGCCAACAGCTTGCGCCGCCGGGTGGAAATAATCAGCTTGTCGGTAATAAATACCCGAATGGCGACCAACTGGTCGGGGCGTGAGTTTTCATTGCGGTTAATGCTGCGCAGCGTAATCATCGTGCCCTCGCCCAGTCGGGTGACCCTGGGGCGTACGCTTTCTCCCAGTAACGCATCGCGCACGCTGTCCGGGACCAGCGTGGTTTTCGTCAGCCAATGGGCGCTGGCCGGCTGGGTGGAGTCGAGGTGCAGCCAGCAGGGTTTGGCGTCCGTGACCACCTCGTCATCGCCTATCGGCGCTATCCCGCCCGCGCCGTTCAACTGATAGGCATACACCGCGCCGGTGCTTTGCAGCTCTTTTCCTTTAAAGGATTCCACGCTTTCCTCCGGGTCCGATATCACCCTGTTCAGTGTTTAACGATATACAGCGTGTGGCTATAAGCCACGTCCTCCGGGTTGGCGATCGGATAACCTTTTACCCAGGGTTTAATCAAACGTCCGTTGGTGTATTGATAGATCGGCGCAATCGGCGCCTCTTCCAGCAGAATCTGCTCCGCGCGGTTATAATCGGCGTTCAGCGCCTCGGCGTTGGTCTGGTTGCCCGCTTCGTCCATTAACCGGTCGTAATCAGCATGGTTAAACCGGGCGATATTACCGCTGTGGCGCGAGGTCAATAACGACAGGAAAGTCGAAGCTTCGTTGTAGTCGCCCACCCAGGACGCCCGCACCACATCAAAGTTGCCGCTGTTGCGGCTGTCAATATAGGTCTGCCACTCCTGATTGACCAGGCGTACGTCAACCCCCAGTTTGGTTTTCCACATTGAAGCGATCGCGATGGCTATTTTCTGGTGGTTTTCCGAGGTGTTATACAGCAACGAGAGCTTCATCGGCTTGCCGGGGCCGTACCCCGCGGCGAATATCAGCGCTTTCGCCTGCGCATCCAGTTCGTCCTGGCTGTATTGCTGCAACAGGCTCTGCCCCGGTTTAAAGCCGGCGGTCACGTCCGGCGTGAAGTGATAGGCCGGTTTTTCCCCGGTTCCCAACACTTTTTCCGCAATGACCTGGCGGTCAATCGCGTAAGAGAGCGCCTTACGCACCCGCACATCGTTGGTGGGCGCCCGCTGGGTGTTGAATGCGTAGTAGTAGGTGCCCAGCTGTTCCGGGGTATAGACCTGGTCGGGCAGCTCTTGCAACAGCTTGCGGTACATATTTTTGGGAAAGGATTCGGTAATATCGATATCGCCGGCCAGATAGCGTTTGGTGGCGTTCGACTCCTGATTAATGGGAACGAACGTCACTTTGGTCAATTGGGTATTGGCGTGATCCCAGTAATAGTCATTCGGCGTCAGCACCAGTTTTTCGTTCACCACCCGCTGTTGCAGTTTAAAGGCGCCGTTCCCCACCAGATTGCCGGGTTTGGTCCAGTCGTTGCCGTATTTTTCCACCGTGGCCTGATGCACCGGAAACAGGCTGAAATTGGCCAGCAGGCTGACGAAATAAGGCACCGGCTTGCTGAGCTGCACCTTGAGCGTATGGTCGTCCACCGCGGTTACGCCGAGCTGGTCCGGCGGCGCTTTCCCTTCGATGATCTGCTCGGCGTTGGCGATCCCCGCCAGACGGGCGAACCAGGCGAACGGCGAACTGTTTTCCGGCGCGACCAGCCGGCGCCAGCTGTACACAAAATCTTTTGCGGTAAGCGGCTCGCCGTTCGACCAGCGGGCATCGCCGCGCAGGGTAAAGATGAACGTGCGGTTATCGCTGGTTTGCCAGCGCTGCGCCACCCCCGGAATAATGTTGCCCTGCGCATCCTGGTTAACCAGCCCCTCGAACAGATCCCGCGAGACCTGCGCTTCCATCAGCCCTACCGCTTTTATCGGATCCAGCGAGGCGGGCTCGTCCTTGATATGGCGGACGATTTCCTGCTTGTCGGCCAACGCGGTTCCGGCCGGAACCTGCGCCGCCGCGGCATGTTCCGTCACTGCCGCGAGCAGCGCGGCATATAGTGCACAATGACCCAGTCGCATAATGCTTTTTCTCACACAATGATGAAGTTACTGAATAATATCATAGTCAGAGATCGCGCATGGTGCCGCCATTGACACTACGACTGCTGCGGGCAAAATGGTGTTTGGGATCTTTGCAGCACAGCGTGAGTTGAATGCCGAACGCACAACCGCTGGGCTTGCCTCTGCCAGAGCCCTTGGCCGGAAAGGCGGACGCCCATATAAGATGACACCCGCTTAACTGAACCTTTAAAAAGGAACAATCTCATGACCATAAGCATTAGGCATACTGTTGCAGTAACTCTGCTTGCTGCGACGCTGCCTGTATTAGCTAAAGTGCCAGAAAACTTTATCTATACCAGCTCTGGTGACCTCGAAGCAGCGTCTGTCATTATGGCGCGTAGCGACATTGGCGGTGCGCAGATCGTTTATAATTGGCGTTCACTCGAGCCTGAGAAGAATAAATACGACTTCTCGCAGATTGATAAGGATCTGGCTCGCCTCAAAGTAGCCAATAAAAAACTCTTCATCCAAATTCAGGACCGGTTTTTCGAACAAGATGCCCGGTACGTTCCTGATTATCTGATGAATGACGCCAGGTATGGCGGTGGTATATCGCCACAACTTGATAATCCTGGCGAAGGGAAGCCAGTTGCGTCAGGTTGGGTGGCACAGCAATGGGATCCTGCTGTGCGCAAACGTTATCAGGCTTTGTTGGCAGCGATTGCAGAGCGTTTCGATGGTCAAGTCTATGGTGTTAACTTACCCGAAACAGCCATTGACCTTGACAAGAAAAAGCTACCTAAAGGATTCTCCTGCGATAACTATTTTGCTGGAGAAATGGAAAATCTCACCTTTGCGCGCAAGGTGTTCGCCAAATCACATGTAGTACAATATGTAAATTTCTGGCCGTGTGAATGGAACAACGACCACAATTACATGGGCCGGCTGTTTGAATTCGCCAGTGCCAATAATATTGGACTTGGCGGCCCGGATATTGTTCCCAACCGCAAGGCGCAAATGCAGAACTCATACCCGTTCTTCAATAAATACAAAAACAAACTGGTACTCATTGCCATGGCAGTACAGGAGCCGACCTTGACCTACAGAAACCCTAATACGGGTAAGCCATTTAGCAAGGATGAGTTTGTTCAATTCGCAGAAGATTATCTAGGTGCAGATATCATTTTCTGGAGCACGACGTCTCCATGGTTAGCCAAGAAATAGGAACAGCCAGCTGCACCGGCGAGTGGTACTCCTCAGTCCCAACGCCCAGCAGGCAATGAACGTTCCTGGGGTTTGGTTATGGCGTATGTCGCATGATTTACGCAGTTTCGTAAACACTGGCACCAGTCTTTGACTGGTGCTTTTTTACATGACAGACTTAGTAAAACACTTACTTTTTCTGTGATCCTTCGGGGGTAAAATGACTACTCATACTCGATACGAGGCTGATGTTGTCGCCTGGGCTAACGAGCAGGCGGAACTTTTACGCTCCGGTAAATTTTCAGAGATCGACTGCGAGAATATCGCTGAGGAGATTGCAGACGTGGGTAAGAGCGAACAGAGGGAGCTGGCAAGCCGCATGGCTGTCTTGATTGCTCACTTGCTGAAATGGAAATATCAACCGGAGCGTCGTGGTTCGAGCTGGGAAAAGACGATTAAAGCGCAACGCAAAGATATTGCGTACGCGCTGAAAGAGTCTCTCAGCCTGAAAATTAAGCTTAATGATCCTGACTGGTATGATGTTATCTGGTCTAAAGGTGTCGCTATCGCTGCGGATGACACTCAGCTTGAAAACCTGCCTGATGAGCAAATCTGGACGGTAGAAGATGTGTTGTATTCCGAGTTCTGGCCTAATTAACCTTTCTCATGTAGCTATGGAACAAACAGTCGCGCGATCATGCTGTAAGGACTTTTCCGGATAAAATCGCGGCTTATCCCCCCATGATGGACCGGGTTAAAGACACAGAGGCCAGAGAAATGGAAAATAATATTATCTCCCAGCGGGCCCGCCGGCTGCGCGGCAATCTCCCGTCGCTGGGCGAGCCGTATGGCAAATCGCTGCTCGGCGCGCCGCTGCTCTATTTTCCGGCTGAACTGCCGCAGCAGAACGCCGGGCTGATTATTGCCGGTACGCACGGCGATGAAACCGCCGCGGTGGTGACGTTATCCTGCGCGCTGCGCACCCTGTTCCCTGGGCAGCGCCATCACCACGTGGTGCTTGCGGTTAATCCCGATGGCTGCCAGTTGGGATTGCGGGCGAACGCCAACGGCGTTGATATCAACCGCAATTTCCCCGCCGGCAACTGGCGGCCGGGCAGTACGGCATACCGCTGGAACAGCGCGGCCGACGAGCGGGACGTGGAGCTTTCCAGCGGCGAAACGCCGGCGTCGGAGCCGGAAACCAAGGCATTGTGCACGCTTATCGAGAAACTTAATCCCGCCTGGGTTGTCTCTTTTCATGAGCCTCTGGCCTGCATCGAGGATCCGCGAAACTCGCCCCTGGGCCAGTGGCTGGCGCGGCAGTTTGATTTGCCGCTGGTGGCCAGCGTGGGTTACGACACCCCCGGCTCTTTCGGCAGTTGGTGCGCCGAGCGGAGGTTGCCGTGCATTACCGCGGAGCTGCCGCCCATCTCGGCGGATGCCGCCAGTGAATACTACCTGAACGCGATGACGGCATTGCTATGCCGTAATTTTTATATCAATGTTGCCGATGTTGCCTTAAACTGAGCAACGCGTTAACCATCTGTAACTTAAGGACACATACATGTCACAGAACGTACATTTTCAAGGCAACCCAGTCCCCCTGACCGGCACCTTCCCCGCCAAGGGCGACAAAGCCAAAGCTTTTACCCTGGTTGCCAAAGACCTGTCGGACGTCTCTCTCAGCAACTATGCGGGTAAACGTAAAATTCTGAATATTTTCCCCAGCATCGATACCGGCGTATGCGCCGCCTCGGTGCGTAAATTCAACCAGTTGGCATCCGAACTGGATAATACGGCGGTGCTGTGTATCTCCGCCGACCTGCCGTTCGCCCAGGCCCGCTTCTGCGGCGCGGAAGGGTTGAACAATGTGGTGGTGCTTTCCACCCTGCGCGGCGCCGAGTTTAAAGAAAACTACGGCGTCGCCATTGCGGATGGCGCGCTGCAAGGTCTGACCGCCCGTGCCGTGGTTATTCTGGACGAGAATGACAACGTATTGCATAGCGAACTGGTGAACGAGATCACCACCGAGCCGGATTACGATGCCGCTCTCGCGGTACTGAAATAACCGCAGCGTAGCACGTTATCGCCCCGGTCAGCGGCAATGCCAGACCGGGACGATAACGACTTAATCCGATCGCGCGCCGATCGCCGCCTCACCCCGATATGCGCTTATTCGCCGCTCCCGCCGCCGCATCCAGCAGGCGCCTCCCAATAAAATCAGCATCAGCCCCAACTCCGCGCCCAATACGGCAATCAAAGACGCGGCGTAGCGCCCGTGGGTAATATGCAGCATCTGCACCAGTACCGAACCCAGCATAATCGGCCCCATCCCCAGCGCCGCCTGCTGTACCGTGGACAATAGCGCGCTGCCGGAACCGGCGTGGGAAACCGGCACATCGGACAGCCCAATGCGAAAGAAACTGCTGACGATAAACGCCTGACCGAACCCGATCGGCACCGTGGCGGGAAGCAGACCGAGCAGCGTGGGCGCCGGCCACATTTTTGCCAGCGTCGCCATCAGCAGCAGCAGACCGCTAATCTGGATAACACAGCCGATAATCAGCGTGCGGATTTTCCCCACCCGTTCCGTCACCCGTCCGCTGAGCAGCGACGCCGCGAAATAGGCCAGACCGAGCCCGATAAAACTGTTGCCCGACTGCAACGGCGAGAAACCCGCGCCGGATTGCAATACAAAGGCGACGGTGAACATAAAGCCGCTCCAACTGGAAAAAAACAACAGCGCGATGCCCAGACCGAAACGCACGCTGGGCAGCCGCAGCAGCGCAGGCGACAGCAGCGGCGCCTGCCCACGCCGCTCCAGACGGCACTCCGCCCGCCACAGCAGAGGAAACAGCCCCGCGCTCGCCATCAGGGCCGCCAGGCAGGGCCAAGGCCAGCGCCACAGCGGCCCCAGCGCCAGCGGAAACAGCAGACAGGCGATGGCCAGCGCCAGCAGCACGGTGCCCCACCGATCGATCGCCACCCGTTTTTCGCCGCGGGTATCCGGCACCCAGCGCGGCGCACAGAGCAATACCAGCACGCAGAACGGCAAATTAACCAGAAAAATGCTGCGCCAGCCGGCGCCGGCGATATCCAGTTTCAGCAGTATGCCGCCCAGTACCTGCCCGGCGACAAACGCCAATCCGCCGATAGCGCTGTAAATCCCCAGCGTCCGGGCATGCGCCCGCCCCCGCAGACAGACGTGTATCGTCGCCAGGACCTGCGGCACAATCAGCCCCGCGCCAATGCCCTGCAACGTACGCGCCAACAGCAGCAGCCATACCGACTGCGCGATCCCGCACAGCAGCGACGCCACGCCAAACACCGCAACGCCGATCATAAACACCCGTCGTCGGCCCTGGTTATCTCCCAGACGCGCCCCCATGGCCAACGACACCGCAAACGCCACCCCATAAACGGAAACCACCAGTTCGAGCTCGGCAGGCGTGGCGGCGAGCCTGTTCGCCATCGCCTCCAGCGCCACATTAACGATGGAGAAATCAATCATCGGCAACAGCTGCCCGGTTAATAGCACCATCAGACCGATACGGCTTAACCCCTGCGTCAGCGGAACCTGTTTCATTACGTCGCACCCGTTGTATTCATTACCTTTGAGCGTTAGCATCGTAGGTAATTTAAACGGGTACCAGTTCTTGATTATCCTGGTATAAACACTACCAGCCAGTGCGGAGACTTGCTCAATGAGCACGATGATGACGGATTCTCCCGCGTCCGACGCCGGGCGGCACAACAGAAAAATACTGGGCGCGTACCTGCGTTCCCGCCGCGAAAGCCTCGACCCGGCGCGGCTCGGCCTATCGCTTGCGCGCAAGCGGCGCACGCCGGGACTGCGCCGGGAGGACGTCGCGCTGCTGGCGGACGTGGGCATCACCTGGTACACCTGGCTGGAGCAAGGGCGGCCGATTCGCACCTCCGCCAAGACGCTGACGGCGATCGCCAAAGCGCTGCAATTCAACGAAGATGAAACGCGGCATCTGTTTATGCTGGCCGAGCTGCCGTTTTCACCCACGGTGCGCGCCAGCTGTGAAAAAATCAACGCCGACAGCCAGGCGATCCTCGATCGGCTCAATCCGTTCCCGGCGGTGATAGTCAACGCCCGCTTTACCATTCTGGGCTTTAATCAGGCCTGGTGTCGCCTGCTGAATATCGATCTGGCGCAGATCCCGCCGCAAGATCGCAACTGCATTTATCTGGCCTTTACCCACGCCGACTGGCAGGCACGGCTGGTGGACCTGCAGGAGTTTCTGCCCGATATGGTGGCGATGTTTCGCGCCAATATGACGGAGCACCGCGGCGATCCGCTGTGGGAAGAGCAGTTGCAGCGCTACCTGGATGCGTCCGACGCCTTTCGCCGCCTGTGGCAGCAGCGCTATGAGATTCAGGGAATCAACGACAAGGTAAAACGCTTCCGGCATCCGCTGCTGGGGATTATCGCCCTGCGGCAGATCAACTGGTGGACCGCGTCCCGCAACGGCGACCGGATGCTGGTGTATATGCCGGCCGGGGAAAACGATCGGCAGCAGTTGGAACAGCTGTCCCGGCTTGATTTCCCGGCCTGACCCCGGCCGCGTCGCCACCGGGGCAATCCTTTGTGACAACGTCACCAAGCACCAGAGATAACGACACCTCGCCCGGCGCTACGGGCTTTACCCCTCGTCGTCTTCTTCGCCAGCCGTTTTTCGGCCGCTGAGGCCATACTCCCGCAGTTTATTGGCGATGGCCGTGTGCGACACTCCCAGCCGCTTCGCCAGTTTACGGGTGCTGGGATAGGTCTGATATAGCCGGGTCAGCACCGAGCGTTCAAAACGCTTGCTGATATCATCCAGCGACCCCTCCAGCAACGCTTCGCTCTGCGGTATCTCGACCGAAAACGCCGGCAGTTCGATATCCTGCATCCGCAGCTCATAGCCTTCCAGCTGCGTCAGCGCGCGATAAATGGCATTCTTTAACTGCCGTATATTGCCCGGCCAGCCGTACTGCGGCAGGAACTGATACAGATCGGCGGCCAGCCTGGGCCGCGCGATGCCCTGCTCATCGGAAAATCGCGCCACGAACAGTTCCGTCAGCGGCATGATATCCGCCGGGCGTTCGCGCAGCGGCGGCAACGTCAGGGTCAATACGTTGAGACGATAATAGAGGTCTTCGCGAAATTCCCCCCGCTGCACCATTTCCAGCAGGTTTTTCTTGGTGGCGCAGATAACCCGTACGTCCACGTGCATTTCGTGATCTTCGCCAACCCGGCGAAAAGTGCCGTCATTGAGAAAGCGCAGCAGTTTGATCTGCATCTGCGCCGACATTTCGCCCACTTCATCCAGCAGCACCGACCCGCCGTTGGCCTGCTCGAAAAAGCCCTTCTTGCCTTCCAGCGCATTGGGATAGGCGCCCGGCGCATGGCCGTAAAGCTCACTTTCCATCACCTCGTCAGGCAGCGCCGCGCAGTTCAGCGCCAGAAAAGGCTGTTTGCCTCTGGGACCGCGCAAATGGCAGGCGTGGGCCAGCATATCTTTACCGGTGCCGGTCTCCCCGACGATCAGCAACGGCGCATCCAGCATCGCCAGCTTGCGGGCCTGGTCGACCACGTGGCGCATTTTGGGGCTGACCGCCACGATATGCGCAAATTCGCTATCGTCGTTAACCGACAAATCCTGCAACTGCCGACCCATGCGCGCCGTGGACTTGAGCATCGCCAGCACGCCCGCCGTCGAATCTTTCCCCCCATCATCTTCCAGACGGATGGGGGTAATCTCCAGCAGAAAATCCTGCCCGCGGATCACCACCCGTTCGGTTACCGGCCCGCCGCCCTGCTCCAGCCAGTCGGTGAAGCTATATCCGCTAATCAGTTGCGCAATGGTCAGGTGGCGAAGTTTATCCGCGCTGACGTCGAACAAGGCGACGGCCGCCGGGTTGGACAGCTCGATCTTGCCTTTCATATCGAGCGACAGTACCGGCTCCGGCATCGATTCCAGCAGCGCGTTCAGCGCCCGGTGCTCGCGCTCGGAAGGCATACAAGCCACGGTGCGCACGTCGCTCACGCTTTCAATCCGCCGGATTTCCGCCATCAGCAGGCGAAAATCATCAAAATCCAGCGTGGCGAAGTTCAGATAAATACGGCCGGCCGGGTCAATCTCTATGCCGCGCAGATCGATATTGCGCGACGCCAGCAGATCCAATAACTCGCGGGCCAGGCCAATACGGTCTTCACAAAAGACTTCCAAACGCATCAAGGACTACCTTCTTCAACGGGGAGACAGGCTAATAAGTTCCGATAATACTCTTTCGCCCAGGCGGGATGAAGCAGGTGTCAGTAAAAGTTGACACTCAGCGCGATCTTTTTTCCCTAAAGCGGACCGCCAATGCGCGCGCCATCTTTTGACAAAGCCGCATAACCTATACCGTTTTTTATATTTGTTACTGCGGCGCGCAGTTCATAGAATCGCGCTAAATGCCACGCGCGGGCGGCGCAGCAGAGCTCCGGCCCAACGCCAACGTAACGGCGGCATAAAAACCATAACCCGATAAATGCGTTTAGCGGACGCGATGTCTCCCGCGTTGACCTCGCCGTCGAGGTTGTTCCTACCAGGGGTGTTAATCATGCATCAAAAGAATCTTGCCATTACCTTTGGCGCGCTGGCCGTGGCGATTAACGTTATCGCCGGCAGCGTCGTCGAGCATTTGAAAATTCCGTTTCTGTTTCTTGATACCGTGGGCACCATCTTTATCGCCGCGGTTTTCGGTCCGCTGTGGGGGGCGCTGGTGGGGTTATTGACCAATCTGGTTTTGGGCGTCACCACCAGCTATACCGCCATTCCCTTCGCCCTGGTCAATATCATTGTCGGCCTGGTGGTCGGCTACAGCGCACGCAATGGCTTTCGTCTCTCATCCGCGCTGTTTTCCGGCATTCTGCTCGGCTTTTTATGCCCCGCCGTGGGGACGGTCATCGCCATCGGCCTGTTCGGCGGATTAACCGGCGGACTGCACGACGTGGCGGTGCTGTGGCTGAAGCAGGCCGGAACCAGCCTGTTTACCGCGGCATTTCTGCCGCGTCTGGCCGAAAACCTGGTGGATAAGATTCTGTCGGCGCTGCTGGTCTATTACGTAGTGAAAAACCTGCCGCCATCGCTGCTGAAACGCCCCGCTCATGTATTAAAGGACCCCGCCCGTGCAAAGGAGTAGAACGGTTATCGTCACCTCCCACTGCGTGATCAACCAGAATGCGGTGGTGGGCAGCCTGGCGCGCAGCCGCGGCATGATGAAATCGGCGGTCGACTGGATGTACCGGCAGGGGTACGGCGTGATCCAGCTGCCCTGCCCCGAATTCACCTTTCTCGGCCCGGCGCGGCCGCCGATGACGGTGGAAGGGTACGACACGCCGGCGTTTCGCGCTCATAGCCGCAAAATCCTGCTGCCGGTGGTGGAGCAGTTGAAAACCTACCAGGATAACGGCTACGTCATTGCCGGCGGGTTGGGAATTTCCGGCAGCCCCTCCTGCGATCCGGGACGGGGCGTCTTTATGCGGGTATTTCTGGCGCTGCTGGCGGACGCCGGAGTACGGGTCGATTTTTTCTGGCAGATACCGCAGACGGAAGACGGCGTATTCGATCCCAGCGCGGCGGAGAGCGTTTACGGCCCGGTCAAGCGCCCCTCCCGGCGGCGTGGAGCGGAAAAAATCATCGCCCGCCTGACGCCGCAAGACGACGCCCGATGATCGCCGTTCACGACGTCACCTTTTGTTACCATGGCGCCGCGTCCCCGGCGCTGTCGCAGGTATCGCTGGAGATTCGCCCCGGCGAGTTCATCGCGCTGCTCGGCCGCAACGGCTGCGGCAAGTCGTCGCTGGCCCGGCTGCTGAACGGCATCGAACTGCCGGCGCAGGGGCGGGTCGTCGTCGACGGCCGCTCCACCGCGGACAGCGACGCGATCCCGGCCATCCGCCGGGCGGTGCAGATCGTGTTTCAGAACCCGGAAAATCAGCAGGTGGGGCTCACCGTCGGCGAGGATATCGCCTTCGGCCTGTCGAATATCGGTTGGCCGCAGCGGGATATCGCCGGCCGGGTGGCCTGGGCCATCCAACTGACGGGGCTGGATGCGGAGCAACAGCGCCCGGTGGCGCAGCTGTCCGGCGGCGAGAAACAGAAGCTGGCGCTGGCCGCCGTACTGGCGCTGGCGCCGCGTTACCTGATCCTGGATGAAGCCACCTCGATGCTCGACCCGGCGGCGCGACGCCAGTTCGTCGCCACGCTGCATGAGGTGAGAAAACGCACGCCCTTCGCGCTGATCTATATCACCCACCACCTCGACGAAGTGCTCGACGCCGACCGCTGGATACTGTTCAGTCAGGGGCGGCAGCTGGCCGCCGCGCCGCCGGCGGAGCTGCAAACCCAACTCGAACTGTTGCACCACTGCGGGCTGGAACTGCCCTATTACCACCACCTCGCCGCGCTGCTGCGCCAGCGCGGGATCCCCGTTTCCCCTGCCCTGAACCCGCAGGAGCTGATGGCGCTGTTATGAAAATCACCCTCAGCGATGTGGCCTTCAGCTATGGCAAACGGCACAGAAACCGGCCGCCGGCCGGCGCGCCGCTGCTGGAAAATATTTCCCTTACCGTGGAGCAAGGCGAAATGCTGGCGCTGGCGGGAAAGTCCGGTTCGGGTAAAACGACGTTACTCCAGTTGATAAAAGGATTTATCGCCCCCTGCGCCGGGCAGATTCGCCTGGACGAGGCGGATCCCCACGCCGAGCGCCGGGCGGAATGCTTCGATCGCATCGGATATATCTTTCAGTATCCCGAACACCAGCTGTTCGCCAGCACGGTTTTCGCCGATATCGCCTTCGGGCTGCGCCATCGGCGTCTCGATGAGGCGACAAAGCGGGAGAAGGTGCGCCAGGCGATGGCGGCCGTGCAGTTGGACTATGACGCTTTCAGGGAACGTAGCCCTTTCGAGCTGAGCGGCGGCGAGAAACGCCGGGTGGCGATCGCCGGCATCGTGGTGCTGGAGCCGGAGGTGCTGATACTGGACGAACCCACCGCCGGGCTGGATCTGCAATCCCGCGACGCCCTGTTCCAGCTGCTGCACCGTCTGAATCGGGAAAAAAACCTGACGGTTATCTGGGTCAGCCATCAGTTGGACGAAATCGCCCGGCACGCCGCCCGTCTGGTATTTATCCGCAACGGCGCCATTCAGGCGGACGGCCCGCCGGCGGCGCTGTTCGCCGATGCCTCTTTGCGCCAGGCCTTTGATTGGGAAGAGCCGCCGGCGCTGGTCGTCGGCCGCTTGCTACAGGCCGCCGGACATTCCGCTGCGGGATGGCTGTCGCCGCAGCAGGCGGCCGACGCCATTATCCGGCTGCGCGGCCGTTATCCGCAGCGCGAAAACGCCCCACGGGAGCCCTGATGTCGGACGCCTACGGTTTGCTTTATCAGCAGCGCCGCTCCTGGCTGGATCGGCGCGATCCGCGGGCGAAAATCATCGCCGTTCTGCTGGCGGGCGCGGCGCTGCTGCTTACCCAGCATCCCGGCTTAAAAACCTTGCAGCTCCTGCTGTTGCTCGCCCTGTGGGCGGTCGCCGGGCTGCCGTGGAAAATGCTGCTGCTGACGCTGCTCTCCCTGTCGCTTTTTTTTGTTTCCACCATGATTTATCAGGCCGTGCTGACCGCCCGGCCGGGGGAGGAGCTGGTGACCTGGGGCGGGATCGTTTTTTCCGCTCAGGGCGTTGTGCGCGGCGTGATGATGTGCGAGCAGATTGCCGGCATCGTCTTGCTATTGGCGCTGCTGGTCAGAACCACGCCCCCGGTTCAGTTGGCGGAGGGGCTGGAAATTCTGCTCGGCGGTCTGAAGAAATGGCGCTTTCCGGTACACGAAGCGGTGATGATGTTTTCCATCGCCCTGCGCTTCCTGCCTGGCCTGTTCGAAGAGTTCGACAAGATCCGCAAAGCCCAACTGGCGCGCGGCGGCGGTTTTCATCGCCAAAACCTGTTTATCCGTATTCAGGGCATATTTCCCATGCTGATGCCGCTGTTCGTCACCTCGATCCTGCGGGCACAAGATCTGGCCGTCGCCATGGAGTCGCGCTGCTACCGCGGCGACGTCGGCCGCACGCCCATCAGGATTTACCGCTTTCATCGCGCGGATTACGCGCTGCTGGCGGGCGCGGCGCTGGAACTGCTGGCGGCGGCGTTCTGGCGCTGAAAGCCGCGCCTCGCCGCCGCAGGCGGGGAAACACCCCGCCGCCGGTCGCGCTATTTGGCCTTTTGCAACGTGGCTTTCACCTGCCCGATGAGTTCACGGCGAAAATCGCCCAGCCGCGGTTTGTCGCCCAGCCAGGGCAGCGGACGGCACAGCTCCATCGCCTTGATGCCCAGACGGGCGGTCAGCAGTCCGGCGCCGATGCCCTGCGCCGCGCGCGCCGACAGCCGCGCCGCCAGATCCTGCGACATCCAGTCCATGCCGATCTCACGCACCAGTTCCGACGCGCCGGCGAAGGCGATATTCAGCAGCACCAGACGGAAAAGACGAATACGGCTGAAATAGCCCAGTTCGATGCCGTACAGCGCGGCGATGCGGTTTATCAGCCGCAGATTGCGCCAGGCGATAAACGCCATATCCACCAGCGCCAGCGGGCTGACGGCGATCATCAGGGTGGATTCCGCCGCCGAGCGGCTGATCTCCCGCCGCGCCTGGCTATCCAGCACCGGCTGCACCAGCCGGGCGTACAGCTCGATCACTTCACGGTCGTTATGGGTTTCGTGCAGCGACGCCTGCCAGCGCTGCAACGCGGGATGGCCGTTATCCAGCCCCGCCTGGCGGGCCAGCTTTTCACAAAACTCGCGCCCGCGCCCGATGCCGTGGCTGTGCAGTAAATCGCCGGCGATGTCCCGCTCTTCCGCCCGCTGACGCAGCCGGTACAGGCGCCGCCACTCGACGGCGATCGACCCCACGCCCGCCGCGACGATCAACGCGCCGGCGCTAATGCCGCCCAGCGCGATCCAGTCCTGCTGCACCCAGGAATTATGCAGCGATTGCACCCCCTGGGCGACGGCGCTGACGCCGAACAGCGCCAGCCCGGCCATCACCATACGCCGCCACAGGCTGCGTTTGGGGCGTAACGCCGCGCTGACCGCCTCTTCCGCCGCGCCCTCCTCGGGCACTTCCTGCTCGCGGGCGACCGGTGAAAAATGCTGCGCATCCTGCTCATCAAAGGCCTGGCCGGCGCGCAGCTGCGGCTGAGGCTCCGCCGGCGCGGCGTTATCGAACGTCATGCGCGGTTTCAGTGGTTCGTTCATCGCAATTTATCTCCCAACAAAAATTCCATTACCGTATCCAGGCGGATGTGCGGCAACGGGGTGTCCACCGTCATTTCACGCGGACGAAACTGATCGAAATGAAATCCCTGCTCTTGCCAGAATGCCGCGCCCGGCAGGCGGGCCGGCACTTCCCCCGGGAAGACCGTCAACGGCTGACCGTCGCTCAGGCGGTTGCCTTTCAGCGCCGGGATTTTCTGCCCCTGATGCTCGATAACGCCGCTTTGCGTCGATTGAATCGAGGCGATGCCGGCGCAGTCCATGCTGATCCCTTCAAAGGCGGCGTTCTGCCAGGCTTCCTGCACCAGTTGCTGCAGCAGCGACACCAGATTGGCATGCTGGTCGGCGGTAATGTGATCCGATTTACTGGCGGCAAACATCAGCTTGTCGATACAAGGCGAAAATAGACGCCGGAACAGCGTGCGTTTGCCGTAATGAAAGCTCTGCATCAGCTGGGTTAACGCCAGCCGCATATCGTTAAAGGCGTGAATGCCGCTGTTCAACGGCTGCAGGCAGTCCACCAGTACGATCTGGCGATCAAAACGCACGAAATGATGCTTATAAAAACCTTTCACCACCGACTGGCAGTAATAGTCGAAACGCTGGCGCAGCATACCGATATTGGTTTTGGCGTCCGCCTGCGCCAGCCGGGCCTCGCCCAGCTTATCCACCTGCGGCCACGGAAAAAATTGCAGCACCGGCGCGCCGGCCAGATCGCCCGGCAGCACGAAACGTCCCGGCTGAATAAAATGCAGCCCCTGCTGCTTGCAGCGCAGTAAATAGTCGGTATACGCCTGGGCAATCGCCGCCAGCTGGTTTTCATCAGCCGGCGCCAGCGGGTCGAGCCGCTCGCACAGCGCCAGCCAGGGTTTGGCCCACTCGGCGCGATCGCCCTGCAACAGCCCGGACATCTGGCGCGACCAGCTCAGGTAGCTTTGTTCCAGCAGCGGCAAATCCAGCAGCCACTCCCCGGGGTAATCGACGATTTCCAGATACAGCGTGGAGGTATCTTTAAAGTGCCGCAGCAGCGAGTCATTGGAGCGATAGCGCAGCGCCAGGCGGATTTCACTCACCCCGCGCGTCGGCGTCGGCCAGTCGGGGGGCGAACCATATAACGCCGCCATGCCCTCATCATAGGCAAAACGCGGCACGCCGAGATCGCGCTGCGGCACGCGTTTCGCTCCCAGCAGCCGCCCTTCGCGCACGGCGGAGAACAGCGGCAGATGGGCGCCGCTGTGGATATTCAACAGCTGATTCACAAAGGCCGTAATAAAGGCGGTTTTCCCGCTGCGGCTCAGCCCGGTGACGGCCAGCCGCAGATGACGATCCACACCGCGGTTAACCAGCGAATTAATCTCATTTTGTAATCGCTTCATTGGATAAACCTGACTCCTTGATACTTAATCTTATATATACCCGTCATACTTCGAGCTGCAGATGCGTTGGCTTTATTACCCGGTCCGGCCATAAGACTCGTCTATTTCGGGACGCTGCTTCGGCGGCAGGGGCGCAAAATAACCGACGATCAGGATCAGAAGCGCCACCCCGATAAAGGCCACCGCCCGCGCCAGTCCGCCGCCTCCGGCGCTATCCACCAGAAACAGTTTGGCTACCGTCAGCCCCAGTAGCAATGCGCCGGCCAGCCAGCCGCCGCGCAGCTGTCGCCGGGTCGACCATATCATGCCGACCAGTGCGGAAAGCGTCCACAGCAGGGCGAAAGCGGTTTGTATCAGACGAGACGCCCACAGCGCGTCCGCCGACCACGGGATCTGCGCGTACCAGGCCAGCGAGCGCAGCAGCAGGCCGTTCAGCAACCAGAAACTCAATAGCCACAGCGCCAGACGGCATTGGCGTCTTAACGGAGTATGCGGTGAAAACGCCGCCAGCGTGCGGCGATACCACAGGATCAACGCCGCCGTCGCCAGCGCCATGCCGGCTTCCAGCGGATTAAACAGCGGCAGATAGAAGCCGTCCGCGCCGCGCCAGGCTATCTGTCCGTCCAACAGGTTGGCGGCGCCCGTCAGGGTAAACAGGGCGGCGACCAGCGGCACCAGCCCGGTCCGGTTGTACAACGCCGCCCAGCGCGTCAGCGGCCACAGCCGATGGCGCGTCGGCAGCGCCAAGGCGATGACGACGACGGACAGCAACGCCAGCGTCAGTACCGGTTCCCCCTCATCCACCGCCGCGGGAATCAACGGATACAGATACTGTGACGCCATCAGCAACAAAAAGCCAACCGCCATCCACAGCAGCGTCAGATGAAAACCCTGGGTCAGCCGCAGCGGCAGCGCGTCTTCATCGCGGTAAAGCACCCCGTAGGCGATAGCAAAACTCGCCAGCCAGCCGGCCAGCGAGGCAAGCTGCTCGCCGCCGTTCAGCAACGGAAACTGCCGGTACTCCGCCGCGATAAATTGCTGTAACACCGCCAGCAGCAGCGCCCCCCACAGCAACCAGACGCTATGGCGCAGCGCCGCCCAGTCGAGTCGCCTGCCCGCCGCCTGCCAGAGCGCCGCGGACGCCGCGACGGCCAGCAGAACCCCGGGCGTATACAGCAACGCGTGGGTGCGCCACGGCGGCATAAACTCGCCGCCGTGCCAGAACGCCGCGAGATAGGCGGCCAGCGCGCGATCGACGGCATAAAGCAGCCAGCCGAACCAGGTCACGATCCCCAGCAGGAAAAAGCCCTGACTGAAGCGGCGCCAGCGCGCATCAACCTGAGGGTAGCGCCGCCAGCACAGGCCCGCGGCCAGCGCGCTCAGCGTCAGAATGCCGAAGATAAACAGGAATGATGCCGTGCCGAGCGGCGCGGAAAACAGCGCATACCAGGCGGACAGCACGCCCAGCAGCATAACGGCCGAACCGCTCCATCCCATGCGCCGCTGGCCCTGGTACAGCCCGGCCCACAGCACGCACAGCCCTTCCAGCAGCCAGGTCATCGCCGTCCAGCGGGCGGAAAACGCCAGCGGCACGGCCAATGTCAGAAAACAGCCGCCAAGGGCGAGCGAAAACAGTCCCAGGCGCGGCGTTGTCCGGCGGGTCCGTCTCCCCAATAGCAGGTAAAATACGCCGTAACCCACCGCGGAGAGCGCCGGGCCATAGGTCCACCGCTGCACGATCAGATACTGCATGCCGAAGCCGATCAGCGGCGGAGCGAACAGCAGCACGCCGTCCACTAGCTGTTTGCCCGCCGGCTGGTG
Organism: Brenneria tiliae; assembly: GCF_023347575.1. Lineage (NCBI taxonomy): Bacteria > Pseudomonadati > Pseudomonadota > Gammaproteobacteria > Enterobacterales > Pectobacteriaceae > Brenneria > Brenneria tiliae. The sequence goes on along the minus strand of NZ_JAKPCB010000090.1, from coordinate 81,351 downwards.
GCGGAGCGAGAAAAGCAGCGCGCCCACGCCGAATATCAGGATATTGGCGATCAGGAACAGCTGGCTGCTGAGGTAGTACTCCGGCCGATAATGCTCCGCTCCCCAGAGCAGCGCCGCGCCAAAGGTAAAAATCAGCCCCAGCAGATTAAGCTCCCGCCAGGACTGGCGCGCGCTGATGGCCAGAATGCCCAGCGACAGCAGCAGATAATAGGAAAACAGCACCACGTGGTTGCCGCCTTCCGGCGACAGCAGGAGCGGCGCCAGATAACCGCCGGCGCTGGCCAGCATCGCCAGACTGAGCGAACGCTGCAACACCGCCAGCCCGACGCTGGCCGCGCAAATCACCAGCAGCAGAGCGAAGGCCGGCGCATAGGGCAACAGCAGATAAAGCCGAAAAGCGCCGAATACCGTGATATACAAGGCGCCGACCGCGCCGCCCTGTAATATCAGGGCATACAGCCGTTGCTTATGGCGCAGACACCAGCCAAAAGCCAACAGCCCGCCGCTGATTAACGCCGCGATGCCCAGCCGCCATTCGATCGCCAGCATATCGCGCTCAATGCTGTACTTCATCAGGTACGCCAGGCCGAAAAACAGCAGCAAAATACCTATTTTCGCCAGCGGATTGCCTTGCAGCAGCCACCTCGTCAGCGAGGAAAATAGCCCTGACGGCGATTCGGACGAGAGGGGTTGCCAGGGGTTTTCCGTCGGCTGCGCGGCTTGGGGCGCCGGTTGTTCTTTTATCGCCGGCGCGGCCTGTCGATATTCGCCCTTGGCCGCGGCGGGTGGCGTTATCTCCGCCGCCGGTTCCGGCGCGGATAAGGGGCGGTCGCGGCCCAGCAATTGACTCAACTGCGCCGACGCCCGGGCCAGCTCGGCCTGCAAGGCGGCGACCGCACGCTCAAGCCGCGCGGTTTGCCGCTGATGACGCGCGGCGCGCCTGAAGATTATCCATACGGCGATCGGCAACGCCAGCATGTAGACCAGCAACATCACCGTAGCGATCAAAAGCATTGTCTCATCCATGAAGTACCTTTTTATTTAGTTGAGGCGAATGCTGCGTTTGTACATGAAATTATGGTCGCTAACAAATTGAGCGCAAATTATAGCCGAGGAAAACGGTCGGACTCGACGCGACGTTATCCTGTGGTAATGACACGGGTGGATAACATCGGCGTCGTAGGGGGTGGCCTGGCTTAAAGCTGGCGGAAACGGCTCTCAACGCCGAAGGTATCGGAGGTGACATAGCGCTCGATATTGCGCAGGCGCCGTTCGCTGGCGTTCAGGGTGGCATCCGCGTCGTCCAGCAGTTGTCGCGGAGCGTGCGGCGACGCAGTCTGGTAGCTGCCCTCCGGCGCCGGCTCAAGCATAAAGCTGAGGATGATATAGGCCAGTATGGTGAAGAAGAACAGGCCGAAGAACATCGACAGCACTACAATCACCCGCAGCAGTTTTACCGGCACGTCGAAGTAGCGGGCCAGCCCGGCGCAGACGCCTTTCAGCATCCCCTCTTCCGGTATGCGGTATAAGGTTTTACCCGACCAAGTATTTTTCATTACGATTTTCTCCAGTCCGGATGTTCCGCGTCCAGAATTTCTTCCAGCGCCTGAATGCGCTCGCGCATGCGGCGGGCATCTTCCGTCAGCCGCGTCAGACGCTGCATGTCGTTTTGTCCCAGTTGAGCATTGTTTTGCTTGCGCTGACTGTAATGCAGCCAAAGCCATATCGGCGCCACAAAGAGAAAGAAAATGGTCAGCGGTATGGCAAGAAACAAAGCACTCATCGTGTCTCCTTAGTTATTATGTTCACCGGTGGTCCCCGTTGCTTTCGCCGCGGGGAACGACGGCCGCAGCCAACCTTGACGGCGGCCGGTCCGGTTATTCGGCTGGTTTAACTTTAGCTTTAAGCGCCGCCAGTTGCTCGCTGATTTCATCATTGGCCCTCAGTTCGGCGAATTGCTGATCCAATGATTTTTGTTTGCCAATTCCCACGCTTTCGGCTTCGGCCTCGATGGTATCGATACGACGCTCAAACTGTTCAAAACGCGCCAGGGCTTCATCCAGTTTACCGCTGTCGAGCTGACGGCGGACATCGCGTGACGACGAAGCGGCCTGATGGCGCAGCGTCAACGCCTGCTGACGGGCACGGGTTTCGCTCAGCTTGTTTTCCAGTTCGCCGATTTCGCGCTTCAGGCGCTCCAGCGTTTCATCCACGTTTTCCGCTTCGTGCTGCAGTATCGCGATCAGGTCGGTCAGTTTCTGCTTTTCAATCAGCGCCGCCCGGGCCAAATCGTCTTTATCTTTGCGCAGCGCCAGTTCGGCTTTTTCCTGCCACTGGGCCTGCTGCGTCTGAGCCTGATCGATACGGCGGGCGATCTGTTTCTTTTCCGCCAGCGCGCGCGCCGAGGTGGAGCGCACCTCGACCAGCGTATCTTCCATTTCCTGGATCATCAGCCGCACCAGCTTCTGCGGATCCTCGGCTTTGTCCAGCAGCGAATTGATGTTGGCGTTCACGATGTCGGCAAAACGAGAAAAAATACCCATAATCAAATCCTCTTAATGATTTCCAGCGTCTGATTACGCCTGATTTATTATCACCACCGTGCAGTGGCGATATGGTTATACATATCAATAACCGTGCCAATTTTTATTTATCCATAACCTATTGAAAAATAAATAAGTTGAAATTTTGACTATTCGCCAACATCCGCTAGATTAGTCAAATAAGCCAACTATTGGTAAAAATCACAGGATGAAAATCGATGGTCCAGGAAAAAGAGAACTTATTGGGGGAAGCCAACAGCTTTCTTGAAGTGCTGGAACAGGTTTCACAGTTGGCGCAGCTCAACAAACCGGTGCTGGTTATCGGCGAACGCGGCACCGGCAAGGAGCTGATCGCCAGCCGTCTTCACTATCTCTCCCCCCGCTGGCAAGGCCCCTTTATCTCGCTGAACTGTGCCGCGCTGAATGAAAACCTGCTGGACTCCGAACTGTTCGGCCACGAGGCCGGCGCCTTTACCGGGGCGCAGAAACGCCATCTCGGCCGTTTTGAACGCGCCGACGGCGGCACGCTGTTTCTCGATGAGCTGGCCACCGCACCCATGCTGGTGCAGGAAAAACTGCTGCGGGTGATTGAATATGGCGTGCTGGAGCGCGTCGGCGGCAGCCAGTCGCTACAGGTGGACGTCCGGCTGGTATGCGCCACCAATGACGATCTTCCCGCGCTGGCGGCCAGCGGAAAGTTTCGCGCCGACCTGCTGGACAGGCTGGCGTTTGACGTGGTTCAGCTGCCGCCGCTGCGTGAACGCCGGCAGGACATCATGCTGCTGGCGGAACATTTCGCCATCCAGATGTGCCGCGAACTGCACCTGCCCCTGTTTCCCGGCTTTACGCCCCACGCCCGCGACACGCTGCTGAGCTACGCCTGGCCGGGAAATATCCGCGAACTGAAAAATGTGGTGGAGCGTTCGGTTTACCGCCACGGCAGCAGCGATCGGCCGCTGGACGCCATTATCATTAACCCCTTTCGCAAAACCGCGCCCGGCGCCGAAACCGCCGCCGACTCGGCGCCGGGCGGCAGCGTCGCCGATTTCCCGCTGGATATGAAGCAGTGGCAACGCGCCCAGGAACAGGCGCTGCTGGAACAGGCGCTGGCAAAGGCGCGCTTCAACCAGCGCAAGGCCGCCGAGCTGCTGGGGCTGACCTATCATCAGCTGCGCGGACTGCTGAAAAAACACGCCATCGCGGTCAATGAATAGGTGCGATATCGTCATCAACCAAGAGAAAAAACCATGCAGACATTGTTCTCCCCTCGTTTAATTTTGCGCCAGTGGCAACAGGTCGATCGCGGTGCTTTCGCCGCGATCTGCGCCGATCCGCAGGCCATGGAATTTCTACTCCCGCTACCGACGGTGGACGACAGCAATGGATGGATTGACCGGCAAATCGCGCACCAGTCGACACACGGTTTTTGCTTTTGGGCGCTGGAGGATAAAACCACCGGTGATTTTATCGGGACGGCGGGCCTTGTCCGGATTGGCTATGATGCGCACTTCACGCCCGCCGTCGAGATTGGCTGGCGTATTGCCCGCAAATTCTGGGGCAAGGGATACGCGCCGGAGGCAGCGCGCGCCGCGCTGGCATTCGGTTTTAGGCAATTGAAGCTGGATGAGATTGTCGCCACCACCGTCGCCGCCAATGTGAAGTCACGCCGCATCATGGCCAAACTGGGCATGACGCATGATGCCGCCGACGATTTCGACTATCCACGGGTGCCCGACGGGCATCCGCTCAAATCGGTGATGTTATATCGGTTGTCGCGCGAACAATGGATGAAAGACCAGCGATAATTCATAACTACTTATTGTTCAGTTACTTGAAAAAGAGCTTCAATAACCCCACGCCGAGGCGCATATCCGGCCTCTCAGATTGCTGACAAACCCACTCCGCCATAGTCATCCCCGCGCAGGCGGGGATCTGCTTTCAGCTAGTGCGTTGATATAAGGAAGATTCCTGCCTACTCAGGAATGACGGATTTGGATTTGCATCACCAATGGCTACTTTGTCAATGGTCTGCGAATATGCGGCCTCTTTACAATGTGCCGGGCATGCTCAGCAGCTCGGGGAAAGTCCCCTGTCCAGCCTGATGGTGGCTAAATAAGACATAGTCATGGCTCGCCGTCTTTGCCTGCGGCGTATTGCCGTCGCCACGCCCGGCAGTGAGTATCCGAAAAGCATAATCCGTCGGATGGCCGGCGATCCCGGCGTTTTAGTGCACTGTTGGCTCGCCGATATTGATGCTATAACCCTTGTTCAGGTTTCCTCTGTTATCGATAAGGTGTTCCATGCCCGCCCCTATACCGTTGCAATGCCGCATTATTGATGATTACCAGAACGTCGCGTTGTCGTTCGCCGATTGGTCGGCGCTGGCGCCCCGGGTTGAGTGCCGCGCGCTGACGCGACACATTGACGATGAAGCCCAACTGACCGCCATGCTGGCCGATGCGGATATTGTGGTGATTATGCGTGAACGTACGCCGTTTACCGCCGAGCTATTCGCCCGTCTGCCGCGCTTAAAACTGCTGATTACCTCCGGCATGCGTAACGCCGCCGTGGATCTGGCGGCGGCCAAGGCCCGCGGCGTGATCGTGTGCGGTACGGACAGTGGATCGGCGGCACCGGTTGAACTCGCCTGGACGCTGATCCTCGGGCTGGCCCGGCATATGATAAGCGAAAATCTGGCGTTACGACAGAACGGTCCATGGCAAAGCACCGTCGGCATCGGGCTGAGCGGCAAACGACTGGGATTGCTGGGGTTAGGTAAAACCGGCCAGCGCATGGCGCGCATTGCGCTGGCCTTTGGCATGGAAGTCAGTGCCTGGAGCCAGAATCTGACGGCGGCGGACACCGCACGACAGGGAGTCGCGCTCGCCGCCTCGAAAGAATCGTTGCTGAGCAGCAGCGACATCGTGTCGATTCATCTGGTGCTTGGCGAACGCACACGCGGCTTACTCGGCGCGGCGGAGCTGGCGCGCATGAAACCCTCCGCGCTGCTGATTAATACCTCGCGGGCGGCGATTGTCGACCAATCCGCCTTGCTGCACGCGCTGCGCGCGGGAAATATTGCCGGCGCCGGGCTTGACGTTTTTGACAGCGAACCGTTGCCCGCCGATCATCCGTTCCGCACGCTGCCCAATATGCTGGCGACGCCGCATCTCGGCTATGTCGCCGACGATAATTACCGCACCTATTTCACGCAGGCGGTTGAAGATATTCAGGCGTTTCTGGCGGGAACACCGCTGCGCGCGTTGGGGTAGTGGGACGCCAACGATGAACATGGAATGGTATCCGACCTGGCGGGATGCTTTTTTATGCCGGGCAGGACGCCCGGCATAAAAAAAAAGCCAGCGCTTAGGCTGGCTAAAATAATACTGGAAGCAATGTGAGCAATGTCGTGCTCTCCTTCAGTGCCTGCGAAGAAGCAACCGTTGAAGCGCGAAAATGATGATAATAGTTATCAGTATCATCTGTAAAGCACTTTGTTGAGAATTTTTCTCATTTCCATACTGATTATGGGGTTCCTGGCCGCCTGCCCTTGGCGCTTTTTTATGCCCTTTTCAGCATTTTTTCGGCGTGCGCTGGGCGTATTTTTGTACAAAATCCTCCCAGCGATCGGCCAGCAGGCTTAAGTGCTGCAACTCGGTATTCAACGTCGATGCTTCGCTGCCGCGATTTCTCAGCATCATTTCAAACTGGTCGAGCATATCGACGGCGCTGCAGGCGTTATCGGCGATCGATAACGCCTGAGACATGTCGACCTGCGTGTAATGCGTCCCCTGTTTCAGGGCTGCAATATCATCCCGCACCGCGGCGGCGTACCGCTCCTCCCCCAGTCCCGAGGCCAGCAAAAATTCCGCGTTGGCGGCGCCCAGCCGGATACCATCCCGCCGCGCCGCCAGTTCGCCGATATAGTCGTCAATGATTTGCGCGGCCTGCGGCCGATGCGCTTTGGTGATAAACGCCAGGTTGATAAAAGCGAGCATCTGTTTTTTCACCGCTATTTCAAAAGTCTCCAGCATTGCCGTCTTTTCGACATTCAACGGGGTTGAGAAAGCGTCATGCAGCGCATTGGCAAGTTGAGTAACCGAAGAATGCGTGTTTTCTACGGCCAGAATAAAAAACGCGGCGGCCCGATCGGAGGCGCGATCCTGCGGCGCGGCAAGCGTGGCGTCGGCCAGCCGCTTTATCTTCTCATGCTGCGCGTTGAGTTCCGCTGCGGTTAACGCCCGCTGCGGATTTTGCCGATACCCGTCGGCCTCATTTTCTATGCGGCCCATACCGTCATCCGCCGCAAATTCAATCGCCTCGAATGTCGCCGCGCCGGCGTCTGAATCATCGGGGTTATCGATAGCGTCTTCCGAGCCAGGCGAGAATTCGCCGTCATGCGGGCGACGAGGCCTGATAGCGTCCATCCGGAATCACTCCATTTTTCGGGCAAAGTGTTAGCTATAACGGCATTTTTTCCACAGAACTTAGTAAATTATCCGCCATTATGGGGATAAAACGGCCCTTATATGATCCAGAGCAAAAATGCGCCATAAGCAATACCGGCGGTTGGAAAGTCGCCATCCGCGCATAACGGAGTGGGGAGGATGGCCAGAGTGCGGTACACTCTGTGTATTACGTATTGACTGAAAAATATCCCGTATGTCTGGAAAAACCTGTTTCGCACTGGCATTCGTCTGGCTGGCTATGCCTTCGCTGGCGGCTCCCTTGCCGACGGCGCCGGTCAGCGCGCCGCTGGAAGATATCCGCCAAAGCGGCTTCGTCTATTGCGTAAACGACGTACTGAATACCTTTAATCCGCAAATGGCGCGCAGCGGCGTGACCGTCGATACGCTGGCCGCCCAGCTTTACGATCGCCTGCTGGACGTCGATCCCTATACCTATCGCCTGATGCCGGAGCTGGCCCAGCGCTGGGAAGTGCTGGACAACGGCTCGACCTATCGCTTTTATCTGCGTCGCGACGTCCCTTTTCAAACCACCGCCTGGTTCAGCCCCAGCCGCAACATGAATGCGGATGACGTGCTGTTCAGCTTTCAACGCATGCTGGATAAAAAGCATCCGTATCATGACGTCAACGGCGGCGAATATCCCTATTTCGACAGCCTGCAATTTGCCGACTCGGTGCAGAGTATCCGCAAGCTGGGCGAATACGGCGTTGAAATCCGGCTCAACAGCCCGGACGCCTCTTTCCTGTGGCACCTGGCAACGCACTATGCGCCGGTTCTCTCGGCCGAATATGCCCGGGCGCTCTCCACCAACGATAAGCAGGAATTGCTGGATCGCGAACCGGTCGGCACCGGCCCCTATATGCTGAATGAATACCGCAACGGGCAATATATTCGCCTGACGCGCAACGCCGCCTACTGGCGCGGCCTGCCCCGAATGCGCCAGGTGGTGGTGGATCTGGGCGCCGGCGGCACCGGACGCCTGTCCAAGCTGCTGACCGGCGAATGCGACGTGCTGGCGTATCCCGCCGTCAGCCAGCTGGCGATTTTACGTAACGATCCGCGACTGCGCCTGTCATTACGTTCCGGCATGAACGTCGCCTATCTGGCGTTCAACGTGCGCAAGCCGCCGCTGGACGACCGCCGCGTGCGTGAGGCCATTGCGCTGGCGATTAACAATGACCGGCTGATGCAGTCCATTTATTACGGCACCGCCGAAACCGCCGCCTCCATCTTGCCGCGCGCCTCCTGGGCCTATGACGACGAGGCCCGGATAACGGAATACAACCCGGAGAAATCCCGCCGGCGCCTGCAGGAGCTGGGGATAAGCAATCTGAACCTGCGCCTGTGGGTGCCCAGCGCGTCGCACTCCTACAATCCCAGCCCGCTGAAAACCGCCGAGCTGATACAGGCCGATCTGGCTCAGGTAGGAGTGCAGGTGACCATTGTGCCCGTCGAGGGGCGTTTTCAGGAAGCGCGGCTGATGGAGCTCAGTCATGATTTGACTCTGGCCGGCTGGACCACCGACAGCAACGATCCCGACAGTTTTTTCCGCCCGTTATTAAGCTGCGCCGCCATTCGCTCGCAAACCAACTACGCCCACTGGTGCGATCCCACCTTTGATGAAGTATTGCAAAACGCGCTCTCTTCACAACAGTTGGCGAAGCGTATCGAATACTATCAACGGGCGCAGCAGATTCTGGCCGAACAGCTGCCGGTGTTGCCGCTGGCCTCCTCTTTACGCCTGCTGGCCTACCGCTATGATATGAAAGGACTGGTGCTCAGCCCGTTCGGCAGCGCCTCGTTCGCCGGGGTTTTCCGGGAAAGCGGCAATCCTCGCCGCGAGCCAGGCGCCGCCCCGCCCCCCTCTTCTTCCCGGCCGGTCGATGAAGGAGAACAACCGTGATTATCTTTACCCTGCGGCGCCTGCTGCTCTTGCTGGTTACGCTGTTCCTGCTGACGCTGCTGGGTTTCAGCCTGAGCTATTACACGCCGCACGCCCCGCTTAACGGCGCCGCGCTGCTTGACGCCTATCGCTTTTACCTCTCCAGCCTGCTGCAGGGCGACTTCGGCCGTTCCAGCACCAACGGCCAGGCCATTATCGTGCAGTTGAAAATCGTGCTCCCGGCGACGATCGAGCTCTGCCTGCTGGCGTTCGTGCTCTCTTTGCTGGTGGGGATCCCGCTGGGGATCACCGCCGGGGTGATGCAGAACAAAGGGCCGGACATCGTTATCAGCACGCTGTCGCTTATCGGCTTTTCCCTGCCGGTATTCTGGCTGGCGCTGCTGCTGACGCTGTTTTTCTCACTGCATCTCGGCTGGCTGCCGGTTTCCGGACGCTTCGATCTGCTGTATCAGGTAAAAACCGTAACCGGTTTTGCCCTGATCGACGCCTGGCTGTCCGACTCCCCCTATCGCAATGAGATGATGGTCAGCGCGATCCGGCATCTGATTCTGCCGGTTAGCGTACTGGCGGTGGCGCCGACCACGGAGGTGATACGGCTGATGCGCATCAGCACCACCGAGGTTATCGGCAAAAGCTATATCAAGGCCGCCGCGACCCGCGGTTTGTCGCCGCTGACCATCATTCGCCGCCATGTGCTGCACAACGCGTTGCCGCCGATTATTCCCAAGCTGGGATTACAGTTTTCCACTATGCTGACGCTCACCATGATTACCGAAGTGGTCTTTAACTGGCCGGGGCTGGGGCGCTGGCTGGTCAACGCCATCCGCCAGCAGGATTTCGCGGCGATTTCCGCGGGAGTCATCGTGGTCGGCGCCCTGGTTATTACGGTTAACGTGCTGTCCGACATCTGGGGAGCAATAACCAACCCGTTGAAACACAAGGAGTGGTATGCCCTTCGATAACGTCTACAGCGAAAAGCGCATCCCCAGCCGTCTGGGCGATACCTGGCGGGTGTTTCATCAGGATACGCTGGCGATGATCGGCTTTTACGGCTTTCTGTTGCTGCTGGGCCTGTGCCTGTTCGGCAGACTGCTGGCGCCTTACGACGTCGGCCAGCAATTCCTGGGTTACCAGATGCTGCCGCCCTCCTGGTCGCACTACGGCGAAGTCTCGTTCTTCCTCGGCACGGACGACCTGGGGCGCGATCAGTTGAGCCGGCTATTGAGCGGCGCCGCCCCCACCGTCGGGTCGGCGCTGATCGTCACCCATGCGGCGGCGCTGTGCGGCATCCTGTTGGGCGTTTTCGCCGGCGTCACCCGCGGATTGCGTTCCGCGGTGTTTAACCACATTCTCGACACCCTATTGTCCATTCCGTCGCTGCTGCTGGCCATCGTGGTGATCGCCTTTATCGGCCCGAAGCTTGAGCACGCCATGCTGGCCGTGTGGCTGGCGCTGTTGCCGCGCATGGTGCGCACCATCTACAGTACGATACACAACGAGATGGATAAAGAGTACGTCGTCGCCACGCGTCTTGACGGCGCGTCCACCTTTTATACCGTCTGGTATGTGGTGCTGCCCAATATTGCGGCGGTGCTGGTGTCGGAGTTCACCCGCGCCCTGTCCATCGCCATTCTGGACATCGCCGCCCTGGGTTTTCTCGACCTCGGCGCGCAGTTGCCCACCACCGAATGGGGAGCGATGCTGGGTAATTCGCTGGAGCTGATCTACGCCGCCCCCTGGACGGTAATGTTGCCCGGCGCGGCCATTGCCCTGAGCGTGCTGATCGTCAACCTGCTGGGGGACGGCATTCGCCGCGCCCTGCTGGCGGAGACGGAATAATGGCGGAGACGACCTATGCCCTTGCTTGATATTCGCAATCTGACCATCGAGTTTCTCACCTCCGAGGGCGCGGTAAAAGCGGTCGACCGGGTCAGCATGACGCTGACCGAAGGGGAAATCCGCGGTCTGGTGGGTGAATCCGGATCGGGCAAGAGCCTGATCGCCAAAGCCATCTGCGGGATTACCAAAGATAACTGGCGGGTGACCGCCGATCGTTTCCGCTTTGATGATATCGACCTGCTGCGGCTGTCGCCGCGCGAGCGCCGCAAGCTGGTGGGCCATAACGTATCGATGATTTTTCAGGAGCCGCAGTCCTGTCTGGATCCTTCCGAAAACATCGGGCGGCAATTAATCCAGACCATCCCCGGCTGGACCTATAAAGGCCGCTGGTGGCAGCGCTTCCGCTGGCGCAAACGCCGGGCAATCGAGCTGCTGCACCGCGTCGGCATCAAAGATCATAAAGATATCATGGGCAGCTATCCCTATGAGCTGACCGACGGCGAGTGCCAGAAAGTGATGATCGCCATCGCGCTGGCGAACCAGCCGCGCCTGCTTATCGCCGATGAGCCCACCAACGCCATGGAGTCCACCACCCAGGCGCAGATTTTTCGTTTATTGTCGCGGCTCAACCAAAACAATAACACCACCATTCTGCTGATCAGCCACGACCTGCAAACCATGAGCAAATGGGCCGATCGGATTAACGTGCTCTACTGCGGCCAGACGGTGGAAAGCGCCACCAGCGAAGACCTGATCAGCGCGCCGCACCACCCCTACACCCAGGCGTTAATCCGCGCGATGCCGGACTTCGGCCGCTCGCTGCCGCACAAAAGCCGGCTGAATACCCTGCCGGGGGCGATCCCCTCGCTGGAGCATTTACCCGTCGGCTGCCGTCTCGGCCCGCGCTGCCCCTACTCGCAGAAACAGTGTATGCAGACGCCCCTGCTGCTGCCGGTGAAGAACCATTGGTATGCCTGCCACTTCCCGCTCAATATGGAGGAGTCCTGATGGTCGAAACCCTGCTGGAAGCCCGCAACCTGACCAAAACCTTCCGCTATCGCAGCGGTCTGTTTCGCCGCCAGCACGTCGAAGCGGTGAAGTCGGTCAGTTTTACCCTGCGCGAAGGCCAGACCCTGGCGATTATCGGCGAAAACGGTTCGGGGAAATCCACGCTGGCCAAGATGCTGGCGGGCATGATCGCCCCGACCTCCGGCGAGCTGCTGATCGACGATCATCTATTGCATTACGGTGATTATCGCTACCGCAGCCGGCGTATCCGCATGATTTTTCAGGATGCGGGCAATGCGCTGAATCCGCGCCAGCGCGTCGGCCAACTGCTGGACGTGCCGCTGCGGCTGAATACCGATCTCAGCGCCGCGGCGCGCGAAAAGACCATCAACCTGACGCTGCAACAGGTGGGGCTGCGACCGGACCACGCTTACTATTATCCCCACGCGCTGGCCCCCGGCCAGAAACAGCGCATCGGGCTGGCGCGCGCGCTGATCCTGCAGCCGAAAGTCATCGTGGCGGACGAGGCGCTGGCGTCGCTGGATATGTCTATGCGGTCACAGATTATCAATCTGATGCTGGAACTGCAGGAAAAGCACGGTATCTCTTATATTTACGTCACCCAGCATCTGGGGATGATGAAGCACGTCAGCGATCAGATCCTGGTGATGCAGGCGGGGGAAGTGGTGGAGCGCGGCAGCACCGCCGACGTGCTGGCTTCTCCGCTGCATGAACTGACCAAGCGGCTGATTGCCAGCCACTTCGGCGAGGCGCTGAGCGCCGACGCCTGGCGGCGCGACGGCGCGCAGCTGTGAGTATCGCGCCGCTCTAATATGACGGGTAACGACTGCTCGGAGTACCCCAATCGGCTCCGGGCATGCTAGAATCGCCCGGTTTATTCATCTCGATCATCAATAACAGCTCATTTTATGACTGATGGTCGCAGCAACAACGATCACAAGGATTACTGCTATGGGTTTTCTTACCGGTAAGCGCATTCTGGTCACTGGCGTCGCCAGTAACCGCTCCATTGCATTCGGTATCGCACAGGCGATGCACCGCGAAGGTGCCGAACTGGCGTTCACGTATCAGAACGATAAGCTGAAATCGCGCGTTGAAGGCTTTGCCGGCGAACTGGGTTCCAGCATTGTGCTGCCGTGCGACGTCGCGGAAGACGCCAGTATTGAAGCGCTATTCGTCGAACTGGCCAAAGTCTGGCCGAACTTTGACGGTTTCGTGCACTCCATCGCTTACGCGCCGGCCGATCAGCTTGACGGCGATTATGTCGACGCGGTAACCCGCGAGGGCTTCGGCGTGGCGCACGATATCAGCTCATACAGCTTTGTGGCGATGGCGAAGGCCAGCCGCAAGTTGCTGAACCCGAATTCCGCGCTGGTGACCCTGACCTATCTGGGCGCGGAGCGCGCCATTCCCAACTATAACGTTATGGGTCTGGCGAAAGCGTCGCTGGAAGCGAACGTACGCTATATGGCGAACGCCATGGGCGCGCAGGGCGTGCGCGTTAACGCCATTTCCGCCGGCCCAATCCGTACGCTGGCCGCGTCAGGCATCAAGAACTTCAAGAAAATGCTGTCGCACTGTGAAGCGGTTACGCCAATCCGCCGCGTCGTCACCATCGAAGACGTCGGCAATTCCGCGGCGTTCCTGTGCTCCGATCTGGCGGCCGGCATCTCCGGCGAAGTGCTGCACGTGGACGGCGGCTTTAACATCGCCGCGATGAACGAGCTGGAACTGGATAATTAATCTCCCCGGCGGCAAACCCCGCGCTTGTGGGGTTTGCCGCCTCCGCTATTCCTGCGCAGGCAGGGGCTCACTCCTCGCCGCCGGCGCAAATTAATTCATAGTCGTCGTCGAGCCGTTCGAAATCGTAATGACGACGCGAAGAAAGAATGATTTGTTTATCTTTGGTGACAAAGATGGCCTCGATATCCGCCCTGGGGCGTAAATAGTCGATTCCGGCCGCGACGCCCATGCCGTACAGCAGCGTGGTATAGCTATCGCCGTCGATGGAGTTGTCCGAAATAACCGTGACGCTATGCAGTTCGTTATCCAGCGGATAGCCGCTGCGCGGATCCAGGATATGGTGATATATCCGCTCGTCAACGGTGAAAAATCGCTCATAGACGCCGGACGTCACCACGGATTTGCCGTTCACGCGGATAACGCCAAGCAGATCATCCCGCTCGGCGAACGGTTTTTGCAGCCCCACGCCCCACCGCCCCTGCCCATCCGTCAAGGAGCCGCCCAGCGTCAGCACGTTGCCGCCCAAATTGATAAGCGCATGATAAATGCCGTGCCGGCAGAGCAAATCTCTCACCAGATCGGCGATATACCCCTTGGCGATGGCGCCTAAATCGATCTCCATCCCCGCGGTTGGCAGAAAAACGGCGCACTGCTCCTCATTGAGCAAAACGCTTGCCGGATTGGTCAGCGCCAGCGCCTTTTCTATTGCCGCCGCGGCGGGAACCGCGCGGCCGTCGAAGCCGATTTTCCACAGCTTCACCAGCGGACCGATGGCGAAGTTAAAACAGCCGTCTTTAATCAGGCTGATTTCTCTGGCGCGCTTAATCAGTTGGAACACCACGGGGCTGACCGCAACGTAGCCTTTACCCGCCGCGCGATTGATGCTCATCACTTCCGAGTGCGCGCGATTAACGGTCAGCAGGTCTTCCAGCCGTTTGATGCGCTGGAATACCCGCCTGACCGCCGTTTCGTCATCAACAAACAGTTTTAATGAAATGGGGCTGCCCATCAGCCGGGTGGAGTAGGAATAGATATTATTTACCGATGTCATTATGCCGAAGTCAGATAGCCGATGTTATTTCAGGCGCTGCGGGCGCATCGCCCGCAGAAGTGGTCGGAACAGAGAGGCGCCCTGGCGGACGCGCTCTCCCGCACTAATCAGTCTTCAATCAGCACCGGCCGTTTCTCCGCCGCGCCGGGCGCTTTTGCGGCGCTGTTACCGGCATCGGTTGCCCGCGCATTATCCGGCGATCTGGCGTAGGCCGCCGCCCGTTTGCCGGCCTGAATGCCGAAAATAATGATATCCGCCACCGCGTTGCCGCCAATACGGTTGGCGCCGTGAATACCGCCGACCACTTCCCCGGCGGCGTAGGCGCCGGGAATGGCGTTATTATGGCTGTCCAGCACTGCGGCGCCGGCATCGATCGCCACGCCGCCCATGGTGTGGTGAACGCCCGGCGCGACTTTAATGGCGTAGTAAGGCGCCTGATTCAGCGGATCGCGCATTCCCGTCACCCGGCCAAAATCGTCGTCGCGTTTCTGGCTGACGAAGCTGTTGTAGCGCTCAAGCGTCTGTTGCAGCGTATCCGCGTCGACGCCAATCTGTTGCGCCAGCTCGCCGACGCTTTCGCCGCTTACCGCCAACCCCTGAGCCACATACTCCTCCACCGCCATATTTCTGTTTCTCACCTGCTGATCGAACAGGATATAGGCGTATTTCTCCGGCAGGTTAACGATCGCCGCCGAAACGTTGTCGCGGGTATCCAGCTCGTTGAAGAATCGCTCCCCGCGCTGGGAAACCAGAATGGCGCCGCCGCCGCGGATCGATTCGGAGATCAGATAAGAGGTCGTTTGCTCCACCGTCGGGTGGGTCTGGATTTCTCCCATATCGACCGTGGCCGCGCCGATATTCTCCAGCAGGCGAATACCGCCGCCGGTCGCGCCCTTATGATTGGTGGTGACGTAGCCGTTCAGGTCGGGACGATATTTGACCACCATCTGCTCATTGGCGCTGAATCCCCCCGTCGCCACGATAACGGCTTTTGCGGCAATGACTTTTTCCTCATGCTCGTCATTGACGATGCGAACGCTGGCGACCTTACCCTGCTCGCGGATGATTTCCGTTACCGAGGTATCCAGCAGGACGTCGATATTGTGCTTGTTGAGGTTTTTAATCAGCCCGCTGATTAAATAGCCGCCGACGGCCGCCCCGTTGGCCGGCCGGTGCGTTCTGTCAACGCTCATGCCGCCGGTGGTGGTAATGTCGCTCAGTTCAATATCGTGTTCGGCGAGCCAGTCAACGGCGCGCGGCGCATGCTCGACGAAATATTTCACCAGGTCGGGGTTATTTTTCTGTTTGCCGCTTTTCAGGGTTTCGTTATAGAAAAGGGTTTGGCTGTCTTCAATGCCTTTAAGCTGCTGGAATACCGTTCCGGCGGCGTTCATCCCGGCGGAGGCCTTAATGGTATTGCCGCCGATAACCGGCATTTTTTCGACGATAATGACGCGCGCGCCCTCTTCGCTGGCCTGAATCGCCGCCGCCAGTCCGGCGCCGCCGCTGCCGATCACCACCACGTCGGCCGCCAGACCCGCATCCGGGTCGCCGCCTTCGGCGATAATCGCGTCCTTGCAGGATTTCACCATCGCCTTGGTGACGGCCTTTTTAATCGCTTCGCTCTGCGTGGTCGCGCCGGTTACCGCATCAACGTGCGGGCTGTTGGTGTCCAGAATCCGCTCGCGAATTATTTCAAAACTTATCATCAGCGAATCGTCAATATCGGCGTCGTCTTCCAGCGCGATATTTTTTATCCGCTCGGCTTCAAAGCTGATATTAACCGTCAGTTCGCCATTTTCATCCCGGACTTTTTCCTGATAAGTTCCGGCATTGAATTTCTTCCCGACTAAATTGACGTCGCGGATCATCGCTTCCACCAGCGAAAAACGCCACAGCGGTTCAGGGATCGTTAATGCTTCGCGCTGGTCGCTGGGGATATAAAGATCGATTTTTTCCCGGGCGGAAATCTGTTCAATCCAGTCAGGATAAGCGATACAGCCGCGGCCCACGGCGACCAGGTCATAGCCGCATTCCAGCGCCGTTTCGGCATCCGCTTTATTAACCACTTCGCCGACGCCGATTACCGGAATAGCGGCCAGCCGGGCCGAGCGTTTTGCGAGATATTTTTTAATCAACGGCGTAGGGTCGCCGGTCTCGACGATGGACGGACGCAAAATATGCCCCATGGAGAAGTGCACATAGTGCAAACCTTTTTCCGCCAGTTTCTCCAGCAGATACAGCGAATCTTCAAAACGAATGCCGGGCTCTTCTATTTCTTCCGGCGAGAAGCGATAACCGATAATAAACCCGCGGTCCGCATACTTATTAACCCTATCATGGGTGATATCCAGCACGGCCAGCGGAAACGCCGCGCGATTATCCCGACTGCCGCCCCATTTATCGGTGCGGTGATTGGAATTGGGAGAATAGAACTGCTGAATAAGGTAGGTATTGGCGCCGTGAATTTCCACGCCGTCATAGCCGGCCTGAATGGCGCGGTATACCGCATCGCCAAACTTGGCGACCATCGCCTCGACCTCATCCCCGCTCAACGCCTCGGGAACCGCCGCGCCGGCGCGCGGCGCGGCCACGGCGCTGGGGGCCACCGGCGAGGCGCCGCCGATAAAGCGCGGCTCCACCATGCGCCCGCCGTGATAAATTTGCAGTATCGCCTTCGACCCTTTTTCTTTAATCGCCGCCGCGATTTTCGCCAGCCCGGCGATTTTATCGTCGTGGTCTATTCCTATCGCTCCGGGGAAAGCCAGCCCCCGGTCATCCACAAAGCAGCACTCCACGATAACCGTGCCGATACTTCCCGCGCGGGCCTGATAATATTCCACCAGCTCTTTGGTTACGCTGCCGTCAAAAAAGCCGCTGCAGGTGGTCATCGGCGCCATAACCACCCTATTTTTCAGCGCGATGCCGTTTGGCAGGGTGAAAGAATTTAATAAGTCCCGGTTACTATTCGTCGTATTCTTCATAGCGAACGCTCCACTTAAAAATAAAAAATTGCTCAAAAATAAATCAACCATGAAGCCATGATTTTTATGATAATTAGTTATTTTGGCTGATAGTTTTCGGGCTAATTATGTGTTTTTTTTTAATGTAAAAATACGTTTTTTTACTATTTTAACTGCCGGATAGAATCACTTTTTACAGGGTTATTGGCGCAATTGTTTTTAAAATTAATATTCGCTATTTTTTATTAACATTTATTTATCTTGATACCAACTTAAATAGCATTATCAATCACGAAAATATCGCGAAAATATAATGCTGAGAGAATGATTTTTATACCGTGCTATTTAACAACATTTATTGTGTGGATATAAAATAAGCACATATAATGCAAGGACATTGATATATTCGCCGGCCGCCTGTTTATTATATCGCCGCCGCCGCGTTAATATTAATCAACGGGACGGCGGTCCTTGTATAGATAACTGCCCGCCTATACTATTCAGACTGGGCAGTTGGGAGAGCCGCATCCGATGATCGATAAACACTCTTTTATCCCTTTTTATCTGCAAATCGAGCAGATTCTAAGCCGCCAGATCCGGGAAAATGCGCTGCGGCCCGGCGATCCATTGCCTACCGAAGCGGAAATGTGCCGGCAATATCAGGTTTCGCGCATGACGGCGCGCAAAGCGGTGGATTATCTGGTCAGACAGGGATTGGTCGAGCGTTTTCGCGGCCGCGGCACCTTTGTCGCCCGGCCGGATACCCGCGTCAAAGTTCAACTGCCGCTGGATCAGCACCTGACCTCCAGCGAGGTCGCCAGCAGCGTCCGGCGGAAGGTCGTCAATCGTTTGCTGCATTTTTCCCAGCAACCCGCCACGCCGGAGGTCGCAGCCGCGCTCCAGGTGCCGGAACAGGCCGCGGTTCACTATATGCTGCGCCTGCGGCTGATTGACGGCACGCCCTTTGTTTATGAACAATCCTGGATGAATCAGGCGCTGTTTCCCGACCTGAGTACCCAGGCGCTCAGTCAGTCGAAATACGCCTACCTCAAGTCAAAAGGCTATGACGCCGTCGGCAGCCATAAACAGATATTCGCCGAGCTTCCCTCGGCCGAAATACGCGAAGCGCTGGGGCTGGCGCGCGATGAACCGGTGCTGCGCGCCAGCGTGATCGCCTTTTTCGCCGACGGCGTTCCCTTTGAGCTGTCGAACGTCTATTACAACCAGCGGTACTATACCTTTACGCTCGACGCGCCGCCGCGTCCGCTGCTGGCGCTATAACCTCCCCGGCGGCTACTTCAGCTGCGGCCAATAGCCTTTGTTGGCTTCAATCAGCGCATCCAGCACCTGGCGGGCTTTTTTGGCGTCCACCACCAGCCGGTTAAGGGTCAGCGCCTGCAGCGCCTTGTGATAAGAGCCCTCAAACCAGGCCTCGACCGTCAGGCGCTCATAGGCGAACTGCTGCTCGATCATCCCCTTGTAGAAGGTCGGGATGGGACCGACGCCGAAAGGCCGCGGGCCGTTGATGCCCAACGTGGCGGCCACCTCCACCATCGCGCTATCATCCAGATTGTTTATCAGGCCGTTGTTTTCCACAATCACCACAAAAATCCGCCGCTGGTTGCCGGCGATCGACTCCGCGACCTCGACGATCATGTCGCCGTGGGCGTCGTTGTGCACCACGCTGGCGTCTTTAGTGGTGCCGGCCTGCACCGCGGCGCGGCAGGTTTCAAATACCCGCTTCTCCCTTCCGGCCATCACCTCGTTGGCGCGGGTATAGTTCGGGTCCAGCTTGCTCAGCTTATACTCGGGATAGAGGTAATATTGCAGATAGGTGTTGGGCAGATAGTCGGGGAAATCGCGCATCATGTCGGCAACCACCGCATAGGTGTCCAGCCATGAGCGATCGCGCTGCTCCGCGTCCGCCGGTTTAAACCCCTGATTGAGAATAATCTCTTGCAACTGCGGCAGCAGGTCCGTTCCCTGCCGGTCATACAGATGGGTAAACCAGCCAAAATGGTTAAGACCGAAGTAGACCGGTTCGAACTCATCGGCGTCGCGTCCCAGCAGCCGGGCGTAAGAACGCAGCAAATTGACCGGCTGATCGCAAATATTGAGGATGCGCCGATCGTGGGGAAATTTCACCCGCAGCGCATCGGCGACGATCGCCGCCGGATTGGTGTAATTAAGGATCCACGCGTCCGGCGAACGGGCTCGGACGTTCTGCACCAGTTCAATCATGTCGCCGATGGAGCGCATGCCATAGGCGAAACCGCCGGGGCCGCAGGTCTCCTGCCCGATAACCCCCAGCGACAGCGGGATTTTCTCGTCCTTTTCGCGCATGGCATAACCGCCGGTGCGCATCTGGCAGAAAACAAAATCCACCTCGCGGAACGCCTCTTCCACATCGGTAGTGTAGTAAAAGTCCACCTCCGGGTACTCTTCGCTGAACAATAGCCGGGCAAAGTCGCCGATCACCGCCTGCCGCCCGGCGTCGACGTCATACATCACCAGCCGCCGCAGCGGAAACGTGGCCTGACGTTTGCACAACGCTTTTAGCAGACCCGGCGTCCAGGTCGATCCGCCACCGACGATTACCATGCTGTACCGCTTTGTCATAGCCCTATCCTGTTTGGTTTGATTGAAAGAAAGGTTACCCTGTCACGCCAAGCGCGCTTTTGACGTCATTGGCGATTTTCTCCACTTTCGGACCGTAAATAACCTGGATGTTATGCTCATTAACCCGCTTGATGCCGTTGGCGCCGGTGGTCATCAAGGTTTTGTCCACCACCAGCGTCATGTCTTTTACCTGCACGCGCAGACGGGTAAAGCAGCAATCCACCTCGGCGATATTGCTCTCGCCGCCCAGTCCGGTGATGATGTTTTGCGTGCGCTGGTCGGCGCTGACGGCGGTGGCTTCCGGCGGCTGCTCTTCCGACTCCCGTCCCGGCGTCTCGACGTTCATGCGACGGATAACCAGCTTGAAGATGAAGTAGTAGGCCAGGAAGTAAATCACCCCAAGCAGCACGGCATACCACCAGCGGGTTTCCGCCCCGCCCAGCACGCCGAACACCACCAGGTCAATCGCCCCGCCCTGAATATTGCCGATCATCAGATGCAGCACGGACATCAGCATAAAGGAGAGCCCGCTCAGTACGGCGTGGATCAGATATAACAGCGGCGAGACAAAAATAAAGCAGAACTCCAGCGGTTCGGTGATGCCGGTGGTGAACGAGGCCAGCGCCCCGGCCAGCACCAGCGCCTTCACCCGTTTTTTATGCTTTGGCTGAGCGCAGTGATACATCGCCAGCGCCGCCCCCGGCAGACCGAACATCATGATCGGGATCTTGCCTTGGGCGAGAAACCGGGTTGCTTCGCGAATAGCGTCGTCGCTCACCGCGCCGGGGTTCGTCAGCGACGCATTAAAGATATTCAGCGCGCCCACCACCGTTTGATTATCGATGGTGGCGATGCCGCCAATCGGCGTAAAACGCACCGTTTCATTCAGAATATGATGCAGCCCGGTCGGGATCAGAATGCGTTCCGAAAAACCGTATAGAAACGCGCCATACTGCCCGCTGTGGCCGATCAGTTCCCCCACCCAGGCGATGCCTTTGCCGATGGTCGGCCAGATCAGCGCCAGTCCGACGCCCACCAGCGGCAGGCACACCACGGTGATGATGGGCACAAAGCGCCGCCCGCCAAAAAAGCTGATGGCCGTGGGCAGTTCAATGGTGTAGAAGCGGTTGTGCAGCAGCGCGGTGAGCACCCCGGCGATCACCCCGCCCAGTACGCTCATGTTATAGGTGAAGATCCCCAGCGTTTGGGTGAATTCGGCGGCGTACATCAGCGCGGCGGTGTGGTCCATCCCCGCCGCGGTAAGCGCGTCGACGGCGGTGGTGGCGGGCGTCAGGTTTTGCGCGGTAAGCGTCGCCTTGACCCCGACGTGCATGGAAATAAAGCCGATCACCGCGGCGAACGCCGCCGTCGGCTTCTCGGCGTTCGCCAGGCCGATGGCGCTGGCGACGGCGAAAAACAGCGGCAGGTTGGCAAACAGCGCGCCGGCGATCTGGCGAATAAAGCCGATGATCAACTGGGGAATTTTCATCTCCGCGAAGGCGTCGCCGGTGATGGCCGGGTTTTGCATCGCCGCCGCCAGTCCCAGGAAAATCCCGGCGGCGGCGATCACCGAAATCGGCATCATCAGCGCCTTGCCGAAAGCATGAACCTTATTGCCCAAATCTTTCATCATTTGCCCTTCCTGTTTTCCGCTACTGGTTAAGTAATAGCTGGAAAACGGCACTATTTGTCTATACAACTAGACAAAAAATTCACAGTTTGCGCCTGGTCACATTTTCCTCAATAATTCATCACCCGCTATCGCGCCGTCGCCAACGGCCCGGCGCGCCGCGAGCGGCCTATCCGTACGCCGGATCATCCGCACATCAAGCTTGCCGCCGGCCCCCGATTCGCGTAAAACTGTCTGCCGCTAATCGAGCTACTTATAACCGTATTTCTGGACGCTATGTTTCAAGATAATCCGCTGCTTGCACAGCTAAAACAGCAACTTCATTCGCAGACGCCACGGGTTGAAGGTGTCGTCAAAGGCACAGACAAAGGGTTTGGCTTTCTGGAAGCTGACGGACAAAAAAGCTATTTCATCCCGCCGCCGCAGATGAAAAAAGTGATGCACGGCGACCGCATCAGCGCCACGCTGCACACCGATAAAGATCGCGAAATCGTCGAGCCTGAAAAGCTGATTGAGCCTTTCCTGAGCCGCTTTGTCGGCCGCGTTCAGAAAAAAGACGATCGCTTGGCGATTATTCCCGACCATCCTTTATTGAAAGAGGCCATCGGCTGCCGCCCCGCCCGCGACCTCGGCCATCAGTTCCAGGACGGCGACTGGGCGGTGGCGGAGATGCGCCGCCATCCGCTCAAGGGCGACCGCGGTTTTCATGCCGAATTGACCCAGTACATCACCACCGGCGACGATCCGCTGGCGCCGTGGTGGGTGACATTGTCACGCCATAATCTGGAACGCGCGGCCCCTGACGCCGCGACCAGCGAGCTCAACGACGGCGCGCTGGTGCGCGAAGATCTCACCGCCCTGAATTTCGTCACCATCGACAGCGCCAGCACCGAGGATATGGATGATGCGCTGTACGTGCAGGACAACGACGACGGCTCGCTGCTGCTGACTATCGCCATCGCCGATCCCACCGCGTACGTCGAAGCCGGCAGCGAGCTGGATAACATCGCCCGCCGGCGCGCCTTCACCAATTACCTGCCCGGCTTCAATATTCCGATGCTGCCGCGCCAGCTGTCCGACGATATCTGCTCGCTGCGCGCCGACGAACGCCGTCCGGTCCTCGCCTGTCGCGTCACCATCGCCGCCGACGGCACGCTGGGAGACGATATTCACTTCTTCGCCGCCTGGATCGAATCCAAAGCCAAGCTGGCCTACGACGACGTATCCGACTGGCTGGAGCAACAGGGCGAATGGCAGCCGCCGAGCGACGCCATTGCGCAACAAATTCGCCTGCTGCACCGCGTCTGCCTGGCGCGCAGCGAATGGCGCAAGGCCCACGCGCTGGTATTCAGAGACCGTCCGGACTACCGCTTCCTGCTGGGCGAAAAAGGCGAAGTGCTGGATATCGTCGTCGAACCGCGGCGCATCGCCAACCGCATCGTCGAAGAGGCGATGATCGCCGCCAACGTCTGCGCGGCCGTGGTGCTGCGCGACCGGCTGGGATTCGGCATCTACAACGTCCATAACGGCTTTGACCCGGCGACCGTCGAACAGGCGGTGGCGGTACTGGATTCGTTTGGCGTGCGGACCGATGCGCAGTCATTGCTGACCCTTGACGGTTTCTGCGCCCTGCGCCGCGAACTGGATGCGCAGCCCACGCCGTTCCTGGACAGCCGCATCCGCCGCTTCCAGTCATACGCCGAAGTCAGCACCACGCCGGGGCCGCATTTCGGGCTGGGATTGGAAGCCTACGCCACCTGGACCTCGCCGATTCGTAAGTATGGCGATATGGTCAACCATCGGTTGCTGAAAGCGGTGATCGCCGGACAGCCGGCGGAGAAACCGCAGGACGAGGTGACCGTGCAGCTCGCCGAGCGCCGCCGTCTTAACCGTATGGCCGAGCGGGACGTCGGCGACTGGCTCTATGCCCGTTTCCTGAATGATAAGGCCGGCAGCGGCGCCCGCTTCCCGGCGGAAATCATCGATGTGACTCGCGGCGGCCTGCGCGTTCGCCTGCTGGATAACGGCGCGGTGGCGTTTATTCCCTCCTCCTTTGTCCACGCGGTGCGCGACGAACTGGTTTGCAGCCAGGAGAACGGCACGGTGCTGGTAAAAGGCGAAGAGGTTTACCGCCAGGGCGATACCCTGGATGTGGTTATCGCCGAGGTTCGCCTCGCCACCCGCAGCATCATCGCCAAACCCGCCGCATAATGTTCCTTTGCCGCCGGCTCATTCGTGGGCCGGCCACGGCATATTTTTCTATAGCAGGAGATTGCAGGTGAAAAAAATCACAATAGGCGCATCCAGGTTACACGCGTCGAATATTGCTCTAGGCTGCATGAGAATGGATTCGCAAACGCCGGATCGGGCCGCCGCCGTTATTCGGGCCTCGATTGACGCCGGAATCGATTTTTTCGATCATGCGGATATTTACGGCGCGGGGAAATCAGAAGAGATTTTTGCCGCCGGATTGCAGAAAACCGGCGTCAGCCGCGACGCTATCCTGCTGCAATCCAAATGCGGCATCCGCAAAGGCTTTTTCGATTTTTCCCGAGAGCACATCATCTCCTCGGTGGAAGATAGCCTGCGGCGCTTGAAAACCGACTACCTTGACGCCCTGCTGCTGCATCGTCCGGATACCCTGTTCGAACCCGACGAGGTGGCCGAGGCCTTCGATGCGCTGGAAAAAAGCGGCAAAGTGCGTTATTTCGGCGTCAGCAATCAGCATCCGCTGCAAATCGAACTGCTTAAAAAAGCGGTGCGCCAGCCGTTGATCGCCAATCAGCTTCAGTTCAGCATTATGCACACCGGCATGATTGACGCGGGCTTTAACGTCAATATGACCAACGCGTCCGCCGCCGATCGCGACGGCGCCATTCTGGAATATAGCCGGCTGCACGATATGACCATCCAGGCATGGTCGCCGTTTCAATACGGGTTCTTCGAAGGCGTTTTTCTGGATAACGAAAAATTTCCTGAGCTGAACGCCGTTATCGACCGTATCGCCGGCCGGTATCAGGCAAAAAACACCACCATCGCCGTCGCCTGGATCTTGCGCCACCCGGCCAATATGCAGGCGATCGTCGGCAGTATGAACCCTGCGCGCATTCAGGATATCGCGCTCGCGTCCGAGCTGCGGCTGAGCCGTGACGAGTGGTATGAGATCTACCGCGCGGCGGGTAACGTTCTTCCCTGACCGATCGTCAGCCCTGTGATTAACCGCAGGGCTTTCTTACTACAACAAATTCCGCGTTTATCACCCACCTTTCACGCTGTTTTACAGATAGTAATCGCCTGCGCGTTTAAATTTCTTTACAGAAATTTATGGTTGCTCACATTTTCATATCCGGCCGCTTCTCTTCGGCAACAAACCCACTATTGTTAAATTGCCTTAACACTCGCGCTACACATCTTCCTGAGTAACGAAGGAGCCGTTGTTATGAATAACGTCAAGAGCATCGTGATCTGGCTGTTGGTTGGATTGGCGGGGGCTATCGCGTTCGCCATGCTGGCCCTGAGCCGCGGTGAGCACGTGAATGCCGTATGGTTGGTTGTCGCATCCGTAGCTTGTTACAGCATCGCCTATCGTTTCTACAGTCTATTTATCGCCAAGAAAGTCTTTGAACTCGACGACCGGCGTCTGACGCCGGCGGAACGCCATAATGACGGACTGGACTACGTTCCCACCAATAAATGGGTGCTGTTCGGTCACCATTTTGCCGCCATTGCCGGCGCCGGCCCGCTGGTCGGCCCGATCCTCGCCGCGCAGATGGGATTCCTGCCCGGCACCATCTGGATTTTAGTCGGCGTGATGCTTGCCGGCGCGGTGCAGGATTTTCTGGTGCTGTTTATCTCCACCCGCCGCGACGGGCGTTCCCTGGGAGAAATGGCGAAACAGGAGCTGGGCGCCTTTGCCGGGGTAATTACCATGCTTGGGGCGCTGGGGGTCATGATCATTATCCTCTCGGCGCTGGCGCTGGTGGTGGTAAAAGCGCTGGCGGACAGCCCCTGGGGACTGTTCACCATTGCCGCGACCATTCCGATCGCTCTGTTTATGGGCGTTTATATGCGCTTCCTGCGTCCGGGAAAAATCGCCGAGATATCCCTTATCGGCTTCGTGCTGATGATGCTGGCGATTGTTTATGGCGGCAATATCGCCGCGCATCCCTACTGGGGCCCCTTCTTCACTTTGAAAGGCACCTCGCTGACCTGGGCGCTGGTGATTTACGGCTTTATCGCCTCCGTGCTGCCGGTGTGGCTGCTGCTGGCGCCGCGTGACTATCTCTCCACCTTTCTGAAAATCGGCGTTATCGTCGGGCTGGCGGTGGGCATCGTCTTCGCCATGCCGGAGATGAAAATGCCCGCCGTTTCCCGCTTTATCGACGGCAGCGGTCCGGTATTCTCCGGCAGCCTGTTTCCTTTCCTGTTTATTACCATTGCCTGCGGCGCGATTTCCGGTTTCCATGCGCTGGTTTCCAGCGGCACCACGCCGAAACTGGTGGAGCGCGAGAGCCATATCCGCTTTATCGGCTACGGCGCCATGCTGATGGAGTCTTTTGTCGCCATTATGGCGTTAATCTGCGCCTCGGTGATTGAACCCGGCGTTTATTTCGCCATGAACTCGCCGGCGGCGCTGATCGGCACCACGGTGGAAAATGCCTCGCAGGTGATTAACAGCTGGGGATTCGTCATTACGCCGGAAGCCCTTTCCGGGATTGCCAGAGACGTGGGCGAAGCCTCGGTGCTGTCGCGCGCGGGCGGCGCCCCTACCTTCGCGGTGGGAATGGCTTATATCATTACCGAAATCTTTAACAGCCGGGCGATGATGGCTTTCTGGTACCACTTCGCCATTCTTTTTGAAGCGCTGTTTATTCTCACCGCCGTGGACGCCGGCACCCGCGCCTGCCGCTTTATGGTGCAGGATCTGGTGGGCGTGGTGATCCCCAGGCTGGCGAACAGCCATTCGTGGCTGGGCAATCTGGCGGGCACCACCGTCGCCGTCTCCGGCTGGGGCTTCTTCGTCTATCAGGGGGTTATCGATCCGCTGGGCGGCATCAATACCCTGTGGCCGCTGTTCGGCATCGGCAACCAGATGCTGGCGTCCATGGCGCTGATTCTCGGCACCGTGGTGCTGTTCAAAATGAAAAAACAGCGCTATGCCTGGGTGACCATCCTGCCCACTATCTGGCTGTTCATTACCTCGATGACCGCCGGCTGGCAGAAAATTTTCCATGAACAGGCCAATATCGGCTTTCTGGCTCAGGCCAGGCGTTTCTCCGCCGGTATTGAGCAAGGCACGCTGATCGCCCCGGCCAAAACCATCAAGGATATGGAGACCATCGTGTTCAGCAACCAGATTAACGCCGCGCTGTGCGGGTTCTTTATGCTGGTTGCCGTCACCATGCTGATATCGGCGCTGTTTGTTATCCGCCGCGCGCTGAAAAGCGCGAAGCCGACGGCTCAGGAAACGCCGGCCGTATTCCGCGAGGAAGCGCCGCATGGTTAAGCCAGGCGGTTAGTATTCGGTCCCGACAAAATCCCTCCGCAACGGAGGGTTTTTTTCTTGCGGCGCTTATTGTCCGTAGTAGGCGTTTTTACCGTGCTTGCGCAGGTAGTGCTTATCCAGCAGCGTTTGCTGCATGGCGCCCAGGTCCGGCGTCAGCTGGCGCGAGAATATGCCCATATAGGCAATTTCCTCCAGCACCACGGCGTTATGCACGGCGCCGGCGGCGTCTTTTCCCCAGGCAAAGGGACCGTGCGAATTCACCAGCACCGCCGGAATATCCGTCGGGGAAAGCCGGCGGGAATGAAAGGTTTCCACAATGACCCGGCCGGTCTGCCATTCGTAACGCCCGTTAATCTCGTCATCCGTCATTAAACGGGTACAGGGAACGGCGCCATAAAAATAATCGGCGTGGGTGGTGCCCCAGGCGGGAATATCTCTGCCGGACTGCGCCCAGATGGTGGCATGGCGGGAATGGGTGTGAACTATACCGCCGATGGCGGGGAACTCCAGGTACAGCACCCGGTGGGTATCGGTATCGGAAGAGGGTTTTTTCGTCCCGGCGACCACGTTGCCGCTCGCCAGTTCCACCACCACCATGTCATCCACGGTCATCGCGGCATACTCGACGCCGGACGGTTTAATCACCATCAGACCACTTTCCCGGTCCACCGCGCTGACATTTCCCCAGGTAAAGGTCACCAGGCGATGCTGCGGCAACGCCAGATTGGCTTCCAGTACCCGTTGCCTGAGTTCATCTAACATCGTCCGCCCTCTCAATGGTGTTTAACGCCATTCTCCCGGCCGCCGGGCAGCGCCGCTATGGGCTAAATCGCTAAAGATCCGGCAGCGTTCTGCTGTAACGCGATATTTATTTTCATTCCGGCGGCTAAAAAACAACCATCTTTACCAATTGTTGCTATCGTTATCCTAATGTAAGGGAATTAAGATTTTTTACCTGTTGCGGTTTTTACCGAGCATTATACTCGTCACCAGGCCACGGAAGGCGCGGTACGCTTATTTAATGTGGTAAAAGTGTTGCATTACGATATTTCCTCACTGAAAAAAAAGTGAGGTCGAGAGTGAAAGGGGAAAATATGAAACTGAACAAACAATTTGCCAGCGCGGCTTTAGCCATCGTACTGTCAGTGGCGCTGGTCGGCTGCTCGAATATGTCCAAGCGCGACCGTAATACCGCGATTGGCGCAGGCGCAGGCGCGGTCGGCGGGGCCATTTTAACCGACGGCGGCACCTTAGGCACGCTGGGCGGCGCCGCCATCGGGGGGATTATCGGCCGTCAGGTTGATTAAACATGTAAATCACCGTCATCGTTTTTATGAAATGGAGCCGAAACGGCTCCATTTCAGACCATTGACAAAGTAGCCATTGGTAATAGCGAATCCAAATCCGTCATTCCTGCGTAGGCAGGAATCTTCCTGATATCAACGCATTAGCTGAAAAAGAACCCCGCCTGCGCGGGGATGACTATGCCGGAGTGGGTTTGTCAGCAACCTCATTTCATTTTCCGTCAGGCGGCGACGTGCCGATAGCGGATCGTCCCTTCCAGCGGCTGCGGACGTTTAATCAGATTCAGCACCGGACACCAGGTTTCCACCGCCTGATGCAGAGCGGTAATTTCCGCTTCATCGGCCGACGAGTCTATTTCCACCGTATAGCGCAGATTAAAAGGATAAAAGGGAATATCTTCATAACCCTCCTTCCCGGCGCGTAAATCAACATCAGCCTGCACTTCAACTTCCAGTCGGGAAAGCGGAATTTGCCGATCTGCCGCATGAATCAGAAATATATGCGTCAGACAGCTGGATAACGAACCAATAAAAATTTCCGGGGAAGCGGGCCCAAGATTATATCCGGCAAAATCCGGCGGGCTGTCGCTGATAATATGATGTTCGCGAATACGAATATGTCGAATCCCGCTGCGCCCTTCCGCCGTGGCGCGGGCGGTAATCGTCTCCGGTTTTATCGTTGCCGGATCGCGGGCATTGCGAATCAACAGCGCCGCCCTTTTTTGCGCCAGATATTCATTCAGATCGCTCATCGTCACTCCTGGTTAAAATATTACGCGGTCGGTTCAATATTGTCTTCCATTCCCAGTAATTCCAGCACCTGGGTACGCAGCTCAACCAGGTGAGGATCGTTACGGCGGCGCGGATAAGGCAAGGTCACCTCGATGGTTTGCAAAATACGCGCCGGGCGCGGGCTGAAAACAACCACTTTATTGGCCAGCAACAGCGCCTCTTCCACATCGTGCGTCACCATTAGCGCGCTGTAGCCGCTCTCCTGCCACAGACTGAGCAATTCCCCCTGCATGCGAATGCGGGTCAGGGAATCCAGTTTGCCGAGGGGCTCATCCAGAATCAGCAGGCGCGGCTTGTTCACCAGCGCTCTGGCCAGCGAGGCGCGTTGCGCCATTCCGCCCGATAGCTGGCGCGGCCAGGCGCGGGCGAACTGATCCAGGCCGACATGCTGCAAAAAGCGATCGACGCGCTGTTTCCCCGCCTCATCCAGCTCCCCGCGCGCCTGAAGCCCCAGCGCGACGTTCTGCCAGACGGTGCGCCACGGATAGAGCGTCGGGTCCTGGAACACCACCACCCTGGTGGGATCGGGACGGGTGATGGGCTCTCCGTCGGCCAGCAGTTGCCCCTGCAAGGGTGTTTCCAGACCGGCGATCAGGCGCAGCAAAGTAGACTTGCCGCAGCCGGAGGGACCCAGCAGCGCGATAAACTCACCCGGCGCCACCGAAATGGAGACATCGTTCAGTACCGGCAGAATACTGCCTTCCAGGGTAAACGCATGGCTGACGTGATTAACCTCTAAATTTAATCCGGATAAATTTTCCTTATTGGCGCTAGCAGCGGCACGAGTAATAGCCATAACGAGTACACTCCCGAAAATAATCATTTCCGTTAAATAAAAAAAATCAATGACGTTGACGTTTGCATGAAAATAAATTCATGGGCCGGCGCCGGGAAACTTTATCCTGGCCTCAGGATAGAATAAAGCGTTCTGTTTTAGGTAGCATAATTATGAATAAGCATTGCCAGATAACGCCAGATGTATTAATAACGTTAAATACATCACAAAAATAATAATATCGATCTGTTATGAATATTTCAGAATATTAAATTACATAAAGTTATTTATTATTTCCCGCCAAATGACATTTTATAAGGACATATAGCCGGTCTCTTCCTTTCCATGAGCAACACAGTTTATCTATAAGATATTTACCTAAAACAAGGGGCATGTTTATGTCTGATCGCGCATTTTTACTTTCAAGACGACGCTTTCTGGCGTCACTGGGTGTTGCCGGCGCCGGCGCTGCGGCCGGACTGAGCGCATTTTCCGCGCTGGGCGCGCAGCCTGCCGCTCCGACGCAGAACGCCGCGCTCACCACCATAAAGCTGGCATGGGGTCAGACGGCGGTCTGCCAGGCGCCCATCTCCGTGGCGCTCAGGCAGGGACTGTTTGAAAAATACGGTCTGAAAGTGGAGCCGGTGAATTTCAGCGGCCCGACCGACGCGCTGTTGCAGGCCATCGCCACCGGCCACGCCGACGGCGGCATCGGTATGGCGCTGCGCTGGCTGAAACCGCTGGAACAGGGATTTGACGTTAACCTGACCGCCGGCACCCACGGCGGCTGCATGCGCTTACTGGTGGCGCGCGGCAGTAATATCGGCAGCATTGCCGATCTGGCCGGAAAATCGGTGGCCGTCACCGATCAGGCCAGCCCGGTGCGCAACTTCTTCGCCATTCAACTGGCGAAACAGGGGATCGATCCCGATCGGCAGGTGAATTGGGTGCAGTATCCCGCCGATCTGTTCGGCGAAGCCCTGCGCAAGGGGGAAGTTCAGGCGATTGCCGGCGAGGACCCGCAATCATGGCTGATCAAGCGCAACGACCAGTTGGTGGAAATTTCCAATAATCTGGTGGGCGAATACGCCAATACCACCTGCTGCGTGCTGGGTCTGCGCGGCTCGCTGGTACGCGAGCGGCCCGAGATCGCCAGAGCCATTACCCAGGCCATTGTGGATGCACAGCAGTGGACGGCCGACCATCCGGCGGAGACGGCGGAAATCTTCGCGCCTTACCTGCCCAGCAATATTCCGGCCCAGGATATCGCCACCATCCTCACCGAGCATACCCACAACCATCACTCAACCGGCGAACAGCTGCGCAAAGAGGTGGCTTTTTATGTCAATGAGCTGAAAACCATCAAGGTCATACGACCGGATACGGATGCCGAAAGTTTCGCCGTTCACTATGTGCCGGACGTGCTGAACGCCGCCGGGAACGCCAAGCACGCCCATTCCTGATCCGGCGCGGCAGGTCATATGTGAATTCACCACTTTCGGCTAGCGGGAGAGTCTATGTCGGATAAATCTCTTTTATCGGAGAGCCGCGTCCATTCATCTTCGGATGCGCCCAGTGAGGTTCGCGGCGTCTCGCCATTCTGGTACAGCGGGCTGATCGCCGCACTGCTGTGGGGGGCGCTGGCGCTGCTGATATTGCTGTGGCCGGATAAGGTCAGCGGCTTCGTCAAGCCGCGCTATGTCGCCGAAACCAACGTTATCGTCGCGGTGTTTGCGGCGATCATTCTGTCGCTGGCGCTGCTGGAGCGGCTCCCTGGTCTGCGGCTGTTTTTCCGGCCGGTGACCAAAACCGTGCGCAACAGCGGTCGCTGGCTGATTGCGCTGGCGTTGCTGTCCACCCTGTGGGAAATCGCGACGGCGAAACTCGGCCTGTTGCCCGTTCCCTTTTTCGCCGCGCCCCATGCGCTTGTTGAGGCCTACGCCACCGACTGGGTCCGGCTGGGCGAAAGCGTGCTGCATTCGCTCAGGCTGCTGGGGCTGGGGTTCCTGTTCGGCAGCGTCGCGGGATTTATTACCGGCGTGGCCATCGGCTGGTCGCAGGTGCTGGGCTATTGGGTTCATCCGGTGCTGCGCTTTCTCGGACCGGTTCCGCCCATTGCCCTGCTGCCGCTGTCGCTCTATATTTTTCCCTCCAGCTTTGCCGCGGCGATTTTTTTGATCGCCCTGGCCAGTTGGTTCCCGCTTACGGTATTAACCTGGTCCGGCGTGGCCAGCGTGGATAAAAATTACTACGACGTGGCGCGCACCCTGGGGGCGGATTCCCGCTTTCTGATCCTGCGCGTGGCGATCCCCGCCTCGCTGCCGCACGTGTTCACTGGCCTGTTTATGGGGCTCGGCGCCTCTTTTTCGGTGCTGGTTACGGCGGAAATGATCGGCGTGAAGGCGGGACTGGGCTGGTATCTGCAGTGGGCGCAGGGCTGGGCGGCCTACTCCAATATGTATGCCGCGCTGATTGTGATGGCGATACTGTTTTCTTCCCTGATAACGCTGCTGTTCGCCATTCGCGATCGCCTGCTGGCATGGCAAAAAGATGCGGTCAAGTGGTGAGCGGCCGGTTTTACGGCGCCGGGGCAGGCGACGCCGCCTGCCTCATCCGCCGGCCAGCTTGACCCGCATTCCCTTCGCTTCCAGCAGCTGTTTGAGCAGGTCGCGCTTGTCGCCCTGAATTTCGATGACGCCGTCTTTCACCGCGCCGCCGCAGCCGCACTTTTTCTTTAATTCGGCCGCCAGCTTATCCAGCGCGGCGTCGTCAAGATCGATGCCGCTGATTACGCAAACGCCTTTTCCCTTACGTCCGCTGGTCTGACGCTGAATACGCACGATGCCGTCTCCCCGGGGGCGGGCGACTTTCTCTTCTTGCTGATTGATGCGCCCGGTCTCCGTGGAGTACACCAGGCGGCTGTTGTCGTCACCGCTCATTTCTCACTCCTCCGCCGTCAGCGAGGCGCGGATATCGCGCAGGGTTTGCGCCGGATCGGCGGACTGGGTAATCGGCCGGCCGATCACCATATAATCCACCCCGGCCTGCTGCGCCTGCAGCGGCGTCATAATCCGCCGCTGATCGCCTGCCTCGCTGCCCGCCGGACGAATGCCCGGCGTAACCAGTTTAAACTGTTCGCCGCATAGCTGTTTCAGACGCTGCGCCTCATGGGCGGAACAGACCACGCCGTCGAGACCGCAGTTATAGGCCAACTGCGCCAGCCGTTCCGCCTGCTCCGCCGGGCTGGCGGTGATGCCCAGTTCGCGCAGATCTTCCGCTTCCATACTGGTCAGCACCGTCACGGCGGTCAATAACGGCGCGTCGCCGGCGAATGGCGATAGCGCGTCTTTCGCCGCCATCATCATTCTCGCTCCGCCGCTGGCGTGCACATTCACCATCCATACCCCAAGATCGGCCGCCGCGGCGACGGCATGGGCGACGGTATTGGGGATATCGTGAAATTTCAGATCGAGGAATACGTCAAAGCCCCGCTGCCGAAGCGATTGCACAAACGCCGGGCCAAACAGGGTGAACATCTCTTTGCCGACTTTTAACCGGCAGTCCCGCGGGGAGATACGGTCGACAAACGCCAACGCCGCCGCTTGATCGGCATAGTCCAGCGCCACAATAATCGGGGATGATGCAGATTGGTTATTCCGTTCTCTGTTCTGGTTTTTCACGTGTCACCCGTTGCTGTTAGCCATGATTCGCGTTCAAAATTCCCGCCGCATTCTACATGCCCGGTGGCGGAAATCCCAGCCGCCTGTTAAGCGAATGCCTTTATCGATAGCCGCTGAAACGGCGGATTTGCGGCATTGTTTAGTATGTTGTAACTAAATAGTTCAATCTGCTAGGTTTCGGGACCACAATAGCGTTACTGGCCGTCCAGGCCGCGGATTGGTTTGATGCTTGCCCAGGAGCGGCAGGAAGGACAGTGCCAGTAGAGCGACTGCGAGGTGAAGCCGCACTTGCGGCAGGTATAGCGCGGTTTGGTGCGGATTTGCTCCCCCACCATGTCGCGCAGCACCAGCAGGCTCTCTTTTGCCCGGCCGTCCTCCGCGTCGTTGAGGTGAAAATCCATCAGCCGATGAAATACGCGCATCGTCGGGTGGCGCTGAAGCTGGCGGGTGATGTATATCTGCGCCGCTTCCGTCCCCTGCTCCTGCTCAAGAATATCGCCCAGCAACAGCTCCGCGGTCGCGCCGGTGTTCTCCTCCACGCAGCGTTTCAGAAACTCGGCCCAGACCTGAGGCTGCTGCAAATGCTGATAGCACTCCTGCAGCATCGGCAACGTTTCACTGACCAGCTCTTTATCCTGGTCGAGCACCTGTTGCAGCGAGTCTACGGCGCGGGGATACTGCTGCTGCGCCATATAGATGCGCCCCATCATAATCGATATGCGGGCGCACTGTTTATCCGCCGCGGCACCCTTTTTCAGCAACGCCAGCGCCTTGTCCAGGTCGTCGCTTCCCATCATGAGCAGCGCCTGCTCGCAGTAGAAATGCGCAATATCCACCCGCAGTTGATCTTCACCCATTTTGACCAGCTTTTCCGCCACATCAATGGCGTTTAGCCAGTCGCTGGTGGCCTGGTGGATCAGCAAAAGCTGCTGCAAGGCGCTGCGGCGGAAATCCTCTTCATCCACCAGTTGGTTGAAAATTTCTTCGGCGCGGTCATACAGCCCGGCCGCCATATAGTCGCGCCCCAGTTGCTGTACCGCCAGTAAACGCTGCTCGAAGGTAAGCGAGGTGCTTTCGGTCAAGGCCTGATGAATGCGGATGGCGCGATCGACTTCGCCGCGGGAACGAAACAGATTGCCCAGCGTGAGATGGGCTTCAAAGGTGTTGCTGTCGTCCTTGAGCATGTCGAGAAACAGTTCGACGGCTTTATCCTGCTGGTTGGATAGCAGAAAGTTCACCCCGGTGACGTACTCACGCGACAGGCGGTTGGACTCCTGCTCTTTGTCCTGCTGCGCACTTCTGCGGCCCATGTACCAACCGTAAGCGGCGGCCACAGGCAGCAACAGAAACAGCAGTTCTAACATAGAGAATGATTCCTTAGTGGGTGGCGGGCTGTACCGGCGCCACGCTTTCCTCGTTAGAGGCAGAGAGTTGTTGTTCCAGACGCTTGATTTTACGTTGCGCGCGGCCTAATGCAATGCGCTGACGAAGATAAAACAGACCGCAGATTACCCAGCCAAGGATAAATCCCAGCGCAAACAGGGTGGCGAGCAGCGTTGATACGCGATAATCCCCTTGCGCCAGCAGATAATTAAACGTAATCACCCGATCGTTGTGCGCGCCCAGTGTGACAGAAATGATGAATATCGCCAGCACGAGTAAAAAAATCAGCAAATATTTCACGTTTTCTTTCCTGTTATTTCCTATTAACTAAATGAATTATGCCAAATTTTGGCGATATACCCTATTAAATTACCATTTCCCCGACCGGCTGGGAAATCTCGCCCCCTGCCGTATGCCGCGACTGTCGCCTGCGCTTGTTATTTATTCCAAGCTGAATAAAAATGATAGGCGCGCGTCAACCGGAGGGGTAAAAATGTCAAAACAGGACGAACAGCGGCTGTTGGTCAAGATCGCCACGCTTTATTATAGCGAAGGGATGAAACAATCAGAAATCGCCGACGCCCTCCATTTGTCGCAATCTTTTGTATCCCGCGCCCTTACCCGCTCGGTTAAAGATGGGGTGGTCAAAATCAGCGTGGTTCAGCCCGCCAATATGTTTATGGCGCTGGAATCGGCCATTCAGAAACGCTACGCCATCGACCAGGCAATTGTGGTCGATGTGGCCGATACTGCCAACCTTTCCCAGGTGAAACAGGCCATTGGTTCGGCGGCGGCCCATTATCTGCAGACCAGTATCCGCCCTGACGATCTGGTGGGCATCTCATCGTGGAGCAGCACGCTGCGCGCGATGGTGGATAATCTCCACCCTCTCGGCACCAAGGCGCGGGGCGTGATTCAATTACTCGGCGGCGTCGGCCCCAACGGCAACGTGCAGGCCACCATCCTGACGCAAACCCTGGCCAACCTGCTCAACTGCCCGGCCTATCTGCTGCCGGCGCAAAGTATAGAACGCTCGGTGGAAGATCGCACCCGGCTGATTACCAGCGATGAAGTGTCCAGCGTAGTGGCCAAATTCAGCGACGTCAGCCTGGCCCTGGTTGGCATTGGCGTACTGGAACCCTCGCAGCTGTTAAAAAATTCCGGCAACTATTACCACGAAGAGATGCTGCAGTTATTGGCGCGGCGCGGCGCGGTGGGCGACCTGTGCCTGCACTACTATAACGCGCAGGGGGAACCGGTATTGCTGGATGGGGAAGATCCGGTTATCGGCATGGCGCTGCCGCAGTTGCGCCGCTGCCCGCGGGTGGTCGCCCTGGCCGGCGGCGTGGACAAGAGCGCCGCCATTCGGGGCGCGTTGACGGGCAACTATATCGACGTGCTGATTACCGACCGGCTGACGGCCGAATCGCTGGTGTAATATGCCCGCCGGAGAACCCGGCGGGCGGTCTATCCCTATTCTTCGACGTTGATCGACGAGAGCAGCGCATCCTGTACGATACGCTGCGCCCGTAAGGCATCCTGCGCTTCCTGCGCCGCCTGCAGCGCGGGAATATCCAGTTTATCCAGCGCCCGGTAGACGTGTTTCAGAAAGCGGATCGATAGCCGGGCGGCTTCGACGTGATTTTCGCGGAAGGGGAACTGATCCAACTGCCAGACGCCCTGCCAGTTATTGATTTTTAGTACATAGAAGAATTCGAAAATTTCGGTC
The DNA here is from genome assembly GCF_023347575.1 of Brenneria tiliae. Taxonomy (NCBI): domain Bacteria; kingdom Pseudomonadati; phylum Pseudomonadota; class Gammaproteobacteria; order Enterobacterales; family Pectobacteriaceae; genus Brenneria; species Brenneria tiliae. Next base: position 44,393 of record NZ_JAKPCB010000090.1, on the reverse strand, counting down.
ATATGCACGGTGCCGACCACCAGGTCGTCGTCCCAGCCGCGCAGATTGTCATTGACGTCCATGCCGAATAAGCGGCCGCGATCGATGATTAACTGAGCAGAGTCGGCGGGAGATTCGCCGCCGTACAGCGCGTGACCGAAATCCAGCAGCACGCCGACGTTATCCAGACCGATATCTTCGATGCCCAGCAGCGTGCGGGCGGCGGAGTCCCAGGTCATTTTGACGCGCGGTTCACGCGGTTTATATTCAATGGCGAATTTAACGTCCGGGTTGGCGCCGGCCAGATCGCGCATGCCGTCGACCGCCAGTTTCCACAGGTTTTTATGGCTTACCTGAAACGGATAGTCCCAGCCATCCTGTCCCGGCCAGACTTTGACGTAATTCGCGCCCAGTTCACGCACAACGCCGGCCGACTCATTCATCAGTTCAAAGGCCGCCGCCCGCGCCGCGGCATCGGGGTTGGTAAACGCGCCGCGCGACCATTTACGCAGATAGATTTCCGGCGTGATGCCAATCGCTTTTAACCCGGCGTCTTTCAGGGCGTCTTTTACTTCCGCCAGCGTGACGCCGGGCGTGAACGGATAGGGTAAATCGACATATGAGAGCTCGCCGACCTCTTTCGCCGCTTTAATCTGATCCAGCGTACTCAGCGCCGGACCATAGCCATCGACGGCGTAACGATCGATATAGTTGGCGAAATGCCATAAACCGGCGCCGAATTCAGGATAGGTGTAGGTTGCCATAATTAAGTCGTCCTCATTTATTAGTAATCAGCCAGGCACATCTATTGTTGCCTGGCATATCAAAGAGACCGGGTGAAACGGGCGCGGGCCACCGCCGTCTGCCACTGCGCATAACTCTCCTGGAGCGCCCCATTCGGCGCCTGCGGCTCGATAAACTCCACTTCTCGCGGCAAGGCGGCGATCTGCTCGCCGTCACGCCACCATCCCAGCGTTTTGCCCCCCAGATAGGCCGCCCCCAGCGCCGAGACTTCGGCGTTATGATTGCGGATAAGGGGACGTTGCAGCAGATCGGCCTGAAATTGCATCAGCCAGCGGTTTTGCGTGGCGCCGCCGTCTACGCGCAGCGCCGGCAGCGCGCATTGCGCCGCCTGCTCCATGGCAAAAAAAACATCGGCGATCTGGTAGGCAATCGATTCCAGCCCCGCTCTGGCGATGGTCGCCGGCGTGGTGGCATCGGTCAGGCCGCAGAGCAGACCGCGGGCATGGGTATCCCAGTGCGGCGCGCCAAGCCCCGATAACGCCGGGACGAAAAATACCCCTTGCGACGACGCCGCGCTCAAGGCCAGCTCCGTCAACTGCGCGACGGAAGGAATGCCCAGCATCTGGCCTATCCAGGCAAAGCCGGAGCCGGTATGGGTAATGTTTCCTTCCAGCGCATAGCGCAGTTCGCCGTCATGCCAGGCGATAGTGGTGCTTAATCCGCTGGAGTGAGCGTGCGGGTTGGCGATGGTGGTCATCAACGACGAGCCGGTGCCATAGGTGGCCTTGATGGCGCCGCTTTTATTGATCCCCTGTCCGTATAACGCGGCGTGGGAATCGCCAATCAGCGCGACGATGGGTATACCGGCCGCCAACCCTTTGATTTCCGTCAGCGCGGTATGCCCATGCAGCGCCGCCGAAGGCGTCACCGCGGGAAGGCATACGCTGGGAATGGCGAAAAGCGCCAGCAGGTCTTCATCCCAGCATTGGCGGTGAATATCGAAAAGCTGGGTGCGGGCGGCATTGGAGTGATCCGTCGAATAGGCCTGGCCGCCGCTGAGCTGCCAGTTAAGCCAGCAGTCGACGGTTCCGACGCATAACTCGCCGTGGGCGGCGCGGGACACGCCGTCCGGCAACTCGGCCAGCATGCTGTGGATTTTGGCCGCCGGGAACAGCGGATCCAGCGGCAGACCGGTGCGGGCTTCGATCAGCTTTTCTTCGGCGCTGCCCTGCAAGTCCTGACAAAAGCGTTCCGAACGGCGATCCTGCCAGCTGACCAAGGGCGTCAGCGGCTGCCCGGAACGCCTTTCCCAAATCAGCACCGACTCACGCTGATTGCTGATGGCGATACCCGCCACCTGCACCCGGTTCAGCGATGACAGACAGGCCTCCACCGCCTGGCAAACGGCGCGCCAGATAGCCATAGCGTCCTGCTCCGCCCGCCCCGGCTCAGGGTGGGCGATCTGCAAAGCCACCGACGCCTTGGACAGAATACGCCCCTGGGCGTCTACCGCGACCGCTTTAGCATTAGTCGTGCCTTCGTCTATTGCCAAAATAACCGGTGTAAACATGATTAGGCTCCCGGACAGAGACGCAGCGCCGCCTGCACAATACCTGCCGCGTCCAGGCCGTGATGCGCGCGCATCGCCGCCCGATCCGCCGCTATCGCATACTGGCCGTCGGGAATACCCAGACGCAGCAGGGAAATACCGCTGCCCGCCTCCGCCAGGACCTCGGCCACCAGACTGCCGGCCCCGCCGTTGACGTTATGCTCTTCAACGGTGATGACCCGCGGCGCCGTGCGCAGAATTTCAAGCAGTCGACGAGTATCGCACGGCCGTACCGAAGAAAGGTTGACCACCGTAGCAGCGATACCTTTTTCCGCCAGTAATTCAGCGGCGGTAACCACTTCGTGCACGGTAGACCCCAGCCCGACCAGCGTGATATCGCTTCCCGTACGCAGCACGTCGATTTGCCCCGGCGCAAAGCGGTAATGTTGATCGTGCAATGCCGGTAACGGTTTGCCGTCCAGGCGGATATACACCGGCCCCTGATGCTCCAGGGCATAGTCGATAATCTGGCGGCACTCTTCGGGGCTGGACGGCGCATAGATTTCAATGTTGCCGAAACCCCGCAGTACCGCGATATCGTCGATACTGTGATGGGTACTGGCGAGCGGGCCGTAGCTGCACCCGGCGTTCAACCCGAACAGCTTGACGTTGCTGTTGTTGTAACAGACATCGACCTTGACCTGCTCATTGGCGCGCGAAATCAAAAACGGCGCGGCGTTACAGGTCACCGCCACCTTGCCGCCGATGGAAAGCCCCACCGCCGTTCCCACCATGGTTTGCTCCGCAATCCCCACGTTGACGATACGGTCGGGGAATCGCTTGACAAAGGGGGCGATTTTCGCGGTGGAGGTAGAGTCGGCCACCACCGGCACCAGATCGATGCCCCGGTCAACCGCTTTAATAAATTGCTCGACCATCACACTGGCCAGATGTTCTGCGTTACTCATCTTTTAATTCCTCCAACGCCAGCGTAATCTCTTCGCCTTTCGGCACCCTGTGATGCCATTCCGCGCGCCCCTGAATAAAGGAGACGCCCGCACCTTTTTCCGTATTGGCGATCACCACGTTGGGTTTACCGTTAGCGGGCAGGTTCTCCAGCGTCTCCACCACCGAGCGCATATCATTGCCGGCGCATTCGGTTACGTTCAGGCCGAAAGCGCGCCATTTATCCGCCAGCGGGTCGGTATTCATAATGGAACAGGTGGTGCCGGCCAGCTGCAGCTTGTTCTTGTCGTTGATGATGACCAGGTTATCCAGCTGGTAATGCGCCGCCGCCAGGGCCGCTTCCCAGTTGCTGCCTTCGGCCAGTTCGCCGTCGCCGGTCACCACAAAAACCCGCCGCGGGCTGTTATCCCGTTTCGCCGCCAGCGCGATCCCGACGGAAACCGGCAGGCCGTGGCCCAGCGCGCCGGTATTCAGCTCGATCCCCGGCGTCTTGTACTTCACCGGATGTCCCGGCAAATGCGAGTCCGGGTGCTGATAGGTCGCCAACCAGGATTCAGGAAAAAATCCCGCTTCCGCCAGGCAGCAGTAATACCCTCCCACCGCGTGTCCCTTGGACTGGATATAGATGTCCCGCTGCGGGTCCTGAAGACGGTCCGGCGCGCAGTTCAGGATACGAAAGTAAAGCGCCGTCAGGATTTCAACCTGTGAAAGGTCGGCCCCGGTATGGCCGCCCGCCGGGCTGTTGGCATTCAGATTAATGATACGGCGCCGAATGGCGCGAGCTTTTCGCGTCAGCGCCTCCACCGACAATGCGTACGGATTCATACTTCACCTCGCCTTGAATTTTTACTCAAATTCGAATATTTATTCCACAACAGACAAAAAAAACAGCATGTGCGATCTGGCGCGTTTCGCCGGCTGCCTCCTCCCGCTTGCTGAGCAGCAATCGGCAGCAAATCGATGCCAGACCGCTACGCCCCTTCCGCTGCTACCTTTTGCGATACAATCGCCGCTTTGTGCTGCATGCGGTTTTGCATCTGGTCAATGATGACCGCCACAATAATTACAATGCCTTTAATCACCATCTGCCAGAATTCACTTACCCCCATCATCACCAGGCCGTCCGCCAGAATGCCGATGACAAAAGCGCCAATCAGCGTTCCCAGTATCGTTCCCCGTCCCCCGGCCAGCGAGGTTCCGCCAAGCACCACCGCGGCGATGGCGTTCATTTCAAACGCCGTCCCGGTGGCCGGATGGCTGGCGACCAGTTGGGAGGAAACCACAATCCCGGCAATGGCGGCGCAGAAACCTGAAATGGTGTATACCCAGACTTTTACCTGGCGCACTTTCACCCCGGATAGTTCGGCGGCGCGTTCGTTATCGCCAATGGCGTAGACATGGCGGCCGAACGGCAGGCGGCGAGCCACGTAGGCGATAATCAGCGCCAGTACGAACATCAGCCAGATGGCGAACGGAAGGCCGAGGATCGTGCCCGCGCCAATCAGCTCAAAACCGGTATTGCCCAACTGGGGATTCCCCGCCAATCCCGGAAAGGTTTCACCGCCGGAAATCAGCATGGCGGCGCCGCGTACGATGTACATCGTACCCAGGGTACAGATAAACGGCGCTACGTTGTAACGGGTGATGATCCAGCCGTTAATCGCCCCGATAAAGGCGCCGATCAGCAATACCATCGGCACAATCACCCATACGCTGGGGAAAATGGCGACGCCGAACATCGGCAGTACAATCCCCTGGGTAATCATATAGCCGGCGATCATGCCGCATAGCCCCAGCGTGGCGCCTATCGACAGATCGATGCCGGCGGTGATGATGACGAAGGTGATCCCCAGCGCCAGAAACGCATTGATGGCGATGTGTTTGACCATAATGATCAGGCTGCCGGTCGCCAGAAAACCCGGAACGGTAAAGGCGAAAAAGCCGAGAATCAGGAACAGCGCGATAAAAGTGCGCAACCTGAGGATCAACAACAGCATGTTCTCCCGAGAGCGTACGAACTTGCCGGGTAATAGCGCGCCGGACGCCGCCGGAAGCTTAGTCGTTTTCATTGTCAGAACCCTTGTGCACTTGCCGAAACCAATGCCGACTCGCTGGCGGACTGACGGGCGATATTCGCCGTCAGTTTGCCGTTCGACATCACCAGAATACGATCCGATACCGCCATGATTTCCTTCAGGTCCGAGGTGGAAAACAGTATGCCGATCCCCTTCTCCGACAGTTTGACCATCATTTCAAACACGTCGGCCTTTGCCCCCACGTCGATTCCGCGGGTCGGTTCATCCAGCAGCAGGATTTTGGGGCTGGTCAGCAGCGAGCGGCCGATAACCACTTTCTGCTGATTGCCGCCGCTCAGCGCCTGAATCTCCACCTGCGGCGAGGAAACCTTGATACCCAGACTGCCTATAGTGGTGGCGACCACTTTCTCTTCCTGCTGGCGAAATATCGCCATACCGTATTTCAGCCGCCGCCATAGGCTGGCGATGGTCAGGTTGGACGCCACCGACGATAAGGGGAAAATGCCGGTTTTTTTGCGGTCTTCCGGCACCAGGCTCATGCCCATGCGGATACGCTGGGCGGTGGATAGACGCGTATGCACCGGCTTGCTATCGAGGTAAATCTTGCCCAGATAGTCATGCTGCGTTCCCAGCAGGCACTCGAACAGTTCGGTGCGTCCCGCCCCCATCAGACCGTAAATGCCGACGATTTCGCCTTCCCTCACCATAAAGGAAACATCGTTGACCACTTTGTTGCCCGCATCGTTGAGGCAGGTGATGTGTTCCGCTTCCAGTACCGGCGCGCCGAACGTCCTTCCCGGGTTGAGAAAACTGGATACGGGATCGCCGCCCAGCATTTCCCGAATGATCCACGGCACGTCGATTTCACTGACCGCCGCTTCGGCCTGAAAACGGCCGTCGCGCAAAATGGTGATGTAATCGCCAATGGCCATCAGCTCTTCCAGACGGTGGGAAATATAGATAATGGAGACGTTTTGCCGGGTAAGTTCGCGGATCACCCGAAACAGGATGTCCACTTCGGTTTTACTTAGCGCCGAGGTGGGCTCATCCAGAATCAGGATATCGGCCTGTTCGGCCAGCGCCTTGGCGATTTCCACCAGCTGCTGCTGCCCCACTTTCAGGCCGGCCACCTCGGTGCGCGGCGAAATATCCTGATCGAGGCGCGCCATCAGCTGCGCGGCGATTTCCTCCTGTTGCTGGTAATCAATGGGCCGCAGCCCTTTCTGAATCTCCCGCCCCAGAAAAATGTTTTCCGCCACGGTCAGGTTTTCAGACAGGTTAAGCTCCTGATGCACCATGCCGATGCCTTTGGCCGCCGCATCGCGGGTATTGGCGATACGCACCACCTCGCCGTTCAGCAGGATCTGGCCGGAGGTCGGCTGCTGCACGCCGGCCAGTATTTTCATCAGCGTCGATTTTCCCGCGCCGTTCTCCCCGATGATCACATTCACCTTGCCGCGATAAACGTTGTAATCCACGTTATCCAGCGCTTTGGTGCCGGGAAACAGCATCGTGACGCCGCGGGTAGCCATGACAATATCCGGTTTCTGGGTCATTTACTGCGCCTCCCTGGGTGATTCCGACGGGAGCAATTCGAGCGGCACCGCGTCGCGGATCTCCTGCCCGGTCAGCCTTAACGCGGCAAGCACCTGGATATCTTTTCCCTGCCAGTCGTCATCAATAGCCGGCAAACTCTCCAAGGCCTTTTTATTCAGCGAACGCGCCAACTGGGCGAACTGCACCTGATTTTTAAAATCCTCAAAGCGAATAAACCCGGCGGCATCGCGAATCGCGTTGCCCTTGACGATAGGCCCCAGCTGCAACGCAACCGTCTCGCCCTGCACGGCGATCTCCAACCGTCCTTCTCGGCCTTGACGATCGACTTTCACCACCTGTCCCTGAAACCGCGCATACACCGCTTTGCCGGCGCTGCCCGTCAGCGTCGCCTGCTGCTTTTTCAGTTCATCCCAACTCAGCGCCTGTTGCTGCGCCAGCGGCAGCAGCTTCGGCTGCCAGAGTTCGGCGGCAATAGAATCCGGCGTCATGTTGTTATAGCTCGGGATCGCGGACGGATCGACGGGGATAATCGGTTTGCCGTTTTCATCCAGATCCACCACCGTACAAGCCGACAGCAACAGCGCGCATAAACCGATCCACCCGGTACGGCATCGTTGATAACGCTGCATAATGGCTCCTCTATTGTTGCTCTTTCCTGACTCGGGGCGCTTGCGCTCCCCGGTCACTCCTTTTTACGGTTGTCGCGCTTAGGGTTTCAACGCAAAGGTACTGAGCTTGCCGGCGTTGGACTCATCAATCAGAATGCAGTCCATCAGCTGTTTTTCGTCATGCTGGGCTTTACCGTTTTTCAGGTAATAGTCGGCCTGTTCCACCGCCATCTGGGCCTGCTCCCAGCCGGGTTGCAGCACCGTCGCCTTGATGTTGCCTTTATTGATAATGGAGTCGCGCACGTAGTCGCTGCCGTCAAACCCCACCACAATGACATCATGCCGCCCCGCCGCTTTCAGCGCCGCTTCGGCGCCCAGCGCCATGGTATCGTTGCCGGAAATGACCCCGGTGATATCCGGATTGGCCTGCAGGATGGCTTCCATACGGTTGAAGGCTTCGGTCTGGCTCCAGTTGGCGGTCTGCCGGGCGACCATCTTCAGATCCTGGTATTCATCGATCACGTCGTGATAGCCCTGGGAACGAACGTGCGCGTTGGTGTCCGACTCGCGGCCGATCAATTCAACGTATTTGCCCTTTTGCCCCATCAATTCAACAAACTTCTCGGCGCCAAGCTGCGCGCCCTGATAGTTATTGGAAACAATCTGCGCCACCGCGACGCCGGTTTCGTTAATCTCGCGATCGATGAGAAAGGCCGGTATTCCCGCCGCCTTGGCTTTTTTCAACGGCCCGATGGTGGCATCGGCGCCGGCGTTATCCAGCACGATGGCTTTTGCCTTGCGGCCAATCGCCGTTTCAATCAGTTGGTTTTGCTTGCTCACGTCATCATCGTGGGAAGCGACCAGGGTGGTGTAGCCCAATTCAATGGCCTTGGCCCTGGCGCCTTCCGCCTCGGCTTTAAAAAAGGGGTTATCGTGGGATGGGGTAATAATGGCGATCAACCCGTTGTCGGCCGCAAAGGCAGCGGCGGAAAGGGAAAGCATGATGGCCGTAAGGCAGGGTTTCAGTAGGTAAGGTTTCATTATTATTCTCCTCTTTGAATATATATTCAATATTGAATTAACATTCATACGGAGTTTTACAAGCAAACTGAAAATTGTCCAATGGTAAAAACAGGAATAGCGAAGCAGCTCACAAATTGTTTACATTTGTGATTCAGCGCAGAATAAGGCGGGAATTGAGCGACGTGAAAGCGGATGACGACCGGTCATCCGCGGAGATTCAGAATAGTATTAAACCATTTGGGCGATTTACGCTTTCCCCTGCGAGGCGTCGTCCTGTTGCTGCTCGGCGATCTCTTCACGCTGCAGCGAAAGCGGGCCGCACCATTGCTGGGCCAGCCAGCAGGCAATCACCACCAGCAGCCAGCTTATCAGCGTAGCGGCCACCAGATCCCGCGGCCAGTGCATCCCCAGCACCAGACGGCTTGCCATTACCGCGCTCGCCCACAGCATTAAAACCACCACCGTTTTGTAATGCCGGCGCGCCCACAATAAACCGACGCCCAGCAGCGCCCAGGTGGCGGCGAACATGGTATGTCCTGAAGGAAAGGCGAACCCGGTTTCAAACTGCCAGTGCTGACGCAGCCAGTGGGGGATCAGCCGTTCGTTATGCAGTTGCTCTTTTACCACGTCGGCGCGTTCCTTACGCGGCAGGGAATAGAAATAGCTGTTGTCAATCTGGTGATTATTCTCTAGCCAGACGACAAACGGGCGCGGCTCCTGAACCCACTCTTTAATCGCCGATTTCATCCCCTGGCCGATCAGTACCGTGATGATCATGATCGCCAGCAGACCGAGCGCGGGTTTCAGTCGAAAGCGCAGGCACCACAGAAACCAGAGGCCCAGAATAATGCTGGTCAAGGTTCCCCAGGGCGAGGTCACCGTTTCCGTCGTCCAGAACAATATACGCAGCCATAAACCACCATATTCCGGTTGCCACTGCCACCCGCTGGCCCAAATAATCAACGGCATGATCAGTAAAAACAGTGCGCCGATAGTGGTCCGTTTGGCGATGTCGTACATCATTTCTCCCTATAATTCAGTGTGATGTCTAAAGCAATATTTTCACAATTCTAGCAGAAAAACCGGCATCGGCCGTCAGTATGGCGTAAAATAGCCCGCGGTTTCGTCAATGGGAAAACCATCGCCTCACTATTTCCCCGTCGTTTAAGCACGATCGGTGAGTGCAATGCCTTAACTTTTTAGCTATGGTTTTTCGCTGGTCAAAGCCCCTATCCGGCAGTAGGATGCGCGTCAGCATTTTTTTGTTTTTTTGGAGAATAACATGCAGCTAAAACGGGTGGCAGATGCCAAATTACCCACCCCCTGGGGCGATTTCCTGATGGTGGGATTTGAAGAGATCGCCACGGGACATGATCATCTCGCATTGGTTTATGGTGATATTTCCGGCTCGATTCCGGTTTTGGCCCGAGTGCACTCTGAATGTCTGACGGGTGATGCATTGTTTAGCCTGCGCTGCGACTGCGGATTTCAGCTTGAAGCCGCTTTGAGCCATATCGCCGAGGAAGGCCGCGGTATATTGATCTACCATCGGCAGGAAGGCCGCAATATCGGTTTGCTGAATAAAATCCGCGCCTATGCGTTGCAGGATCTGGGCGCCGATACGGTTGAAGCCAACCATCAGCTGGGTTTTGCCGCCGACGAACGCGACTTCACGCTGTGCGCCGATATGTTCAAACTGCTGGGCGTTGATGAGGTCCGCCTGCTGACCAATAATCCGCAAAAAGTAAAAATCCTCAATGAGGCGGGCATCAATATCGTCGAGCGCGTGCCGTTAGTGGTGGGCCGCAACCCGAAAAACGAACGCTATCTGGCGACCAAAGCCGCCAAGATGGGACATCTGCTGGATATGAAATAACGCGCCGGTCAAAGCGAATGCCAGGCTACCCCTGGCATTCCTCCACTCTTAATGCTTGATGATATAAATATCCTTGCTGTATATATTCGCTTTCTGGTCAGGCTCAAATCCGCCGATATAGGGTTTTACCAGCTGCGCGCGCACATAGTAATAGATAGGGAGCAGCGGAGCCTGCTGCTGAAGAATTTTTTCCGCCTGATGATAGTCGCTATTACGTATCGCCAAGCTGTCCGCGTTGACCGCGCGATCCAGCAGGGCGTCGTATTCGGCGTGGGTGAATTTACCCTGATTATTGCTGTTGCCGGTACGCAGGATATCAAAATAGGTGGAAGGCTCGTTATAATCCGCCGCCCAGGACGATCTCACCACCTCGAAATCGCCGGTCCGCATGGTGTCCAGCATACTCTTCCACTCCTGATTTTTCAGCCGCGCCTCCACGCCCAGCGCCTGCTTCCACATGGAGCTGGCGGCGATGGCGATGCGTTGATGCGACTCGGAGGTATTATACAGCAGGTCGAACTTTAACGGCCGCTGCGCGCTGAACCCCGCCTCGGACAGCAGCTTTTTCGCCTCGGCGTTTCTCTGCGGCTGGCTCCAGGCCGCCCATTCCGGCTGTTGGCTGGCATAACCCGCCATACCCGGCGGCAAGATGCTATAGGCGGGCACTTGTCCCATCCCCAACACTTTTTCGGCAATCACCGTTTTGTCCAGCGCCAGATCCAGCGCCCGTCTGACGCGCGGGTCGTTAAACGGCGGTTTTTGCGTATTGAATTTATAGTAGTAGGTGGATAACTGCGGGTTCACCTTAACCTGATCGGGCAATTCCGTCTTGAGCGCTTTGAACAGATGCGGCGGCAGCGTAAAAGTCACCGCCACCTCCCCGGCCTTGTAGCGATTCACCTCCGCCGTGTTTGACACGATGGGCAGATAGGTCACCTTGTCGAGTATGGTATGGGCGTTATCCCAATAATAGGGATTGCGTTTGGCGACAATGCGCTCGTTGACCACCCACTCGTCAAGGGTAAAAGGACCGCTGCCGACGAAATTGCCGGGCTGGGTCCATTTATCGCCATACTTTTCAATCGCCGCTTGCGGCAGGGTGACGACGGCAAAATGGTCGACCATCGCCAGAAAATAGGACAAAGGCCGATCCAGCTCGATTTGCACCGTTCGCTTATCCAACGCCCTGATGCCCAGCTCGCTGGCGGGCTTCTTCCCTGCCGCGATATCCGCCGCGTTGCGCACATGCATGTTGGGGATATAGGACTGATAGGGGGAAAGGGTTTGCGGATCGACCAGACGCCGCCAGCTAAAGACGACATCGTCGGCGGTGAGCGGAGTGCCGTCGGACCACGTCAGATCCGGACGCAAATGGAACGTCCAGAGCCGATGGTCCCGCTGCTCCCACTTTTCGGCCAGGCCGCCGGAAATGCCGCCGTCATCACGCACCGCAATCAGTTTTTCAAAAAAATCATGAATAATATTGGCTTCGACATCGCTTTCCACTTTATGCGCATCGAGCGAGGCGGGTTCGGAACCGTTGCCGCGCACCAGCTCCTGTTTTTCCGCCAGTTGCACCCCCACGGGCACCTGCGCCGCATCAACGACGGCCGGGGCCAACGCTGAACAAAGCGAAAACAGCAAAGCGCCGCGCGCTTTTTTACCGACGGTTAACGCTAAATTCATACCCTCTCCTTATGCACCGTTTAACACCGATATGAGTAATACCGCGCGGATGCCCTCCACGGCAAGGGGATATAATGCGGTCGTCAGGAATAGCGCCCGGCGCGGGAATATCCTACGCCAGGCGCGGGCTGGTTTATCCCCGTTTTCCGCCGAGAGTAAAGCGATAGCGCAGGTAAAGCCGAATGTCGTCGAAGTTCTCTCCTTTCTCCGCATCGATAAACGCGTAGCGCAGACGTACGCTGAATCCGTCAAGGGCGCCGGAAAAATCGTACTGCACGCTTAAGTCGGTCTCACTGACGTCTTTTGCCTGCTGGGTGGAGTACTGAAGCCTGTCGGTATCGTAATAGGCGTGGAAGATATAGGCGTTAAGTCCTTTGACGCCGATTTGCGAGAAATCGTAAGCGACTCTCAGCGCATAGGCGGTCTCGTCGGCCCGACCGGCGGCGTTGATCTGCTGGATGATGACTTTTTCATCGCCCCAGGGCACATAGAGCTCGTCGTTGCCGGTTTTGGCGTAGAACGCGGTGATATGGAAACCATGAGCCTTGAAGCCGGTGTTGAAACCATATTGGTAAGTGTCGAATTCCCTGCCGCCCAGCTCCTTGCCGATCGACTTCTGAAACAGCACCGACGGCGCGAAAAACAGCTGGTAATCGCCGACGTCCTTCGCCGCGTGAACTTTGAAAAAGCCGGTGTCGAATACATCGTCCATGTGGTATATCCAGCCCTGGAGCTGAACGTCGGCGACATCGACGGGGAGCCGGTATTTCGCTCCGCCGGCGACCAGATCCCGGTTCACCTCTTTGCCGTCGACGGATATCATCGAGGTGAACTGATCGTCCCACCAGCCTTCGAACGCCGTAATATAGTAAGCGGACAACTCCAGATTCTCTACGCTGTTATTCACCACGGAGAGACCCCGGTAGGTCTTGGGCAGCAGCCGGATATCATGACCGCTCATAAAGGGGGTGTTTATCTCCTGCGCGCCGAATTTTATGCGGGTATCGAACCAGTCGCCCTGCACATAATATTCCTGAAGACGCGAGAAACTCTGATGCTTCTTGGTGCCGTATCCCTGAACCAGACCGTAGACCTGATGACTATCGTTGCTGCCGATATCGTTGGCGCTGGCGAAAGCGGCGCCGGCGCTTATTCCGTTAACGGGCGCGGTGTTGTAGTAAAATAAAGTGCCGGCGGCCAGATCGGCCCTTTTATCGCTTTTATCAAAATTCCTTTCGAAATAATAGCCTCTCAGTTCGCCTTTAAGCGTTCCCTGTTCAAAGGCCTGTTGCAGATTGTCCGCGGCAAATGCGGTAGGATTTGATATTAATAATATCGATGATAGAAATAGCGCAAAATTTTTCATTTTGCTTCCCTCTAAAAAAAGAGAAAATACCCGCCGTATACCCGTCATACTTCAAGCTGCAGATGCGTTGGCTGCGCTCAGTCACCCGAATCACTTACCGGTGTAAGCTCATCGGGATTGAATGAGAGACATCCTGTCTCTCACCGGAGGCCAGCCGTTGGCTGGTCAAATTCGTTCCCGACGAATTTGTCCTTCACTTGCCGCCTTCCTGCAACTCGAATTATTTAGGGTATATATATAAATACGGCGAGGGAGTCGCGGATATTTATTTTATATACTTAACCGCGTTTTCCGCGGCGATCCGCCCTGCGTTCAGCGCGAAAGCGAAACTGGCTCCGCCCATTTCCAGGCCGTAGCTGTCGCCATACATGCCGCCCGCATCAAGCCCGCCCGCGTAAAGCCCGGGAATGGTTTTTCCCTGCGCGGTCACGACTTCCGTTTTCTCATTAATCCTTATGCCGCCGAACGTACCCAGCGCCCGGGGCTGCAGCTTGGTCACATAGAACGGCCCTTTTTCCACCGGCCGCAGAAAGTCGGCGTTTTTAAAGAACTGTTCGTCCTTATGTATCGTCGCCGCTTTATTGTTATTGGCAATGGTTTCTTTCAGCACCTTGGGGTCCGCGCCGATTTTCTGCGCCACCTCATCGATGGTATTGCATTTGAAAACGTTGCCGTTGTTTTTGGCCAGCTCTTTATTAAACTCCTCGTCAAGTTTATCCAGCTTGGTGCCATAGATTACCCATTCGCCCAAGGAGCTCTGGATGCCGTCGTTGAGAAACAGCTGTCTTGTCTGCTCGTCGTAGATGGAGTAGGCCACGCCGCCGATGCGTTCCAGCGCGTTGCCGGAGAAAGGCCACTCGGAGATATTGTGCTCATCGGTGTACCGCCTGCCGTTGGGATCGACGTAGAGATAGGGCTGAACCGCGGCCGCGATAAGGTGCGACGTGGTAGAAAAATCAGGCAGACCGGGACGATAGGGGATCATAATCTCCGCCCCCTCCTCGCCCGCTCCCGCGTCCCAGGCCATCTGAATGCCTTCGCCGTCCTTGCCCGCCTGACCGACCATAATCACGTCGGGAAATCGGGCGTATTTTTTCAGCATTTCCTTATTGTTGCCGTAACCGCCGGTGCCGATGATCACCGCCTTGGCGTTGACGATGACCTTTTCACCGTCTTTATTGACCCCTTCAACGCCGACAATACGGTTGTCCTTTTTAATCAGTTTCTTACCCGGCGTCTGCAGCAGAATCGTGCCGCCCAGATCGAGAAATTTCTTGTTCAGCGCCGCCATTACCGCGCTGCCGTGATTGTAACGTTTGCCGTTAATCTCAAGCTCGCCCACCACGTGCCAGGTCAGGGGACCGCCGAAAGCGCCTACGCCGATAAACTCATAATTCACCCCGAACTGTTGCAGCCATTCGAGAGTCTCGGCGGATTTGAGCACAATAGCGCTGACCAGCGGCGCGTTGGCCCGCCAGTGGCTGTAGTTCATGATCGCATGGAAGGCGAACTTCCTCGACACATCAATGCCCTGTCTTTTCTGCATCGTGCTTTCCGCGGCGAAAATGCCTTCGGCGTAATTTGCCGAACCGCCGGCAATGGCTTGTTTCTCCAGTATGATTACCTCGGCGCCGAGCATTTTTGCCTGCACGCCCGCGGCGAGACCGGTTCCGCCGCCGCCGACGACGACAATATCGGTGTCGTATACTTTGTCCGCATAGGCCGGGAAAGAGAGTAACGCCGCGATCAGCGCGGCGAGCAGCGTCCTGATAGAAAATGCATGTTTCATGAGTCAGTCCCTCTTAATATATATTTTATTTATTCGGCTTCCTGTTACCGATGCCCGACACGCTAATTCAGCGTTTATTTTCAAGCGGCATCGGCGTTGGCTCATTGCTTTTAATCCGATAAATCCATGGAAAATATTCCGGTATAGCCTTGGCGATATATTGAAATCCACGTCCGCAGCTATTGAAGGTATTTGATTTAAAAAGAATGAGATTTATGCCTGACTGTCTTTAAAAGGAAATGGACGATTGAATGCGAGGACATCCCTGTAATGGAGCACAGGCGCGCTATCGCCCTAAAACTATCCTGCCGGCATCTGAAAGCCAGTATGCGAGAGGGGTCAAACCCTGACTATCCGTGAGAACGGGCCATATCTCCATCTTTCAGGGTAAGAAACGCTCGCCGGGGATCACCTTAGCGCGGCGCAGAGGGCGGAACTGTGAACATGGTCATTTATTGTACAAAATACAATCAACTAAATAATTGAAATTTGATCCAGCGCCTAATCTGGCTTGCATTCGCTGCGCTAGCGGGCTTATCCGCTAGCGCGATTCAGCATTCAGAGCATATTGCGAATGACATAATGCAGAATGCCGTCGTTCTGGTAATAGGTCAGTTCGTTGCGGGTATCGATACGGCAGCGGGTTTTAATCACCCGGCTATTCCCTGCGTTATCGGTAATGGTTACGTCCACCGCGGCGCCGGGCGTTAACTGGTTCAATCCGCTAATCGATATCTGCTCATCGCCGGTTAATTCCAGCGTCTTGCGCGTTACTCCGCTTGGGAACTCCAGCGGCAGAATCCCCATACCGATAAGATTGGAACGGTGAATACGCTCAAAGGATTCGGCGATAACCACGCGCACCCCCAGTAAACGCGGCCCTTTCGCCGCCCAGTCGCGGCTGGACCCGGAGCCGTACTCCTTGCCCGCCAGCAGCGCCAGCGGGACATCTTCCTGCTGATAGCGCATGGCGGCGTCATAGATGGTCATCTCGTTTTGCGATGGGATATGCCGGGTATACCCCCCTTCCGTGCCGGGCACCATCTCATTGCGGATACGAATATTGGCGAAGGTGCCGCGCATCATCACCTCGTGATTGCCGCGGCGCGAGCCGTAAGAGTTGAACTCTTTGGTCTCTACGCCGCGCTCCAGCAGGTAGCGTCCCGCCGGGCTGTCGCGTTTGATATTACCCGCAGGCGAGATATGGTCGGTGGTGACGGAGTCGCCCAGCATGGCCAGAATGCGGGCGTTATGGATATCCCGCACCGGTTCCGGTTCTTTTTCCATCTGGAGGAAAAACGGCGTCTGGCGGATATAGGTCGATTCCGCAGGCCACTGATAGGTGGGATTGTTATCGACCTCGATATCTTTCCATTCCTGAGTACCTTCAAATACCGCGGCATACTGTTTATGAAACATATCCGCGCTGACGTTCAATACGGCGTCGGCCACCGCTTTTGCCGTCGGCCAGATATCCCGCAGATAGACCGGGCGGCCCTGGCTATCTTCTCCCAGGGGGGCGCTGGTAAGATCAATATTCATGTTTCCCGCCAGCGCATAGGCCACCACCAGCGGCGGCGAGGCCAGCCAGTTGGTTTTCACCAGCGGATGAATACGCCCTTCAAAGTTGCGGTTTCCCGACAACACCGCGCCGACGCTCAAATCACCGGCTTTAATCGCCGTTTCGATGGCGTCAGGCAGAGGACCTGAATTACCGATACAGGTGGTGCAGCCGTATCCCACCAGATTAAAGCCCAGCTCATCAAGATAGGCCGTTAAGCCGGCCTTGGCGTAATAGTCCGTTACCACGCGCGAGCCCGGCGCCAGCGATGTTTTAACCCAGGGCTTTTTCTTCAGCCCTCGCTTTACCGCATTCTTCGCCAATAATCCGGCGGCCATCAGTACGCTGGGATTCGAGGTATTGGTACAGGAGGTGATCGCCGCAATCACCACCGCGCCCTGATGCAGCTGGTGCGTCTCCCCGTCCAGGGTAAATTCTTCATACTCCGGCCGGGTTTTCACCGTATTGATATCCAGCTCCCTGCTCGCTTCGAACGCCTGGGGCACCGCCGCCAGCGCCACCCGATCCTGCGGACGTTTCGGGCCGGCCAGACTGGTCTCCACGCTATCCAGATCCAGCGCCAGCTGGCTGGTGAATACCGGCTCATCGCCGGTATTGCGCCATAATCCCTGTTGCTTGCTGTAGGACTCGACCAGGGCGATCTGGTCGTCGCTGCGGTTGGTCAGGCGCATATATTCCAGCGTGATGTGGTCGACGGGGAAAAAACCGCAGGTCGCGCCGTACTCCGGCGCCATATTGGCAATGGTCGCCCGATCGGCCAACGGCAAATAGTTCAGGCCGTCGCCGTAGAACTCGACGAATTTGCCGACCACGCCGTGTTTGCGCAGCATCTGCGTCACGGTGAGCACCAGATCGGTCGCGGTGATCCCCTCGCGCATTCTCCCGCTCAATTTAACCCCGACCACGTCCGGAATAAGCATGGAAATCGGCTGGCCCAGCATGGCGGCTTCGGCTTCAATTCCCCCGACGCCCCAGCCCAGTACGCCAAGGCCGTTAATCATGGTGGTGTGCGAGTCCGTTCCGACCAGCGTATCGGGATAGGCCAGCAGTTTGTCCTGCCGCTGTTCATGCCACACCGCTTTCGCCAGATATTCCAGATTCACCTGATGGCAAATGCCCGTTCCCGGCGGCACCACGCTGAAGTGGCTGAAGGCGTTTTGCCCCCAGCGCAGAAACTGGTAACGCTCATAGTTGCGTTCCATTTCCAACTGCGTGTTATCCGCCAGCGCCAGCTCGTCGCCAAAGTGATCCACCGTCACCGAGTGGTCGATCACCAGATCGACCGGCGACAGCGGATTCACCTTATTGACGTCGCCGCCCAGGCGTTGCACCGCGGCGCGCATGGCGGCGAGGTCGACCACCGCGGGCACGCCGGTAAAATCCTGCATCAGCACGCGCGCGGGACGGTAGGCTATCTCCCGCTCGACGTGACCGGTTTTCAGCCAGGAAACCACCGCCTGCAGATCCTCTTGCCGGACGGTATCGCCATCCAGATGGCGCAGCAGGTTTTCCAACAATACTTTTAATGACTTGGGTAAGTTATCAATCTCCCCAAGTTGCCTGGCCGCCAGGGGCAAACTGTAATAGTGATAGGTTTGTTGCCGTACCCTAAGCGTATCCAGACAGCTGTCGCGAAGAAAATGAGATGACATGCTTCCTCCCAAAGTGACCTGATTAATCATTATTTTGCGTCAACCGGCCATTCAATACCCAGCCTGAACATACGGTCTTGTTTAAATATAACACAAACAAAAAACAACATTTTTGCAACAACACCCAATAACCGCAGCGATAGCCTCTGGCTATTGATAATTGGCGTTAAGGAGAGATTTTTCCCGGTGGAAAATTAAGTAAAGTTAGCGGTCGTTTTAGCCGATAGTAAATAAGGCTAACGATCTCTTCGCTATCGTTCTTTGGGGGGGGGTGACAAACGTTTTGCCGGATGGCTCACAGCCTGATATCGCCAGTTGTAGTAAAAATAAAAACGCGTTCAGTGAATAAACCGCAGCCCATCTGTTGATGGATAAAAAAATAATATCAAGGGGTTATACATGAAGCTGTTTTATAAGCCGGAAAGCAGTTCCCTTTTTGCTCATATTGTTTTGCTGGAGTCCAAGTTGGACTTCAAACTCGAAAAGGTGGATTTCAAAACCAGGAAAACCGAACGCGGGACGGATTACCTATCGATTAATCCCAAAGGGCTGGTGCCCGCCTTAATGCTTGATGATAATTCCGTGCTGACCGAGGGCGTCGCCATTGCGCTGTATATCGCGGACAAGGTTCCGCACTGCAATCTTATTGCGCCGATAGGCAGTATGGCGCGCTACCACACCATTGAATGGCTTAACTACATCTCCGCTGAATTACATAAAACCTTCTCCCCGATATTTCGTCCCGGCACGCCGGAAACCTACAAAGAGCTGCTGTTTGAGTATCTGCAGGTAAGATTTCGTTATATCAATCTGGTGCTGAGCGAACAGAATTACCTGGTCGCCAACCGGTTCAGCATCGCGGACGCCTATCTGTTTACCGTTATGCGCTGGGCGCAGTCGCTGAAGCTGGATATGTTCCGCTACCCTGCGCTGGCCGCTTACCTTGAACACATTGCCGAACGGCCTTCGGTGGCAACGGCGCTCAAGGTTGAAAGGCTGAAAGGCTGAACATAAAGGCGCGGCGACCGCCGCGCTTTATTCTTACCTCTACAGACGCACCGCCTGAAAATGATGGCGCGGATTAACGATGCCGTCCTGAGCGGCGACCAGCTGCAGCTCATATTGGTTCATCTCTTTGGTTATCAGCATAACGTCGTACACCGCCGAGGTGGTGTGCTCCAGCGCTTTATCCAGCGCCACGCCCTTGAGTAAATTCACCAGCAGTAATCCGCTGGTCAGATCGCCGACGCCGACGGGCTGACGTTCGAACTCCACCAGCGGCCGGCTGATATGCCAGGCATCCGTCGGCGTGACCAGCAGCATTTCAAAGCTGTCGCTGCGGTAAGCCGCGCGGCTGAGGTGCTTGACCAGCACGATTTTCGGCCCCTGTTCGCACAGCGCCCGCGCGGTGTCTACCGCTTCCGCCACATTGTGTACCGCATGGCCGCTGAGCTGCTCCAGCTCGGGCAGGTTGGGCGCAATCACATCCGCCGCCCGTAGCGCCTGACGGCAATGAAAGTCCGCCACCCCCGGCGCGACGATGCAGCCTTTTTCCGGCGAGCCCATTACCGGATCGCAGAAATAGAGCGCCTGCGGATTTACCGCCTTGACCTGCCGAACGATGCCCAGAATATGCTCGCCCTGTTCAGGCGAACCGATATAACCGCTCAGCACCGCATCGCAATCTTTCAGTCGGTCGATATCCGCAATGCCCTGCACAATCTCGGTCAGATGGCCGGCGGGCATGACGCAGCCGGTCCAATGGCCGTATTGGGTATGATTGGAAAATTGCACCGTATTAAGCGGCCAAACGTTTGCGCCCATCCGCCGCATGGGAAACTCGGCGGCGCTATTGCCGGCGTGGCCGAAAACAACGTGTGACTGAATGGAGAGTATGTTTTTCATTTGCTGTGACTCAAATCCTTGCCAGCGCATGCGCGCATCAATAACCGCTAAAAGAGACAGGGAGCTTGCGCTCCCTGATTTCCCGTACTTATGCTTTCCAGCAGATCAGGCAGTAGTGTTTTTTACCCCGGCGCAGCAGGGTGTAACGGCCGAACAGGCGATCGCCGTCGCCAAAGGCATATTCCGCATCGGCCTGTTTTACGCCGTTGACCGTCACCGCGTTGGAGGCGATCATGGTGCGAGCCTGGCCGCGCGACGGCACCAGCTCGGCGTTGACCAGCGCCTGCTGTAAATCGGCGCTTTGCTCCAGCTCGACGATCGGCATGCCATCCTGAGCCAGCTGGGCGAAATCTTCTTGCGTCATATCCTGCAGCGAACCGGAAAACAGGCTCTGGGTAATGCGGCGCGCCGCCGCCAGGCCCGCTTCGCCATGCACCATACGGGTCACTTCTTCCGCCAGCACATGCTGCGCGCGCGGCGCCTTACCGCTGTTTTTATCCTCTTCTTCCAGCGCATCGATCTCTTCAAGGCTCATAAAGGTGAAGAATTTCAGGAAGCGGTAAACGTCGGCATCGGCGGTATTGATCCAGAACTGGTAAAACTTGTAAGGACTGGTCTTGCTGGCGTCCAGCCAGATTGCGCCGCCTTCGGTTTTACCGAATTTGGTGCCGTCGGACTTGGTGATCAGCGGCACGGTCATGCCGTAAACCTGTTGCTGATTCATGCGGCGGGTCAAATCAATACCGGAGGTGATATTGCCCCACTGGTCGGAACCGCCGATTTGCAATTCAACATAATGCTGCCGGTTCAACGAGGCGAAGTCATAGCCCTGCAGCAGATTGTAGGAAAACTCGGTAAAGGAAATGCCCACGTCGTCCCGGTTCAGACGCTGCTTGACCGCTTCCTTGTTAATCATCTGATTAACCGAGAAATGCTTGCCGATGTCGCGCAGGAAATCCAGCACGTTCATACTGCCGAACCAATCATAGTTATTGGCGGCGATCGCGCTGTTTTCGCCGCAGTCAAAATCCAGAAACGGCGAGACCTGGCGGCGGATTTTTTCCACCCATTCGCTGACGGTTTCCGCGGTATTCAGCTTACGCTCCGTGGCTTTAAAACTCGGATCGCCGATCAGGCCGGTCGCCCCGCCCACCAGCGCCACCGGTTTGTGCCCCGCCAGTTGGAAACGTTTCAGGCAAAGCAGCGGAACCAGATGTCCCAAATGCAAGCTGTCGGCGGTAGGATCGAAGCCGCAATACAGTGCGATCGGCCCTTGCGCCAGTCGCTCCGCCAACGCTTCCTCGTCCGTCACCTGGGCAATCAGCCCCCGCTCTTGCAGTTGTTTAATCAGGTTACTACTCGCCATCGATAACTCCGTTTTTATGCCAAATATCGTGTTGTACGCCCATCCCGCTCAAAAGCGGCGATGGCGCGAAACGCCATAGGATAAAGCGCTCACGGCAGGATCGCCAGAGTTTAACCAGGATATTTCAAGATTAAGGCGCTAAACGATCAACCTTCCAGCCGTCGCCCTGCCGTTGATAGAAGAAGCGGTCATGCAGGCGGTGCTCGCCCCCCTGCCAGAACTCCATGGAGTCGATAGTAATGCGGAAACCGCCCCAGAAACTCGGCAGCGGCACTTCGCCTTGCTGGAATTTCTGTTTGAGCTCCAGAAATTTGCTCTCCAGAATGCCGCGGGCCGAGATCCTGCTGGACTGTTTGGAGACCCACGCGCCGATCTGGCTCTCTTTCGGCCGGCTGTGGAAATACTTAATGACATCAAGCGCGGGCAGCTTCTCGGCACGCCCCAGCACCATGACCTGTCGATCCAGCATGTGCCAGGGAAACAACAGGCTCACCTGCGGATTGTGCGCCAGATGCCGCGCCTTGCGGCTTCCCATATTGGTGTAAAACACCATGCCCTGTTCATCGTAATGTTTTAACAGCACGATACGCTGATAGGGTTGCCCCTGCTCATCGACGGTGGCGACCGACATGGCGGTGGGATCCGCCAGCCGGGCTTCACATGCCTGCTTCAGCCAACGCTCAAACAGATCCAGCGGATTGTCGGTAAGGTCGCGGCGGCGCAGTCCTCCGAGCGTATACTCACGGCGCAGATCCGCGATATCGGGTACCTGAAAGGAAGGCGTACTTTCCTGTGTCATAGTGTGATGATGTCCCGCTGTGGCAAGTTAAAAGAGGAGATGAATCTCGTTATTCTGCGCCCGTACCCGCAAAATCTCAATCGCCGGCGACACCATCGGTCGTTGTCGGGTCAGCATCAACCCGAGCAAAAACGCCGCGTTACAGCTCGCTCATCGCAAAACGCAGTCATCAACGATTACCCGTTCGCCGCGCTGGATAAAGGCGTGGTTTCCCTTGCTCCAGAAAGTGTAGTTTCCATCGCTGAATCTTGCGCCGGAGGCAGAGGGGATCTGCGGTAGGGTGTGACGTTCTCCGTCCAGCAGGAAAACGACCTGTGACGCCGATTTATCGTCCTGCCGCATCGTTACCGTCAGCGGCATGGTGCCGCACTGATAAGACAGGGTGTTAACCGACCGTTGATGACCAAAATAGCTGCATCCGCTTAATAGGACCAGCACCGCCCCTGTCAGCAGTGATTTCATTATTCTTCTCCCGTTGTTGCCGATAGCGGTGAAACGCGCGACGCGCGGACGGCATCGACGCTTTCGCCGCGTTCAGTGTAGCAACAGGCCGGTCGATGACATCTCAGCAAAATCCGATTAGTCGATCGCGGCGGGGTAAATCGCCCCCAGCACCGTTTCCCGGCTGGCGCCGGTAACGGATGGCAGATTTCCCGGCAAGCCGGATAGCGTGCGGGAAGCCAGCCAGGCGAACGCCAGCGCTTCCATATCATCGCCGCTGACGCCGAATTCATCCGTCGGGCCGACTTCAATACCGGGCAGCAGGGCCGAAAGCCGCGCCATAATCAGCGGATTCCGGGCGCCGCCGCCGCACACCAATAATCGTTCGCAGCCGCCGGCCAGCAGAACCTGATCGGCAATACTGACGGCCGTGAGTTCAACCAGCGTGGCCTGAACGTCCTGAGCCGGGATCGGCGGCAGCCCGACCAGTTTTTTCTCCAGCCAGCCCAGATTAAAGTATTCACGCCCGGTGCTTTTCGGCGCCGTCAGGGAAAAATAGGGATCGGCCATCATTCGCCGCAGCAACTGCGGTTCAACCTGCCCCGCCGTGGCCCATTTGGCGTCTTTATCGTAGGGTTGCGCGCAATGACGCCAGATCCAGGCGTCCAGTAGCATATTTCCCGGACCGCTATCATAGCCGCGCACGGCGGCCCCCGGAACCAGCAGCGACAAATTGGCGATGCCGCCGATATTCAGTACGATGCGGCGCTCGGTCGGGTGCTGCAGCAGCGCGTGATGAAACGCCGGCACCAGAGGCGCCCCCTGCCCGCCGTAAGCCAGATCGCGGCGACGAAAATCGCCCACGGTGGTAATGCCGGTCATGGCGGCAACGCGGTTGTTATCGCCGATTTGCAGCGTACAGCCCGCCGTGCCGTTCGGCTCATGCCAGACGGTCTGCCCGTGACAGCCGATGGCGGTGATATCCCGCGCATTCACTCCCGTCTCTTTAAGCAATGCCAGTACCGCCTCGGCGAACAGGATCCCCAGGCGGGTATCCAACTGCCCCAGTGCGGACAGCGTGACCTGCTGTCCCTGGCACATGCCCAGAACGGCCTTTTTGATATCCTGCGGCAGCGGGTGGCTATAGCTGGCCTGCTGCGCAACTGTGTATTCATCAATAGCCGCCAGCACCACGTCAATACCGTCGAGGCTGGTGCCCGACATCACACCGATATATCTGCCTGATCTCATTTCATGACCTTTTCCCCGCAGGGTAAAGAAAACTAACAATTAAACATGGGTCCGGGATAAAAATAGCATTTTAAAGCACTGAATTATTATATTTTTTATGTTTTGTTATCGCGGTTGAATTTTTGTTAAAAATGTGGCCGGGTGATGAGGTGCAGTATAGCAAAAACCGGGACGGCGGATTTTTCTCTCCGTTTACCATCAATTTAAAGACACTATTATATTCTGCAAAAAAGAGTAAAAAGAGTGGAATGGAACATTAAGCCAGACCATAATTTAACCGTATACCATCGTCGGCCGAGGCAGAGCCAACCCGACATATCGCCATTACAGGAGTATTTATTATGATGAAGCGTTTGCTTGTGGTTACCCTAGCTGGTATCACCCTGGCTGGTTGCGCCAATACCAGTACGCTTTCAGGAGATGTTTACAGCGCATCCGAAGCCAAGCAGGTGCAAACCGTCACCTACGGCACCATCGTATCAACGCGTCCGATACAAATTCAGGCGGGTGAGGACTCCAACATCATCGGCGCGCTTGGCGGTGCGGTTTTGGGGGGCTTTCTGGGCAACACCGTCGGAGGGGGATCCGGCCGTAGTCTGGCAACGGCCGCAGGCGCGGTTGCGGGTGGCGTAGCCGGTCAAAGCGCTACGGGCGCGCTAAATCGGACTCAAGGCGTGGAGCTGGAAATCCGTAAGGATGACGGCAGCACCATTATGGTGGTTCAAAAACAGGGCGACACCAGATTCAGCGCCGGGCAACGCGTGGCGATGGCCAGCAACGGCCGCAGTATTACCGTTTCTCCTCGCTGATTCCTGACCATAATCACCACCCGCACGGTGGTGATTACCATCAATAATCATTACGTTGTTGTTAAAAATGTAGCAAAAATATAACCAACAAGATCGTCAAAGACTATTTCTTATGCCGCAAAGACGGCGATGAAAAATGAACTAAGACTGGCTCTCATGTAACGCCAGTATATTTTTTTCCAAACGCGAAATCAGCAAGGCCAATTCATCGACCTGTTCAGGAGTGATGCCGAATAGAATTTCGTTACGGGTGCGGCTAACTACGTCATTGACCGCCTGTATGATCGGTTCCGCGGCTTCGGTAAGCATTATAAGCTTGGCGCGTCGGTCGTGTGAGCACACATGTCGGGTAATCAAACCCTTATCTTCCAATTGATCCAGCGTTCGGACCAATGAAGGCTGTTCGATCCCTATCGCTTTCGCCAGTTGAATCTGCGACTGACCGGGCGGAAGATGGTAGATATTATGTAGCGTCACCCAATGCGTTTGCGTCAGTTCCAGCGGTTTTAGCCGATGATCAATTAGTGCGCGCCAAACTCGCACCAAACGAGCTAAATCAGATCCTAATGGCAATTCCATAAACTCTCCTTATAATTAGCATGCTAAGTTATATCCCTGGATTGCAATCAACTCTGATTTATAAAAATGGAAAATGATTTTTATTATTTTGAATAATGAGATTCTACCAAATAAACGGATGGTAAAAATGATCTCGGGCTTATTTTATTCAGTGACCGTTTAGAGAGCGTTAAAATAAAGACGGCTGCCGCGACTCCGCGGGCGGCTCTGATTTCCCGCTGCGCAACTGGCGTTTCATCCGTTGCCGGCACAAACGCAGCACCTCCTGTTTCTGCACGTCGCTCATCTGCCCCCAGCCAAAACGCTCATTGCGGCTGCGAAAACAACCGCGGCAAAAACCTCGCTCATCAGACTGACAAACGCCACGGCAAGGATTGGGAACAGCAAAGAGTTCAAGTTGCTCAGGCACCGCGCCTCCTTCTACCACCCCGTTTATTGAAGCCTCGATCGCTCTCGCTGGCAAGTCTTTGCTGACAGTAACAGATGAAATAATTAGATAGCCATTGTAATTAAAGGGGATTTTCCTACGTCATCGTTCTGCCTGGCCGGCAATGGCTTGGACTCGGCATAGCTACAACGCTATACTTCTTATCCGTTAGCTTTTTTTCGCCATGTTGCCGTTCATCACGGCGGCCAACCGAGGAAATTAAAATTATGCGCCTACTTCACACCATGCTGCGTGTTGGTGATTTACAACGCTCAATCGACTTTTATACCAACGTGTTGGGTATGCGCCTGCTGCGCACCAGTGAAAACGCGGAGTATAAATATACCCTGGCATTCGTCGGTTATACCGAGGAAAGCGAAGGCGCGGTCATCGAGTTGACTTATAACTGGGGCGTAGAGCGTTACGATCTGGGCAATGCGTATGGTCATATCGCCCTGGGGGTGGATGACGTGGCCGCCACCTGCGATCGCATCCGCAAAGCGGGCGGAAATGTGACCCGCGAAGCCGGCCCGGTCAAAGGCGGCACCACGATTATTGCGTTCGTCGAAGATCCGGACGGTTATAAAATCGAACTGATAGAAAAATCTCAATCCGGCCAGGGGCTCGGCAATTAATCAATCTCGGCGGGCGCCTGATTGGCGCCCGCCGGATTCCCGCGCATACTGCATCTCTCGCCAAAATTTGCCATAATACGCGCTGTATTTTGTTAAAGATTAAGAGACTAATGGCTGATAATAATGACCTGAACGCCCTGAGCGGTCGTTTCCGTGGGTTTTACCCGGTGGTGATCGATGTTGAAACCGCCGGGTTTAACGCCAAAACCGATGCCTTGCTGGAGGTCGCAGCAATAACATTAAAAATGGACGCCGAAGGTTGGTTGCAGCCGGATGAAACCTTACATTTCCACATTGAGCCTTTTGAGGGCGCAGTATTGGAACCCGCGGCCCTGGCGTTTAACGGCATCGATCCCGGCAACCCGCTACGCGGCGCGGTCAGCGAATACGAAGCCCTGCATGAAATATTCAAGGTCGTGCGCAAGGGATTAAAAGATCAGGGCTGCAACCGGGCCATTATCGTGGCGCATAACGCGACCTTTGATCATGGCTTTATCATGGCCGCCGCCGAACGCTGCAGCCTGAAACGCAATCCCTTTCATCCTTTCGCCACCTTTGACACCGCCGCGCTTAGCGGGCTGGTCCTGGGACAAACCGTGCTTGCCAAAGCCTGTATCGCCGCGGGCATCGCTTTTGATTCCAGCCAGGCGCATTCCGCCCTCTACGACACCAATCAGACGGCGCTGCTCTTCTGTGAACTGGTCAACCGCTGGAAGCGCATGGGCGGATGGCCGCTCGCGTTGGATGAAAATCAACCGGCAGCCGCCTCCGCGGCAAGCTAAGCCCGCTGAAAAAAAGAGAGGGTGGCTTGCGCTCCCCTCTCTTTTCGTTATGCAGGTTTCGTTATACGGCAGGCATCGCGCTTGTACACGCGACTCCAGGCTGGCTTACTCCTGATCCTGCTGCTGGGATTTGTATTTATCCGCCGTCTCTTTAATCAGCGGCTGCAGCTCGCCGCGCTGATACATTTCAATAATGATGTCGCAGCCGCCGACCAGCTCACCGTCGACCCACAGTTGGGGAAAAGTCGGCCAGTTGGCATACTTGGGCAACTCGGCGCGGATATCCGGGTTCTGCAGGATATCGACATAGGCAAAACGTTCGCCACACGCAGACAACGCCTGTACCGCCTGGGCGGAAAATCCGCAGCTTGGCAATTTAGGTGAACCTTTCATATACAGTAGAATCGGGTTTTCAGCGATCTGGCGCTGAATCTTTTCAATTGTCGTTGTCGTCATTCTCTCGCTTCCTCAAACCTTTAGGATGGCTAACGTCACTTTCTTTACATCAGATGAGCCATTACGGCGCCATCCACTCAACGTTATTGTACCGAGGGCGGCAGCCACAAAAAAACGCTATTTTTTATGTGGGTATATTTTCGCCGCGGTGCGGGCCTTATGGGATGAAATTCACGGCGGCAGTGACGATAAATCCACCGAAAAAACCACCATTAACTTTTTTTCACTATTTTGTATGAAGAAAAGAGAGATTCCCACTGTTTTATAATGCCGTTTTCGGGAATACTGTGCGCCATTGGCGATTTAAGGACTATTACCGATCGTTGCTATCATGCGCTTATTTACCGGCCTCTTTATATTATGTTTCAGCCCCCTGTTGGTGAATTTAGCGCAGGCGGCGCCTTATACGCCGAATTCGGCGCCGCAAAAATCCGCGCTGAACGGCGCGCAAGCCAATGCAGGCGCCGATAAGGCTAAAACACCCCGCGCCGCCAAGCATCAACGGCAGCAGGCGTCGTCAAGAACGACGGGCGGCACGCCGGCGCTGGTGCGAAAAAACCTTAAAAAATTGCCGCCGGAAACCCGCCACAGGCTTTACTCCGCACGCTCCAAAACCAAAGCCGCGCTGCAAGACAAAACGGGAACAGGACTGGCGCTGAGCGAGGCGCATAAAAAACGCTATCAGCATGCCAAATTAACGGCGATGAATAAGCTGATGGGCCAGATGGGTAAACCTTATCGCTGGGGAGGCGCATCGCCGTTCACCGGCTTTGACTGCAGCGGTCTGGTTTATTACGCCTATAAAGACGTGGTCAAAATCCCTATCCCGCGCACGGCGAATGAAATGTACCACCTGCGCGACGCGGCGCCGATTAACAAAAACGAGCTGGAGAGCGGCGATCTGGTGTTCTTTCGCATCAACAAGCGCGGCGCGGCCGATCACGTCGGGGTTTATCTGGGAGAGGGGAAATTCATTCAGTCACCGCGTAGCGGCGCGGATATTCGTATCAGTAAATTGAACGAGGATTACTGGCGGGAGCACTATGTCGGCGCACGCCGCGTGGTCACTCCCCAGACCGTTCGCTAACCGGCTCGGGGTCAGCGCCTGCGCGCAAATAATGCGGACGGGTTTTACGCTTAAAACCCGTCCGCGAAGATAAAAAAGAGGCTCGGCCCAGGGCCGGTTAATTCAGTACGGCGGTAAAGCTAAATACGATGATCATCGCCAACGCACCAATGGTGGTCAACAACGACATCTTCAGGTCAGTATCCATAGGCGTCTCCTTTTTTGCGCACACCCATTATCAAAAGAAAGTATCGACCGTCCTGGGAAGATTCAACCAAACTTCAGGGTAAAACTGCATATCACGATTGCCAGTCTTCCATAGTTTGAGAAAAAAATCTCATACCGGCGTCTCGCTAATAGTATAAATTACCGCTTCCACTTTTGCGGCAAATCGGACAAAATCCGCTGTTTGACGACACGCCGCGTATTGGTCGAACAACGCCAGCCTTGCCCCTTCAGGTGTAACATTCGGCATTCTCCTTCTGAAACCCTGTTTTTTTTATCTGGGAAGAGAACATTAAACGCAGGCAAACGATTAACAATATACTTACGACTGTAATAAGTCGTTTCAGGAGTCATTTTTACATGGCAACGATCAAAGATGTGGCAAAACGTGCTGGCGTTTCTACCACAACCGTATCGCACGTGATCAACAAAACACGTTTCGTCGCCGAAGAGACCAGGGCCGCCGTCAGGACGGCAATCAAGGAATTACACTATTCACCCAGTGCCGTCGCCCGCAGCCTTAAAGTCAATCACACCAAATCCATTGGGTTGCTGGCGACCTCAAGCGAAGCCCCCTACTTCGCTGAAATCATCGAAGCCGTCGAAAACAGCTGTTACGCCAAAGGCTACACGCTGATTTTGTGTAACTCACATAACAATCTCGATAAACAGCGCGCCTATCTTTCCATGCTGGCCCAAAAACGCGTCGATGGCTTGCTGGTCATGTGCGCGGAATACCCGCCTGAATTGCTCGCCATGCTGAAAGACTATCGCAACATTCCGATGGTGGTCATGGACTGGGGGCAGGCCCACAGCGATTTTACCGATACCATTATTGATAACGCTTTTGAGGGCGGCTATATGGCGGGCCGCTATCTTATCGAGCGCGGCCATCGGGATATCGGCGCCATTCCCGGCATTCAGGAACGGAATACCGGCAGCGGGCGCTATCTTGGATTTTTAAAAGCGCTGAAAGACGCCGATATTCAGATTCACGATGAATGGATCGTTCAGGGAGATTTCGAGCCCGAATCCGGCTATAAGGCGATGCAGCAGATTCTGGCGCAGAAACATCGGCCGACGGCGGTGTTCTGCGGCGGGGATATTATGGCCATGGGGGCAATCTGCGCCGCCGATGAGCTGGGGCTGCGCGTTCCCCAGGATATTTCGGTCATCGGATACGACAATATCCGCCACTCCCGCTTTTTCACCCCGGCGCTGACCACCATCCATCAGCCCAAAGAACGGCTGGGGCAATCGGCTTTCGCCATGCTGCTGGACCGCATCACCAGCAAGCGGGAAGACGCGCAGACCATTGAGGTTCACCCTAGCCTTATCGAACGTCGTTCCGTGGCCGACGGTCCATTCCGCGATTACCGTCGTTACTCCTGAGAACGGAAACGCACGCCACGCCAACAATGCTTCGGCCAATTTATACTTGTACCTTGGCCGAAGCAGTCATAAACTGATCAGCAGTTTTTAGCACAACAATCATAAATTATCTTTTCACTATCCTTTGAGTGTTCAGCGCATAGGGAGTTTGCGTATTTATCTTAAGGATAAGTGCCTCTACGTGTTTGCGTACCGGCTTTTTTCTCTTCATTTTCCTCTGATATCCGGAGGGTAGACGATGGGTGATCCCACCGATACACCGCTTAATAGGTAATAATTGTCTATGCTTTCCTTGCGGGTACTTCGCGAGCAGCAAGGTAGGGAGAAGTTATGAGTTCATCATGTGTAGAGGATGTCGAGGAACTGGGTCGTCATCATACGTCCTGGTTCCAGATTGTGCGTGAAATGCTGGACATGGCCGATGTCAAAATCAACGGTTCCCGCCCTTTTGATATCAAGGTCAAGAATCCTGATTTCTTTAAACGCGTATTGCGCGAAGGATCATTGGGATTGGGTGAAAGCTATATGGACGGCTGGTGGGAATGTGAGCGGCTGGACGTTTTTTTCCATCGCATACTACGCGCCGGACTGGATGAAAAAATACCTCACCATCTGAAAGATATTTTGCGCGTCGCCGCCGCACGGCTGATGAATCTGCAATCCAAAAAACGCGCCTGGATAGTCGGCGAAGCGCATTATGATCTGGGTAACGACTTGTTTTCGCTGATGCTGGACCCCTATATGCAGTACTCCTGCGGCTACTGGAAACAGGCATCCACCCTGGAGCAGGCGCAGGAAGACAAACTGGAGATGATCTGCGAAAAGCTGCAGCTTCAGCCAGGAATGACGCTGCTGGATATCGGCTGCGGCTGGGGCGGATTGGCGGAATTCGCCGCACGCCGGTACGGCGTCTCCGTTTGGGGCGTCACTATTTCCAAAGAACAGCAAAAATTAGCCCAGCAGCGCTGCAAGGATCTCGACGTCACGATTTTGCTGCAGGACTATCGCGATCTGGATATGCAATTCGATCGGGTGGTTTCGGTGGGCATGTTCGAGCACGTCGGACCGCGTAACTACGACACCTATTTCCGGGTGGTCAGTAAAAATCTTAAGCCGGACGGGTTATTTTTACTGCACACCATCGGCGCCAAAAAAACCACCTCCGA
The DNA here is from genome assembly GCF_023347575.1 of Brenneria tiliae. Classification (NCBI taxonomy): domain Bacteria; kingdom Pseudomonadati; phylum Pseudomonadota; class Gammaproteobacteria; order Enterobacterales; family Pectobacteriaceae; genus Brenneria; species Brenneria tiliae. The sequence continues at coordinate 12,681 of NZ_JAKPCB010000090.1, read as the reverse complement.
AGTCGACCCGTGGATTAATAAATATATTTTCCCCAACGGCTGCATTCCTTCCGTACAACATATCGCCCATGCCAGCGAACCCTATATGCTGATGGAAGACTGGCATAACTTCGGCGCCGATTACGATCGCACCCTGATGGCCTGGCACCAGCGTTTCCAGCAGCATTGGCCGGAAATTTCCGATCGCTATTCCGCGCGATTCCGCCGTATGTTCAGCTACTACCTTAATGCCTGCGCCGGCGCGTTCCGCGCCCGCAATATTCAGCTGTGGCAGGTGCTGTTCAGCGTTAACGGCATCGAGGGCGGCGTACGGGTTCCGCGCTAAAATAGCAAACCGCCCCCCGCAAGCCGGACGCTTATCCAACCGGCGGGGGGCGGATTTACGCGTTACGCCTCGGGCAGCAGTTCGGACGCCTGTCGGCCGGCCAAGACCCGTTCCACCGTATCTACCACCGCCTGTGTCTGCGGATCAATTTCGATATTCACCCGCTGCCCCAGGCGCCGCTGTCCCAGCGTGGTGCGGTGCAGCGTCTCGGGAATCAAATGCACGCAGAAACGGTTGCGGGTAACTTCACCAATCGTCAGGCTGATCCCGTCAATGCCGATAAACCCTTTATGCAGCACATACTTCATCAGCGATTCGTCCGCCAGGCGGAACCAAATCTGATGGTTATTTTCTGAAACCAGAATCTTCACCACTTCCGCGGTACAGATAATATGACCGGACATAATATGCCCGCCGATCTCGTCGCCATATTTCGCCGCCCGCTCCAGGTTGACGGTATCGCCTGGGGTAATATCCCCCAGATTGGTCAGCCTCAGGGTTTCTTTCATCAAATCAAAACTGACGCGGTCGCCCTCCACCGAGGTTACCGTCAAGCAGCAGCCGTTATTGGCCACCGAAGCGCCGGGAACCAATCCCGGCAGTAATTCGGGCGGAAGTTGCACCACATGGGTACGGAAATTTGCTTTTTCATCGATGGACACCACCGGCGCGGTGCCTTGAACAATACCGGTAAACATCAGGCTTGCCTCTTAAAACGGTGTAAAGGAATAGCTGTCGGGCGATACCGCCGACGCGCGCATCGCTGATTGAAATAGGTCGCTATCATGCAGTGTGCCCCATATAAAGCTGAAAACCAAACCCCATTGCCAATAATCGCCGGGCATATTCACCGCAATGATGTCCACCGCTAATTTATTCGCCGGCAAGCTGGTTTACTTCTGGCGAGTCGTTACAATATCAACCTTATCGCTATCGGCAATATCATTGTTTTTATCCAGGTTTAATTATCCCGCTATCCGGTTGGTCAATTCAAGGAAGGTGTTTGTGCAGAAGTACCTGTCTGAAACGCGTAAGTTATTGGCGCTAGCGGTTCCTGTCATCATTGCGCAAGTGTCTCAGACATCCATGGGTGTGGTGGATACCATTATGGCCGGCGCCTACAGCGCCACCGATATGGCGGCGGTTGCCGTAGGCACCTCTATCTGGCTGCCCGCCATCCTGTTCGGTCACGGATTATTGCTGGCGCTGACGCCGGTGGTGGCCCAGTTAAATGGTTCCGGCCGCCGCGATCGTATCGCACATCAGGTTCGGCAATCCTCCTTGCTGGCGCTGGCGGTTTCCCTGTTAACCATGCTGGCGCTTTATCAGGGACAGCATATTATCCGCCTGATGAACAATGACTCGCCCGAACTGGTTGAAAAAGCCATCGGCTATTTACACGCCCTGCTGTGGGGCGTACCTGGCTACCTGTTCTATCAGGTTTTACGCTGCCAGTGCGAGGGCCTGTCGAAAACCCTGCCGGGCATGATTATCGGGTTTATCGGATTGTTGATTAACATCCCCATTAACTACATTTTCATCCACGGCAAGTTCGGCATGCCGGAACTGGGCGGCGTGGGCTGCGGCGTGGCGACGGCGTCCGTTTACTGGATCATGCTGCTGCTGATGGCGGCCTATACCAGGCGTGCGGTCTGGCTGCGCGATATCAGGTCGCCGCAGCGATTCACACCGGACTGGCACACGCTGAAGCGCCTGTTTAGTCTCGGCCTGCCCATTGCGCTGGCGCTGCTCTTTGAGGTGACGTTATTCGCCATCGTCGCGCTGCTGGTTTTACCGCTCGGAGTGGTGGACGTCGCCGGTCATCAGATCGCGCTTAACTTCAGCTCCCTGATGTTCGTTCTGCCGCTTTCCGTGGGTATAGCCACGACAATACGCGTCGGCCACCGACTGGGAGAAGGCTCGGTGGACAATGCCCGCATTTCATCGTATATGGGACTGCTAACCGGCGTGGTACTGGCATTCTGCACCGCAATTTTCACTACGCTGCTGCGCGAGCCCATCGCCCTGCTTTACAACCAGGAGCCGGCGGTGGTGGCGATGGCGTCGCAGTTGATGCTGCTGGCCGCCGTTTATCAAATATCCGATGCGATTCAGGTTATCGGCAGCGGCGTACTGCGCGGCTATAAAGACACCCGCTCGATCTTTTACATAACCTTTACCGCCTATTGGATGCTGGGGCTGCCGAGCGGCTACCTGCTGGCGCTAACCGATTATCTTGTGCCCAGAATGGGACCGGCGGGCTTTTGGTGGGGATTTATCATCGGCCTGACCGCGGCGGCGATCATGATGGTCACCCGCATTCGCTGGCTACAGCGGCAACCCGCGGAAAAAATCCTGCTGCGCGCCGCGCGCTAATGCAGATTCCGTTAAGGAATCAGCCGGATAGCGCGGAAAATGATGAAAAAAAGCACGGTCTGGATAGAAGCGCAGCAATCGCGCGCCGCACAGAACAAATTTGCGTTTTTCTCCTTGCCAGCCGCGGTATAGCCCGTTAATATTCGTCCCCGTTGTCGCCCTGACAGCGCGGCGTTAACGCCGCCAGCATCACAATGCGTTCTTAGCTCAGTTGGTTAGAGCACCACCTTGACATGGTGGGGGTCGATGGTTCGAGTCCATTAGAACGCACCATTTCTTGCTCCCGCGGTTTCCACTGAAATCTCCCCGTATCCGATACATTTAACGCGCTATGATGACGCTCAACCTCTGGCGTTCATGTCGACATTGCTATTTCTTGACTGCAGTCTGAGCTCCGTTTGACTCGCATGCATCGATAGCAGCGATTTTGTCGGCGGGAACGAAATATACCCGTTTATTTGCCTGCTTTTGCAAACGGACACGATAAGATCCGTCGAGTTCGATAAGCAGCCGTAACGGGAGGCTCACTCGGCCCTGCTCCTTATTCACAAGATCACCAAACCCTGCCGGCATGTCCTCTGTCCAAGTCAGGACCACGCATCGCCGGGCCCCGGACGATGTCATTTCAAAAACTAATCCCGTCAGGGCTGAGCCTGTAGGCGAATAGAATCCCAGGAGTGTAATAAATATACCAATACGCATCAGCGCTTGTTTAGGACTCCCCCCGTTTTGCTGGCACGAAGAGGGTCATCGTTGGAACCAGTAACAGCCCAGCAATCAAGCCTGTAAACAGGATCACAAACCCCATAAGCCAGGGTATCGAGGCAACCAGTGCCGGCGACGTGATGCTGATTGGAATATTTTCCTCGCGGATAAAACTGAAAAGAAACATTACCACCACGATAAGTAAGCACCCGGTCAGCGGCCATGCCCGATCGTGGAACCACTTCAATACGTCTCCAATTTGTTGCCTCAGATCACCGTCGGCAACAGGTTGAACCGAACAAGTCGTCTTCTTGTTTTCTTTTTTCATATTATTCTCGGAACAATAACGATGTAATGAGATTCCGACATAGCTTTATGCTGGTCTCAACAATACTTCCTTATAGCTAAGTGGTCAGTTCGCTCGAAATTTTAAGTCCATCGGCAACAGGGTCGAGTTCGAGTGCTCCCGCCCTGATACCAACACAGAGCGGCTTTTTCAATCGACAGTCCAGTTCAGAAAATCGGCCGGTCCGAGTATTTCGATGCTATGGAACGGATGTAGTTCCAGCAGATCAAGGTCACCGGTCAGGATGAGCCGCGCCTCGCCATTCAGCGCCGCATCGAGGAATTTGTCATCCTTGGGATCGCGGCACGCAGAGATCCGGCGCGTTACGCTGACCATCCTTACAATCCCGCCGAGCAGGCGCAAGAACTGCTGGCGATCTTCCCGGGTCACATAGCGGTCGAATTTCGGCCGGGCAAGCACATCGGCCAGCTCGTCCAGCATTTCCTCGGTCATCAGCGGAACGCCCCAAGCGAGCCCATGATCCACCGCCTTGGCCGCCGTGCCGCCAGGCATGAGCAAACGGCTGATCCACAGGTTGGTATCGATCACCAGTTTGTGCTCAATCCTCATCATTCAGCAGTCCCTGCAGTACCTCGTCGGTCATGCCGGCTTCCTTCGCCTGGGCTCCAACGCGATCGCTGAAGCGCTGGAATTCGGCCACGTTCAGGTGCACCAGTCGCTCATACTCGTCCATCGACATCACCACGGCAACATCCCGCTTCTGGCGCTGGATGACGACCGGCTCTCGACGTACAGACTCGAGCAACTCGGCCAGCCCCTGCCGGGCCTCACTTGCTGTAACCGTTCGCATAGCCCCCTCCTATGTACAATTTGTACAAATTGTACATAAATGCTCGACAAAAATCCATGTGTCAGCCGGCCTGGAGTTGCAGCAGCTACGTAACCTGAGGACTTTGCATGATGCCTTCCAGAGAACCTAGACCTTGAGATGCGCCTCGCTCAGTTGGGAACGGCGAAAGAGCACTAGCGCTTGCCTATTAGTGACTGGCGCCCAGCAGACATAATCGCCGCCCTGAAAAAGAAGGGCACCACTCTCACTGCCGTTTCGCATGAAGCGGGTCTCAGTTCATCGACGCCGGCAAATGCCCTGAATCGGCCTTGGCCAAAAGCGAGTTGTTGATCGCAAAAAACTTGCCCTCTCCCCTTCTGAAATCTGGCCCAGCCGCGATTTCGATTCAAATGGACTGACAACTCGCAGGAGCATAAGACCCAAATAATAATGTCAGCCGCATCATCGCCTGGATGAAACCGGAAGAGCACGCCAGGCGCGTTACCGGTCCAGTTTTTGTTTCCATCGAACGGCATGTGCTGAGCTATCCGGCTCAAAGCGCTCTTGGGGGAATTAATTATCGGTGATTGAGTTCTGCACCACGTAAACCCTCTTGTTCGCCTTACCACCCTCAGAAACAAACACGTCGAAATCAGTTAGAGCCAGATAAGACAAGTACTCCTTCACCAGACGCTCTTCATCCGTCCCAGTTTTCTTCAATTTTAAATTGGTAAGCAACCAGCCTTTGCGGCGAGACAAAACTATATTTGGGGTCAAACAATTTATCTCTTCACAATCATCCCATCCAGTCAAACTCATGCATATGAAATAGTCTTTCTGCTCATCCTTATCCAGGTATTCTTTTGATTTCTTATAAAAATAAGATACTAATTCAGTGCCCTTCTTGATAAACAACTTGTTTTTTTCATCGAATGACAGCGACGAAAGGAATGAAATCTGATTCCATCTCGAAAATAACGGCACCTCTTCAAAAGAGTCGTAATCTGCATAGTACACGTCTACCTTATCCAGCCCCTCCTTATGCAGAAGGCGCTTCATTTCTCTATCAAAAATTTTCATAGCCAGTCATCCACAATCCACCCATGATCTTCCGACTATTTTAATGTCTTCTTGGGAAAACATGGCTCTCAATCATGTGTTGAACAGCTTGATTTAAAGCACGATTCTTCCCTTTTTTCTGGTTTCGCCTTAAATTTAGCCAATATCAAGCCGGAAGAATCACTTAGATCGCTTCCGGCTGTTTTATTAATCCAAGAAATCATCGTTTTCGAGATAATAGATTATGGCATTTAATAAATCATCTTTGCTGGATTTCGGATGATGGTCCAGCTTGTTTAGAATAATGGCCTTGAATGTCGGGTATTCCAGCCATGTTTTATAGTTATCTTCCATCTCCTCATCCTCTGATTCGGCAAGATAATAATTAGAACTTTCTATTGCATCCTTATTGTTAAGAAAGTCCTCATCAACATAAAAACCACCCACTTTAGGCAGATCTTTATATACAGATAGCAAACCGTCAAAGCCTTTAATCGTCTTCATAACCCGCTCTTTTGTTTTCAGCGACAAGTAGAACCACCACCCCATTTTTTTCGGCCACCGGAGCCATCAGGATGGTAGATTTTGTGATATGACCTATGATCATCGTAGTCAACCAAGCTAAGCACTCCGCTTTTATTTTCATGATGCCATGTCATATCTGGAGGCGAATACTTACTAAACTTACCCTTCGAATTAGGTTGAACATGTTCAACTACCCCAGGATATTTCGTTTAACCGACATATTGCCCGCCCCGGCCTCGGCAATAGTGTCGCGCGCCGACGTGGCCGCCGCCGCCGCAAGAGAGCCGACGGCAAAACTCAATACGACCAGCACCAGGCCGACGCCGATGCAGGACGCTGCCAGACCTGCCATCATCAGCGCGCCGGCCGCGATACCGCCGGCAGCAGCCAACAGGCCGCCCACCAGGGTGCCGGCGATCATGCCGGCCATGGCATGGGAATGACCGATAGGATCATCAATGCGTGCGGCTTCAAACATATCAGGATCCCTTACTGATGGTCGGCTGGACTGAAGCTGCCGAGCAACGCCTGGAATAACGCCTTGTCCGCATCGCTGAGCCTGTCGTTTTTACTCTGGGTAAAAACCAATACCGACCCGTCAGTCAGGGCAAACACCGCCTGCTGCTGCCAGATGCGTTTGCCGTCCCGCAGATAGCTGGCCGGCACGCATTCACCTTGCACGGTTTGCCCCAGCGCCACAGGCTGGCGTTCATCGGAGCGCCAGCCTTTAAGATGCTGAGCCAGCAATTGCACTTGACGGTCAATATAAGCAGAGAGGGTTTCGGTCGGCTGTAAGGTATCGCGGGAAATATTTATCGAGGAGGCACAGACAATTAGAACAGAGGGAAAAATGGCGCCAGCGCAATAATTATCAAGCGCAGACCACCATCCCTCTCCCGCATGAGTTGGATGCGATCGCCACGGACTCCATAAAGCTTCAGTTCCTTTCAGCGGCTAAAAGTGCGGCCTGAAGCTCATCTTTAGCCATGCGGACGCAGTAGGAAGGCATTCCCCGTTCAAAACGCCATCCCTCGGAAAGAGGACCTGCGTCGACGGCATCAAAACCAAATGATTCGTAAAGCGCTGCGGCAAGCTTCTTACCTTCCTCATCGTCGCCCGCAAGCGGTAATGCGCGCCTGCCCGGCGTACCCGCGGGGAGCCCATCGCTTTCAAGCTGCGTCATGGGGATGGCATTAAACGCCTTGGTAATTTTAGCTTCGGGCAAATAACCGGCCAGAAGTTCACTGGTCGTTGTCTGTCGGGACTCCAGAATATCCACTTTGCCATCCCGGTCGGGATAGTAGTTAACGGCGTCAATGACCCGTTTTCCCCTGAGTTCGTCAGCCGGAAGGGTGTTGATGGCCGACAGGGGAACGGCAACGATGACGATATCGCCAAATCCGGCGGCTTCGGTCACCGTACCGGTGTCGCAGCCGATCATGGGGCGCAGACTGAAAAGCGTCTGCGGTCCGCGCGAATTGCTCAGCATGACCTGATGCCCTGCGTTAATGGCGAGCGTGGCGACGGCTCTGCCGACAAATCCCGCGCCAATGATGCCTATCTTCATTTTTACTCCATCTGCGTTTTAGCAATGAGAAGTTAATATTATTCCCTCACAGATAAAGATAAAGCGCATTATTGTAGTTTGAAAAACAACTAACAGGAGGGAATCATGGACAAGCTGACCAGCATGAAAGTTTTCGTGAAAGCTGCGGAGCTGGGGTCGTTTGCGGCAGTGGCGGACGCGTTAGGCATGTCGCCGCAAATGGTCGCCAAGCATGTGGCGGCGCTTGAATCCCACCTTGGCACCTCCCTGATTAACCGCACAACGCGGCGGCAGAATCTGACCGATATCGGACGCAGCTATTATGAACGGTGCCGGGTTGTGCTCACGGAAGCGGAAGAGGCGGATGCGGTTGTTCTTAATATGAAGGCCACTCCGTCTGGGATCATCAGGGTAAATGCGCCCGTGACCTTTGGATCGCACGTACTTTCACCCTTTATCACACGCTACCTTGGCTCTTATCCGGAAGTTCAGGTTGAACTGACATTGAGCGATCGTATCGTTAATCCAATTGAAGAAGATTTTGAAGTCATCATCCGCATTGGGGAACTGGCCGACAGTTCAATGGCGGCATGGCCGCTGACGCCCTACAGGCTGATCGCATGCGCATCGCCGTCGTATATTGAACGGCATGGTCTGCCGCAAACGCCGGCAGATCTCCATCGTCATGCCTGTCTGGTTTATGGGCACTGGTCGGCATCCATGCCCTGCCGGTGGATTTTTCAGAAAGATGGCAGAAAAGAAGAAGTCAGACCCGAGGGAAGATTCAGAGCGAATGACTGGAAAGCGCTTATGCATGCGGCGCTTGAAGGGTACGGAGTGACCCTTGGCCCTGAAACGGTGCTGAACGATGAAATCAGTAAAGGGCGTCTAATCCGGATTCTCCCCGGCTATGAAGGCCCGTCGCGGCCAATGCACGTCCTTGTTCCGGCCGCGAGGAAACAGACGGTCAAAATCAGATGTTTTATTAATGCCCTCAGAACGGCTTTTAGTCCTGAAAGAGCGGGCTGACGCCAAGATCGATAATCTCATGCTCCCCGCTAATAACGGGTTTACAGAGAATTTTATAGCCATCGCTGTCGAAGCCCGGCGCGGCAACCATTAACTCCCCCGCCTCATTCAGGCTGTCTACGGCGCCAAGCCATAGCCAGTGGTGAATAATATGATACTGCGCCATATCGGGCCCCTGCTCGCGCAGGGCGATCGGGCCGTTCCACTGCCAGCACACCACTCTGCTCTGCTCCAGCGCCGCCGCCAGGCGCTGGTGATGAGCGGCCGGGCTTTCTTTGCCGCAGCAGGCGCCGGCGCAACGCTTCAGCGCCGAACGAAAGCATGGGCGCCCCCGGCTCAATGGCTCAAGCCCCAATAACCCATAACAGAGTTGATACTGGTCGGCGATGGATTGCAGCGCCTGCAGCGCCGCCCGCCGGTTGGCGAAAAGCCCGAACAAACCGCATGTGCGATCAAAATCCACCTCTTTGGCGTAAACCACTTCAGGCTTGTCACCGTTAAGCTGCAGTGCGCAAAGCTGCTTGTTGCGGCGCAGGCGTTTATTAAATAGCGGTTGCAGCTTTTTAATCAATTGCGCTTCCAGCAATAACGCCCCTATTTCTCCGGCGGTCCTGATGAAAGTGATACGCCTCGCCTGACGCAGCATGGCGGCTTCATCCGGGGTGCGCAAATGCGAAAGCACCCGGCTGCGAATGTTCACGCTTTTACCAATGTAGAGCGGCATGGTTTCACTCTCGCCGTGGAACAGATAAACCCCAGGCAAAGAAGGTAAACCATCAAGCCATTGGCGCAGGTGCTCCGGGTACTGATAAATAGCCGCCGCTTCAAATTCCAGCCTTGGCGCGGTATGACGTCTGACCAATTAACCCCCCTGTACTGATTTTTTATCCAGTATAGCGCCGTTAAATGAAGTTTTACATGGCGATAAGCAAAACGATTATTCAGCGACTCCTTTAAGAGATATTCGGCCGCAGAGTCTGCCATATATCATAGGCGGCCACGACGGTTTCCATCTGTGCGGTATGGCCGGCGATGAAATCCTCGCCGTAGATCGTTTCGTCCGGATACTCGGTTATCAGCGTAATAGGTACGGTATGCCGGTCGTCCACGGAGGACAAACAGGGGAAGCCATTGATGATTTGGAAGCCGGTATCGCCAGCATGGATTTCGTAAAGTACAATCTGCCGATTATTGTAGTCGAGAAGGCCGGGAATGGTGCTCAGATGGCGCGTCAAGCGGTCCAGCAGCATTTCAGCCTGCTCTTCCCAGCCCTTGTGGTGACGAACCACCAAAAAGAACCCCTTGGGCAGTGTCCACATGGCGAAATTTCGCGGCACATAACCTGACAGCGGACGCGTCCATTCATGCGAGGGATAGCCGTGCAGATTGACATGCAGCTTCGCCCCGCTCAATGCCTGCGCCTGTAGACGTATTTCCTTCTCGTTGAGATAGACGCCGGCATTCTCGCGGGTGCGGTACTCCAAATCGTCGCCGAGAGCCGTATAACGTGCGGCATGGTGCATATGACGCGGATTGTCGATGCGCAGGCGCTGATGCAGCGCATATCCATCCGGATTCTCAAGCGGCGAAATGGTGAAATGCGCGCCGGGTTTTTCCGCCAGTTTGCGCGCGGCGCGGATTGCACCCACGATGCCGGTTGTTTCGTTCGGATGCTGACCGCCGCTAATCATGACGGCAGCGTCGCTGCCGGCGATATAGCGGGCCGTCAGCATCCGGCCCGAGCGTGAGCGGACATGGAACGCTTCCCCTCCTATCTCGGCCAGCAGCTGTGCGATCTGCCGCGCCGCAGGCGGTTCAACGGCCTTATCGATAGTCTGGGCCGCGCCATCGAAAAAGGTGGTTGTTAGCGCTCGGACAGCGACCCGAGTCGACACTTCCCCTGCGCTTTTGACGATTTCCGGAACGATTTGGCCGGGCTTCAAACCGCGATCTCCAAGCGGCCTGCCGGATTTCTTCTGGAAAAATTCCAGCAGCGAGAAATAGAAATCCTCGTGCAACGCCTCACGAAGGCTGATCACCTCATCGCCGACGGCAAGCGGGAAGTCTCCGGCCGGGTGCGCCACGCGGATATTAAGTTCCTCGAAATAGGGCTCGTCGTCTCCCCAGTCATGATCGGCGATAGCCTGGACTACTTCGTTGAAAAGGCACTCGTAATCCGTCTCTAACCTTTCACCCGTTTCCTCTCCGGCAAGCCTGTACCAGCCGCACGGCGATACGTTGATTTCGCCGACGATATCGGAGTGAACACGATTCGGCGCCAATATCTGCAATATTTCGGTTTTTCCGCGTCGCGTAAGCGCCACATCGTAGAAAAATGCGCCATCCTCCCGAGCAATAAACTCGATCGCCCGGTCACCGACCAAAGCAGCGAGTGGATAGGCTTCCAACCGAAACCGGTTCGTCGGCGCATGCTTATGCACCGGATAACGCACCTGGATCGCCGAGACGCCGTCAAGGTCGATCTCTTCCAGAAAAGCGAAGAGCAGCGGCTTGTAGGCGCTGCGAATACGCGCGGCGACGCCCTTGGCGTGCAGCTGCTGCTCTGCAATACGGCGGCTCTTTGCGTCATCGAACGTCCAGGCCTCGAAGGAGCGGCCGGGAACCGCGCGCTCAATCAGCCGATCGAGGCTGCGCTTAAAGGATTTCTCGAAAATCGAAGTCATGTCCAGTTACCTTGAGGTTCTGCCGGTTGGATCGAGATCATCCCGCAGCCAGTCTCCCAGCAGGTTGAGACCGAGCACCGTGAGCAGGATGGCAAGCCCTGGAAATACGCTGACCCACCAAGCGGTCTGCAGATAAGTTCGGCCGTCGGCCAACATACCCCCCCAGCTCGGAATGGTCGGATCGACGCCAAGGCCGAGGAAGGTCAGGCTGCTTTCCAGCAGGATATTGTTGGCGATGTTGAGCGTCATCAGCACGATCACCGGACCGACCAGATTCGGCAGCAGATGCTGGAGGATAATGCGCCAGTCTTTCACGCCAATCGCACGCGCCGACAGAATGAACTCGCGTTCGCGAAGCGTCAGCACCGAGCCACGCACGAGACGGGCATATTGCACCCACTGCGAGACGATCAGCAGAATAATCGTATTGGTCAAGCTACCGCCGACTATAGCGATAAAGGTAATCGCCAAAAGGATAAACGGCATGGCGAGCTGCAGATCGGCAAACCGCATGACCAACATATCCCAGAAGCCGCGATAATAGCCGGCGATCAGGCCCATCATAACGCCGAAGATCACGGCGCCGATAACCGAAGTGAAGCCGACAAGAAGCGAAATTTTGCCGCCCGCGACAACCCGAGCCATGACGTCGCGGCCGAGGGGGTCGGTGCCAAGCGGATGCGCGGCATTGGCGAAGGGTTTGGTAAGCCGCGCCATCAGATCAATCTTCTCCGCCCCGCCCGGGAAGAGTACGTCGGAGAAAATAACGGCAAGACAAATAACGACGGTGAGTAACGCGCCAAGAATGAATTCCAGGTTCGCGAAACGTGAAAGGCGTGAGGTTGCGGTAGCCATTAGCGATTACTCCGTGCGAATACGCGGATCGACAAGACCGTAGGCGATGTCGACCAAAAGGTTGATGCCGACGATCATCAGCGACAGTACGGTGATGACGCCCTGGAGTACGGGATAATCGCGCGCCGCAACGGCGTCGAAGGCAAGCGACCCAATGCCCGGCCAGTTGAATACCCGCTCAACGACGACGATACCGCCGAGAAGGCCGCCAAACTGCAAACCGAAATAAGTGAGCAATGGAATAGCGCAGTTACGCAGCGCGTGCTTGTAAAGGACCTTGTTTTCACTCAGCCCCTTGGCGCGCGCCACCATGATATCGGTAGCTGTCAACGAAGTTGACACCCTTATTCGTTTTTATGCTGCCGTTTTCAGCCCAGTTTCTGGCTTATCTGGATTCAACATCACCACCTCGACCCGCTGCCATTGACGGCATGAGGTTGA
>NZ_JAKPCB010000091.1:0-163803 GCF_023347575.1 Brenneria tiliae | reverse complement strand
TGGTCAACCTCATGCCGTCAATGGCAGCGGGTCGAGGTGGTGATGTTGAATCCAGATAAGCCAGAAACTGGGCTGAAAACGGCAGCATAAAAACGAATAAGGGTGTCAACTTCGTTGACAGCTACCGATACCGAGCACCGACTGACCGACGTGGTGAGCCAGACGCGCATGCGCAACGCGCCGCAGATTCACGTCAGTTTCCGTTACGACCCGCTGGGGCGGCGCATCAGCAAAACCCGCTGGCAGACGCTGCACGGCCAGCCGCAGGGGAAAACCGTCACCACCCGTTTTATCTGGGAAGGCTTCCGGCTGTTGCAGGAAATCCAGGACCAGGTGCCGCTGACGTATGTGTATACCGACCCGGGCAGCTATGAGCCGCTGGCGCGCATCGACGGCGTCGCCTCCCCCGAAATATTCTGGTTCCACTGCCAGCCCAACGGCACGCCGGAGCGGCTGACGGACGCCGAAGGACGTCTACGCTGGGAGGGTCAGAACGGCGCCTGGGGAAAACTGCTGAGAGAAACCTCGCTTCAGGGACCGGGCTTCGCCCAGAACCTGCGCATGCAGGGCCAGTATCTGGACCGCGAAACCGGACTGCACTATAATCTGTTCCGTTACTACGATCCGGACAGCGGACGGTTTACGACGCAGGATCCAATAGGGCTGGCGGGGGGATTAAATACCTACGCTTATGCGCCGAATCCGCTGACTTGGATCGATCCGTTGGGGTTGAGTAAATGTGATGGCTCCAGACCAACTAAGCGTTTGCCGCCACATGTTGAAGGTGAATATTTATATAGAGGGATTCATCGCGGCCATCCAGACGAAGCTAATGCTATCAGAGGACGTGTATCTCCCGGTAATCCGAAGTCAAAAATCTCTGAAGAAGAGCACAATACTGGTGAAGTATCAGCGAACAGTCCCTTTACGTCATGGACAAGAGATCCTGATATTGCCAGAAAATTTGCTAAGGAGGACGGCGTGATCTTGAGAGTCAAGACTGGTGCACCTAAAGAAGGAGCCAGTTGGTCATGGGCATGGTCACCAGATAAATACTACGAGCAAGAAGTCCTGCTTAGAGGACCTCGAAGCGGAGATATTGAGGTGTTTTTGCCATGACAAAAAATACTCGTGAACAATTAATCCTGCAGTCCTTATCACCAAATCTGTTACGGAAATATATTGTATTTGATGATGTCAATAGTTTGCATTTGACAAAGAAAGATCGCAATAGATCGATTGAGGAAATGGATATTCATATTGAAAATGTTAGAAAAAATGGAGATAACATTATTGGCTACCCTTTACTGAAAAAAAATCTTGAAAACAGCACAGATAAAAACATTCATATTCTAAGTGGTTACGATAAAAAGTATGGCTTTGATTTATATTTAGATGAATCAAAATCACGAGTTATCGGTATTGCAATAATAAAACTTAGAACAAAAAGTGAAGAAGAAATAAAATGGGAAAGGGAAAAATTAGGTATTAAACATCCTTGACTTAAAGCCGGAAGCGATCTAAATGATCCTTCCGGCTTTTTTATTATCGATCAGTCACTACCTGTAATCCCCGCCAGATCCAGCCCGCCGGGAAAGCGGTTGAGCCAGTCGGCGGCGGCGCGTTCATCGAACGGTTCCCGGCTTAATCCTTCCAGACAGTGCCACAGCACCCGAATATCCTGCACGGTAATGACAATGCAGCCCGGCATCACACGCAGCTTGAGCGGCTGCCCGGTGCTGAACCCGGCTTCCTGTAGCCACTTGCCGCTGATGGTAATGGCTGACCGGAACCTGGGGAACGGGGACCATTTATCGTTTGCAGCCTTAGCCGCTGAGAAATACCGGGAGCGCCACAAATAAAAGCGCCTTATCTTTGTGTTTCCTGGCATGCTGTTTCCCGGCTGTAGCCAAAAAACTGCCAATAAATAGCTCTACAAGCCCCCGCCTACAGGCGGGGCACCAGCCGCAATTGCGCAATCAGGCAAAGACGTTGGCATAGATACTCTCCGCAAATTGATGAGGATCTATGCCGGATTGAATCACCTGCACCAGCTGTAAGTCACTGACGTACTGTGCAATCTCATTGACAAAGGCCTTACCCACTGCATGGTGGGCGTGGCTCTGGCCGCGGAGAATGCCGGTTACTTCCTTTACGCTGGAATTCAGCGCATGGGCCATAAAGGCATGGGCGACGCTTTCAGGATGTTCGGCCGCATAGCTGTGCGCATCGATAATGGCCTGAGTTACTGCGGCGGCGGCGGCTTTATTTTCACGAACGAGCGTGCCGCGGACTCCGACCACGCAGCAGCTTAAGTTGGCGTATTCCCCGGTCATATTGCTCGCCAGAAGTTGATATTTTCCGCTATCCAGTAAGCGATAACTAAAAGGCTCGCTACCGCTGATAGCGGCGATTTCCTGTCTATCCAAGGCGATACTTAATAAGTCGGGGGGATAAACCGTCCATTGCACGTCGGCCAGCGGATCGATGCCGCGTCGTTTGAGTAAAATGGAAAAGAAATTCTTATCCGGACCGGCCATATTGGTTACGCCAATCGTCTGACCTTTAAGTTTCTCCAGGCTGGTAAACGGGGAATTTTTTGCAGTAATCAAATTCAGGCATCCGCCATGGGTGCCGGCGGTGAGTTTAACGTCAAATCCCTGCTCCAGGGCTTTTAACCAGCGCAAAGCCATGCCGATGGCCGCATCGGCTTTACCCGTCGATATTGATTCTAAAAGCATGTCAGTCGAGTTGCCAAAATTGACGTACTCAACGTCCAGATTGTATTTACTGAAAAAGTTCTGCTGTTGGGCTATGGCAACGGGAGCAATACATACCGCATTCTGGTTGATGGCCAGCTTGAGCTTATAGGGCTCGGGCAGGCGCAGAGCGTTAGTGTCCGCCTGAGAATGAGTGCCACTATCGTGGGCAAAGATATGCGGTGAAATGCCCGCCAGCACCGGAGCGGCCAGCAGACTTCCCCCCATGCCGAGAAATTTCCGGCGGGACAACGGCGCGAAATATGTCATAACTCGTATCCTTTCATGTCTCATGTCTGAACGACGCTCAGCAAGACTTCCTAGCGCGGCGCCTTGATATGTTTTGCCCGCCGAGCCATATCTTTAGCTGTTTGACTATAAGCGGCGCGGCATCAATACCCTATACGCTAAAACCCGCCGGTTAAAATTCGTTTTTATCATATATTAATGTGCATACGGGCTATATTAATCTCAATGCCTTATTATTTATATATTTAACAGCAGATGCATGGGGAAATCTTCGCTAAACGACCTGTGAAATTAGCGTATTTAATTCCCCAGACATTGCCGCCATGATATGGAAAATCGCCCTGAAATAGTTTTTCAGGGCGATAAACTTTAATTTTATAACCAGCCTTAACGCTGGAGATAACCATTAATCGGGGCATGTTAATTTAACGTCAAAATTAATTACCCAGGTAATAATATTTACCGACAAAAACACATAGTACGAAAATAACAATAAATATCCTTTTTAATCAGTTAACAAATACCGCCGCCTATGTTGTTCTGATTTCCTCACTCTTCTTAATAGCGAACATCATATGGCATCCTTAAAATTTGAAACCTTGCAACTTCACGCCGGGCAAGAGCCGGATCCCACTACCGGCGCACGGGCCGTGCCTATCTACCAGACGACGTCATACGCTTTTGAGAATGCCCAGCAGGGCGCGGACCGGTTTGCGCTGCGGGAATTCGGCAATATCTATACCAGGATCCAAAATCCCACCACCGACGTTTTTGAAAAGCGCATAGCCGCCCTGGAAGGCGGCGTTGCCGCACTGGCGGTGGCCTCCGGTCAGGCCGCGCAATTCATTGCGTTGAACAATATCCTGCAGGCCGGCGATAATTTCGTCACATCGCCTTCATTGTACGGCGGCACCTATGCTCAATTTAATCATTCATTCAAGCGATTAGGTATAGAAGCCCGCTTTGCCAAAGACGACGACGTGGAAAGTTTCGCCAGCCTGATTGATGAAAACACCAAAGCCCTTTACCTGGAAACCATAGGCAATCCGCGTCTGGGCTTTCCTGATTTCGACCAGTTCGCCGAGTTGGCGCAAAAATATGACTTGCCTTTGGTGGTTGATAATACCTTTGCCGCCGGGGGGTATCTCTTTCGTCCGCTTGAGCATGGCGCGCACGTGGTGGTGGAGTCGGCCACCAAATGGATCGGAGGGCATGGCAACAGCATCGGCGGCGTGATCGTCGACGGCGGCAATTATCTCTGGGGTAACGGAAAATACCCGCAATTCTCAACGCCGTCGGAGGCTTATCATGGCCTGGTGTATAACGACGCTTTCGGCCCGGCCAGCGAGTTCGGCAATATTCAGTTTATTATCCGCGCCAGGGTCGAGGGCCTGCGCGATTTCGGCCCCAGCCTGTCGCCCTTTAACGCCTTCCTGCTATTGCAAGGGCTGGAAACGCTCTCCCTGCGTGTGGAGCGCCACGTTGATAACGCTCTGGAACTGGCCCGCTGGCTGGAAAAACATCCGGATGTGGAAAGCGTGAATTATCCGGGATTGCCCTCCAGCCCGGCGTACGATATTGCCCATAAATACCTGAAGAAGGGGTTTGGCGGCGTGCTCTCCTTTGAAATCAGCGGCGGCAAAGAGCGCGCCAGCCGTTTTATCAACAGCCTGCGGCTGATTACCCATCTGGCGAATGTGGGCGACGCCAAAAGCTTGATTATCCAGCCTTCGGCCACGACCCATCAACAGTTAAGCGATGAACAGCAAATATCCGCCGGCGTGACGCCGGCCGGGCTGCGGATCTCCGCAGGCATTGAGCATATCGATGATCTGAAGTCGGACATCGAACAGGCATTCAAGGCCAGCAAATAGCAGGCCCGTTTATGACGCAACATCACAACGAAGCGATAAAACAACTGGCGCAGTCCCACCATGAAGAATGGATCGACCCAGAACAGCTGCATGCTCAGATCCCCGCGCATGTCTTTCGACGGCTGGCGCATATACCGCTCAAGGCGTTTATCGTCGATAGCCTGGCGTCGGATACGCAGGTGTTCAGCGAACGCTACGGCTATCCCCTGGAACTGTGCGTCAATACGCTGGTACTGAAATATAAAAAACAGGGCGTTGTGGCGTATGCTTCTGCTATCTGCACCGGCGCCCGACGTCTGGACATCAACGGCGCCATCAAACAGCTGCTTGCCGCGCAACGCATCACCTTTGCCCGCACGGAGCAAACGACGGAGCTTACCGGGATGGTTCCCGGCGGGATTACCGTCTTCGGCCTGCCCAGCGACTGGCCCGTACTGATTGACAACGCCGTTTTACAGCAGCCCGTCGTCGTTATGGGCGGGGGCATTCGCGAGGTCAAACTACTGGTTCCCTCACCCGTGCTGGCCGCGCTCCCGAATGCGTTAACCGGTAATTTATCGCTCTAGGCCACGACTTGACGCGCCATCTCCCGCCCCGCCCCCCCCTTTGTTCTTTCAATCTAAAACACGATTTCAACACCACCCGAAACAGCGGTTTACAGGCGTAAACTTAATACGTATATTTCTCATTTGCACTTGCAAAAGCAATTATAAGCCAGATAACCAAATCTCATCATTTCAGTATCGGCATCGCATCGGTACTGAAATCTCCTCAAGCTTTTGATAAAGGGTAAATGATGTCTTTCACCAAACGTATTAAGGACAGGCTACGCCAGCCTGCCGCAGCGCCGTCATTGCTGGCCTCCTGCGTTCTTCTGGCACTGCTGCCTGCCGCCGGCTTCGCCGCAACCAATAACGCCGATGACACCCTGGTTGTTGAAGGGACAACGGATGATGCCGCTGACAGTCAGGAGCAGGGCTACAGCGTAAAAACCACTTCAGCCGGCACCAAGATGACGTTGGTTCAGCGCGATATTCCCCAGTCTGTCAGCATCGTCAGCCAGCAGCGCATGGATGATCAGAAACTCCAGACGCTGGGAGAGGTGATGGAATACACCACAGGGATTAGCAAAAACACCTCTGACTCCGAACGCAGCCTCTATTATTCGCGTGGTTTTCTAATTGATAACTACATGATTGACGGCATTCCCACCTATTTTGAATCCCGCTGGAATCTGGGTGACGCCCTCTCAGATACCGCACTGTATGATCGGGTGGAAGTAGTTCGAGGCGCTAATGGCTTGATGACGGGAACGGGTAACCCCTCCGCGGCCATCAATATGGTACGGAAACATGCCACCAGTCGTGAGTTTAAAGGCAATCTCTCCGCGGAATACGGTAGCTGGAGCAAACAACGCTATGTGGCCGATCTGCAAAGTCCGCTAACGGAAGATGGCAATGTCCGCGCCCGTATCGTGGCAGGGTATCAGGATAACGACTCCTGGCTTGACCGCTACAACAGCAAGAAAACCTTCTTCTCCGGCATTATCGATGCCGACCTGGGCGACACCACCAGTCTCTCTGCGGGGTACGAATATCAGCGTATTGATGTGAATAGCCCGACCTGGGGCGGCCTGCCGCGCTGGAATAGCGATGGCAGCCTGAGACATTATAACCGGGCGCGCAGCACTGCGCCGGACTGGGCTTACAACGATAAAGAATTCAATAAATTCTTCGTCACACTGAAACAGCAATTTGCCGATAACTGGCAAGCCACCCTGAACGCCTCCCATTCAGAAGCCAAGTTCGACAGCAAGATGATGTATCTGGATGCGATAGTCGACCAGGATAACGGGACCTTGGTGGGACCGTATGCCAGTTATGGCCCCGGCTATGATTATGTCGGGGGCACAGGTTGGAATAGCGGCAAGCGTAAGGTGGATGCGGTAGATCTTTTTACTGACGGAAGTTATGAGCTGTTTGGTCGCCAGCACACCCTGATGCTGGGAGGAAGTTACAGCAGACAAACCAACCGTTACCTGAGCAACTGGGCGAACATTTACCCTGACGAATTGGCGAGTTTCCCCGACTACAACGGTAATTTCCCGGAAACCAATTGGGGTCAACAGGACGTCGCCCAGGATGATAGAACGGTCATAAAATCGCTCTACGTAGCGACCCGCATTTCACTGGCCGATCCCCTGAACCTGATTATCGGCGCCCGGTACACTAACTGGCGTACCGATACCATGACGTACAGCATGGAGAAAAACCACACCTCGCCATACGCCGGATTGGTGTACGACATTGATGAAAACTGGTCGGCATACGCCAGCTATACCTCTATCTTCCAGCCGCAGAATTACCGCGATATCTCGGGCAGATACCTCGCGCCGATCACCGGCGACAACTATGAGGCAGGGCTGAAGTCCGATTGGATGAACAGCCGTCTGACCACCTCGTTGAGCGTATTCCGCATTGAACAGGATAACGTCGCAGAGAGCACCGGTATACCCATCCCCGGCAGCACCGATACCGCCTACCGGGGCGTCGACGGCACCGTGAGCAAAGGCGTGGAATTCGAGGTCAACGGCGCATTGACGGATAATTGGCAAATGACTTTCGGCGCCACGCGTTATGTCGCCAGGGATAGCGACAACAAAGCTGTGAACCCGCAGCTGCCGCGCACGACGGTAAAATTGTTCACCAGTTATCGTCTGCCGACGATGCCGGATCTGACCGTCGGAGGCGGAGTGAGCTGGCAGAACCGCGTGTATACGGATGTCTCTACCGCCAATGGCACCTGGCGTGCGGAACAAGGCAGTTATGCCGTGGTTGACCTGTTCAGCCGCTACCAGGTAACCAAAAACCTGTCGGTACAGGCGAACATTCACAACCTGTTCGACAAGACCTACGATGATAGCCTTTCCAGTACCTATGTTTACGGCGAACCACGCAACTTCTCGCTAAGCGCGTCATATAACTTCTGATTTAGCTGATAACGCCACTCAAGGAGGCCGCCGGCCTCCTTATTTCCCCAACGCCGCTATCGCCCCACCCAGCGCCCACGGGAGTGCCAAACAAGCGCATCCAGCGGATAAGATACCGCGCCGTTCGGTCCTATCATGATTATGTCACAAACGACTGTTATAACATCACACAAATGGCTGCGGAATAGCCGTGGGATGGCGCCAACCATTTATCTGGTCGGCTGAAAAACGGCACGAGCCATAGTCTGGGGATTACCGATAATATAGGGTTAACTCTTATGGGAAATATGCATAAATTAGCAAACGCCTTACCAAAGGCATTTATCTTTTCACTATTATTGAGCGGGATAAATATCAATATAGCTCAGGCCGCCGACGCGTCAGGCGATGTGGTGAAAAATACGCTGGTAGAAAATACCATTTTGCACAGAACAGACGCCATACAGAAAGTGGAATCCGACAACGGCAATATTGCAAAACCCAAAGTGGCTGAAATCAAAAAAAACAATCATCCGAATCGCATTACGTCAACGTTAAAAAGTAATACGCAAACCGGCAGAGCGTTTCACTGGTTCACTTCCGACCCCGCGGATAATCCGCTGGTTCTGGTATCGACAAAGGCCGATATGAGCCAGCCGTTGGCGTTTCTGGCCACCGCGCGTGAGGTCAACAGCCATTATCTGCAAAGAGACGCGGAAGGCTATTTTATTTATAAGAAGACAAAAAAGATAAATAATAACAATGAAGTCATCGGTTACTTTACCGATAAAAATAAAACGGACGTAAAATGGGAACCGGAAGACGAAGCAAAAAACCCGGATGAAAGCGTAGGCATCGATATTACCGCGGTAAAGGAAACGATTTATGACGCCGACGCTTCCGGTTTACAACCCGGTACGCTTTATTATTATCAGGTCGGGGCGAAAAATGGCGCATTAAGCGATATCGGAAAATTTAAAACCTCCGGCGGTGCCGATAAAGCAATAACATTTATTCAGTATACCGACACACAGAACGCCTACTGGAATGAGCACAAGAGAAATGAAGCGCAATTCGGCGCCGATACGCTCTTTCAGGCGCAAAAAATCGCGCCGCGTGCCGATTTCGTCTTGCATACGGGCGATTTCGTTGAAATTGCCGAAGCAGAAGATGAGTGGCTTGATCTTATGACCCGCTCGCAAAAAGGCTTTTTACAAATGAGCCTGGCCGTGGTTCCCGGCAATCATGACGAATACGCTCTGGACGAGAAAGAGCTGTTCCCCAAAAAATTCAACGAGCATTTCAATCTGGATAGCGCCGGAAAAATCGACGGGGGATCGTATTATTCCTTCGACTACAATAATGCGCACTTTATTGTGCTGAACACCAATGATTACAAAAACAAGGACAAGAAAGCATTAGGCGAGCAGCAGCTAGCCTGGTTAAGAGAAGATGTACAAAAAGCCAGAAAGAACGGCGCCAAATGGATTATTCTCAGTTACCATAAGCCGCTTTTCTCCAAGTCTTATCACTCCCTGGAAGATGAAGACGTGCAAAATGTACGCGATGACTTTATGCAGGCCATCGATGACCTGGATATCGATCTTGCCTTGCAGGGACACGACCATGTTTTCTCCAGAACCAAATCCTTGCAATATGCGCCCAAAACGGACAGTTTTGTCAACGCCAAAATCGATCACGCCGATTTCAGTTACGATGAAAACAATCACAAAATATTGCAATCGCCCAAGGGAACCACTTTTGTTATTCCCAATACCGGCGGAACCAAAGCGTATGATTCGCTATTCAATGAATCCCTGGAGCATATCCATAAAGTGCGTCCCAAACTTAATTGGCTGACGCAACAACAAGTCGAGCATTACAACAATCTGTTTGAAATCGGCTATCAGCCGCAGCGCTCCGCAAGATTCAAAAATAAACATGAAAATTATCGCGACAGCTCCGAGCAGAATTTCGCCACCTATACCATAGAGGGAAATAAGCTGACGGGCGCGGTCTACCAGGTCTCCGGCGATTTATCGAAGGGCGAGGCCAGACGGGTATTTCTGGTGGATAAATTCAGTATTGTGAAGGAATAAATTCAGCGCGCGCCGTCAGGCCTGTCCGCCCGCGGATAACCGCCGGGCGCGCCAAAACGGCATCGTCAGGCTCAGGATCAATGACAATAGCGTCATGATCAGGAATCCGAGGGCGATGGGGCTGGCGATAAAGACATGCATATCGCCGGCGGAGATGGTCAGGGCCTGACGAAACGACTGCTCCAGATTGCTTCCCAGCACCAGGGCCAGGATCATCGGCGCCAGGGGCACGTCAATCTTGCGCAACGCATAGCCCAAAATGCCGAATCCAAGGATCAGATAGAGATCAAACACGCTGGATTTGATGGCGTAGATGCCGATGCTCGCCACGGTAACGATGCCGGGCAGCAACAGGCCCGTCGGAATGTACAGCAGCCGGACGAACAAAAATACCAGCGGCAGATTGAGCAACAGCAGTACCAGGTTGCCGAGGTACATACTGTCCACCAGGCCCCAGACCAGCTGCGGATGCGATTGCATCAGCAGCGGTCCCGGCTGGATGCCGAACATAACGAACGCCCCAAGCAACAGCGCCGATGAACTGCTGCTCGGCACCCCCAGGGGCAACGGCACCAGGTGCCCGCCTACCGCGGCGTTATTGGCGGCCTCCGGCCCCGCCACCCCTTCGATCATCCCCTGGCCGAACCGCTCCGGCGTTTTACTCAGCGAACGTTCCAGGCTATAGGACAATACCGTGGCAATGGTCGCGCCGCCTCCCGGCAACAGCCCCTTGGCAAAACCGAGCAAGGTGCCGCGCAGGATCGGCATGCGGGAACGTCGCCACTCCTCTCTGGTCAGCCACAGGCTGCCGCGGATGGGCTGGATTTGCGCTTCGCCTTTCAAATGACGTTCGAAATTTATCAGCACTTCCGACAAGGCGAACAGGCCGACCGACGCCACCAGAAAAGGAACCCCCTCCTGTAATTCCGCTACGCCCCCGGTAAAACGCGGCATCCCGCTTTGTAAATCAATGCCGACCGTGGCGATAATCAGCCCCAGCACCATGGCAAACAGCCCGCGCGCCAGCGATTTTCCGCTTAGCGACGCCACCGCGCTCAGGGAAAACAGCAGCAGCGTAAAAAACTCCGCCGGCCCGATCCGCAGGGCGAACGCGGAAAACGGCACGGCGAAAAAACTCAATAGAACCACGGCGATAGTGCCGGCGATGCAGGAACCGATGGCCGATACGGCCAGCGCCGCGCCCCCGCGTCCCTGCCGCGCCATTTGGTGCCCGTCCAGCGCGGTCATTACCGAGGACGACTCGCCGGGGGTATTGATAAGAATAGAAGCGGTCGATCCGCCATACATCGCGCCATAATAGAGGCCGCAGAGCATAATCAGCGCTCCGGTGGGCTCCAGTCCGAAGGTGATCGGCAGCATCAGGGCGATGCCCGCGCTCGGCCCCAGCCCCGGCAGTACGCCGACGGCGGTGCCCAATAGGCAGCCGATCAGGACATACAACAGGTTTTCGGGTTGAAAAGCCACGCTAAAGCCATGCAGAATTTGCAGGTAGGTATCCATAGCCGCCTCATTCAGGAAAAGAGCCGCCCGGCGGGCAACGGCACGTTAAGGGCATATTTGAACAAATACCAGCTCGCCACCGAAAAGAGCAGCGCCGCCAGCATCGCGGGAAGACGTTTCGAGTGACACCATCCCATGGTAATCGCTAAAAACAGCAGGGTATCGAGAAGATAGCCAAGAGGTTCAAACGCCAGAAAGTACAGCGCGATGACCGCCACCGCCGCCAGCACCGGCTTCAGCGAGTCGGCGGCCGGGCGCCGCGCCGCGCTCTTTTTACGCCCCTCCAGCAGCAAAAGCAGCGCGCAAAGCAGCATGGCGATGCACAACAGGCCGGGAAAAAACCTGGGGCCGATAGGGTCGCCTATTCCCAGCAGGGGGATCTGCCGGATCCCCCAATAATAGACGGCGACGATAATGGCGGCGATTGCCGCGAGCAGGGTGCTAATCATAAATATACCGAATCATGCTTTTATTGAGCCGCCAGACCCAGCGTTGAGTACAGCGCCGTCAGGCGTTGCGCTTCGTCATCCAGCAGCCGGGTCGCCACCCGATGATCGCCATAACCCGCATCGATATATTCCTGCTGCAATTGGGCGTGCCAGGCCGGGGCCGAGGTGATTTGCCGCAGCGCCGCGTCCCAGAATCGCACCTGTGCGGGAGTCAGCCCCGGCGGCCCGATGACGATGCGCCAGCCGCTTACCACCACATCCGCCCCCTGCTCCCTCCAGGTGGGAACATCAGCCAGAACCCCGCCCAGCCGCGCTTCGGTCGCCGACGCCAGCACGCGCAGCCGCTGGGCCTGGACAAAAGGAACGATACTGGAAGGGGTAGTGATAACCACGTCGATATGGCCCCCCAGCGTGGCGGTCACCCCTTCCGCCGCAGAATTGAAGCTGACCGCCTTGATTTTATGGATATCGGCGCCGGCGGCGGCGGCCAGTTCCATCGCGGCGGCAAAGTTAACGGTGCCCACGCCGCTGGAAACGGAAAAAGAGACGCTGGAGGGATCCTGCCGCAGCCTGGCGATCAGATCCTTGCCATCCTTGATGGGCGAGTCGCTGCGTACGGCAAACAGGAAACGCTCGCTGAACAGCAGCGCCAGCGGGGTAAACTTTTTATAATCGATGGGGCTGCGGCCCAGTAATTTATTGGTGATAAAGGGAGTATTAACTACCTGGATGCTCTCCCCTCTGCCGGGCTGATTCAACAGGGCGTTCAACGCCAGCGCGTGTCCGCCGCCCGGACGATTCACCACCTCGCTGCCGGCGGGCGCCAATCCGGCGCTCTTCAGGCCGTCATTCACCATCCTGGCGGTACGATCCATAGAGCCGCCTGGGCCGACGCCCACAAGCACCTGAACGCTATGCGTCGGCCGCCAGTCATCGTTTTCAGCGCCGCGCGCCAGCGTTGAAAAAAATAACAGCATGGTTATAGGCAGGTATAAAACCGCCCCGTATAAAGGTATCGCTTTCATTGCCTATCCCTTTTAATAAATTATTTTCGCAAATGGATCTGGACGGCTATTGCAATAAAACGGCAAGCCAGCGGACCCTAACACCCGCCACAAGTTAAATAAAATGCATTATATTTATAAGTTAATATGCAAAAAGAAAATAATAAGCCTTTGGCAAGCGCTGCGACGTTAAGACTTATACGGGCTGAGGGAAAAACGGCCGTTCAACTTGTCATTAAAAACAGTTTTATTAATAAGTTAAATATTAATATGGCGATATTACGACTCGCATTTCCTGCCGGATATTAGCTTTAGCCGACGATAAAATCAGCGTTTATTAAGCAAACAGCTTAACTTAGCTGATATTATCATTAATACTATTCATATTAATCTGACGTAATATCATAATATTTCATAATTCTGCCGTTATCTGAATATGCGATTTACCGCAGCGGTAATTACGGTGGTGTACTGCGCCTCAGGCCAGCAATCGATAAAGGAAACGTTATGAGCGTCGCTATGCAATTCGCCCGCAATATCCAGCAATTTTATCGGCGAGCATTACCCGCTGAAACCTTCGAACGGGCGCGCTACGCCATAATCGATACCCTTGGCGTCACGCTGGCCGGCAGCCTGCAACCGGGCGCGCGTAAATTACGCGCGGTTATCGAACCCACCGCCGCCGCCGGCAATAGCCGGGTTTTCGGCACCGATTCGCGCCTGAATGCCCTGGACGCCGCATTACTGAACGGCATTGCCGCGCATATGCTGGATTTCGACGACTCCAATTCCCGGCTGCACGGCCATACATCGGTAGCCATACTGCCGGCGTTGCTGGCGCTGGCGGATGAGCGGCAAGCGCCCTCCGCCGCGGTGACGCAAGCCTATATTACCGGGTTTGAAGCCGCATCGCGCCTGGGCGACGCCGTTGGCCGCCATCAATATACCCACGGCTGGCACCCCACCACGACCATAGGCCTGTTCGCCGCCGTGGCGGCTTGTTCGGCGCTGCTGGAACTCGACGAGTCGCAAACGGCAACCGCGTTGTCAATCGCCACCGCGCTGGCCTGCGGCATCAAATCAAATTTTGGCAGCGAGACCAAACCCCTCGGAGTGGGCCACGCCAATCGCAACGCGCTGCTGGCCGTCAAGCTGGCGCAGCAGGATTTCAGCGCGGGGGAACAGGCGTTCGAGCATCATCATGGCTACTTCAAGGTATTTAACTCCGACGCGGAAAATTATGACGTTTCGCCCCTGGTTAGCCCCTGGGTCGGCGAGCCGGTGCTGCTGGATCGCGTTAAAGGCATCAAGCAGAAACGCTTCCCCTGCTGTTACGCCATTCTGCCGCCGCTGGACGGCGTTTTGTCCCTGCGCCATGAACATCAGCTGACGCCCGCGAGCATTGCCCGCATCATAATAGGCGTACACCCTATCCGCTTTCCGCATATTAACGTGCCGACGCCGGCAAGCCCGCTGGCCGCCAAGTTCAGCCTGCATTACTGCGTGGCGCGTACTCTGGAAAACGGCCAGCTGACGTTGGACGACTTTATCGATGAAAGCCGCTTCGCCCGGCCTGACACACAGCGGTTAATGCAGCGGGTAACGCTCTTTCAGTATCAGCGCGACAATATCGGCGGCGCCGAGGTGAGCATAGAAACCCATGACGGGCGGCTTTTAACCACCTATATCGACAGCGCCCAGGGATCGTCCTATAACAATCCGCTGCCGCCGTCGCTGAATAAGGAAAAATTCCTGCAATGCGCGACGCCGGCGCTTGGCGAAAGCGCCGCACTGGCACTCTATCACCGGTTAAACCAGGGGGATTTTGCCTGAAAAGCGCCAGGCGGCGCGCGTCAGGCCTCCCGCGCTCCCGGCGGCGAAACCAATACGATATTGGATAAGTGCCAGGTAATGCCCGCGGCAATCAGCGCAATGGCCGCGCACGCCGCCAGGCCGACGTCAACGGCATTGATCAACGCATGGCGGGCCGCCATCATCTCCCCCGCGCTCTCCTGCGCCGTCATCCCCAGCAGTTTGCCGGGGTCCGCCCAGCGCAGCCAGGCGCTTTCGCTGGTGGTACGCCGTAATAGCGCGTGGTAAAGCGTATTGAACAACAAACTGGTCGCCGCCGTGCCGAGCAGCCCGCCGACCAGACGAAATGATTGCAGCAATGCGGTGGCGATCCCCAGATGCTCGCCCGGCGCCAGCGTTTGGGTAAAAATGGTCAGGTTAAGCAGAATAAAGCCCAGCCCCACTCCGGCCATCAGCATCAGCAGCAGCAAACTGCGGAAACCGCCCTCCGCGCCGCAGAGCGCCAGCCCCAGACAGGCGGCGGCAAGCAGCAGGAACCCGCTCGTCGGCAACAGCGCCGGGTTGCGCAGCCGGGTGACGATGCGTCCGTTGATAATGGCGCCGACGGTTATGCTTACCCCCATCGGGGTGAGCAGTAAAGCCGCCTGCTGCGCGGAATAGCCATAGCCCCCCTGGAACAGCAGCGGCGTAAAGTAGAGCAAGGTGAACATTACGCCGCCCGCCAGCGTCGACAGGATAAACAGTTGGCGCAGCGTACCCGGGGCAAATAGGACGGGAGGCAGCAACGGCGATACGGCTCGCTTTTGCTGCCCGATCAGCGCCAGCAGAGCAAGGGCCGAGGCCGACAGCAAGGCGACGACCCCCGGCGTATTCATCCGCGTCGACAAACCGGTGACGCCCAGTTGCAGACAGCCGAGCAGCGCCATGACCAACAGCGCCCCCAGCCAGTCAAGACGAATCCCCTGCCGTTGCGACGGTTTGAAATAAGGCAGATAGCGCCAGGCAATAACCAACGCCGCCAGGCCGCAGGGCACGTTCAGATAGAATACCGCCCGCCAGCCGTAGTGTTCGGTCAGCACCCCGCCCAGCGTCGGCCCCAGCGCATTGACGATGCTGAACGCGGTACTGAGCAGAATTTGCCAGCGCAGCCGGCGGCGCATATCGGGGAAAAGTTCCGGGATGCAGGCAAACGCCGTGCCGATCAGCATGCCGCCGCCGACGCCCTGCAAGGCCCGCCAGACCACCAGCATCAGCATGCTGCCGGCCTGGGCGCACAGCAGCGAGGAAAGGGTAAATAGCAGCGTGGCGGCCACCACGAAATATTTGCGCCCGAAGTAATCCCCCAGCCGGCCGAAAATCGGCACCGTAACGATCGACGTCAGTAAATAGCCGGTCGCCAGCCAGGCATAGAGATCGAAGCCGCCAAGATCGGCCACGATATAGGGCATGGTGTTGCCGATAACGGTCTGGTCGAGCGCCGAGAGCATCAGCGTAAGCGACAGTCCCAGCATGGCCAGCAAAGCGCGGCGAAAACTTAACGGCGCGGGCGCCGCCGTTTTGCCCGTCATCGCGCTCCCCGTGGTTTCCGTCGCCTGGTTCACCGCAGCTGCGCGATGGCGCGCGCCATACGTTTGGCGCCTTCAAGCAGCGTGTCGATATCCGTGGCGATGGACAGGCGGAAGTACGGTGAAATGCCGTACGCCGCACCGGCCACCACGGCCACCCCTTCGCTCTCCAGCAGGTAGAGCACGACGTCGTTGTCGCTGGTCAGGGTTTCGCCCTGCGGCGTCCGACGTCCCAGAATGCCCGCGCAGTTGACATAGAGATAAAAAGCGCCGTCCGGCAACCGGCAGCTCAGACCGGGGATATCATTGACGGCCGCCGCCATCCGGTCGCGCCGCTGGCGATAGATTTCCCGGCTGCGCTCAATAAATTCGCTGCCGCTGGCCAGCGCCGCCAGCGCCGCCGCCTGGCTGACGGAACAGGCGTTGCTGGTCGACTGGGATTGCAGCGTTCCCATGGCGCTAATCAGCGCCTGAGGTCCCGCGGCGTAGCCGATGCGCCAGCCCGTCATGGCATAGGTTTTCGACACGCCGTTGACCACCAGCGTGCGGTCGGCCAGTGCGGGCTCCACCGCCAGCAGATGGGTGGGCGCGGCGCGGTCGAAACGGATGTGCTCGTAAATATCATCGGTCATGATCGCCAGCGTGGGGTGATCCAGTAACACGTCCGCCAGCGCCCGCAGCTCGGCCTCGGAATAGCTCGCGCCGCTGGGATTGCTGGGCGAATTCAGCAACAGCCAGCGGCAGTCGGGCGTAATGGCGGCGCGCAGTTGCTCCGCCGTCAGCTTAAAGCCGTGTTCTTCCTGGCAGGGGACGATCAGCGGTTCGCCGTCGCAGGCCAGTACCATATCGGGATAAGAGACCCAGAACGGCGCCGGAATCAATACCTTGTCGCCCGGCTCCAGCGTCGCGGCCAGCGCGTTGAAAATCGCGCTCTTGGCGCCGCAGGTGACGATAATATCGTCCGGCGCGAAATGCAGCCGGTTTTCCCGCCGGAACTTGTCGGCAATCGCCTGGCGCAGCGCCGGCGTGCCGTTATTCTGGGTATAGCGCGTCTCTCCCCGCTCTATCGCCGCGCAGGCCGCCTGGCGGATAACCTCCGGCGTATCGAAATCCGACTCGCCGGTCACCAGGTTGACGATGGATTTGCCCGCGCGGCGCAACGCGTTGGCGCGATCGGCCGCGGTACTGCTGGGCGAGGTTTTTATGCGGGTAATGCGTGAAGCGATGTGGATTGCACTCATAGCGAGCTCCTGATGCCGTATGGATGGAAAATACGGTAATGGAGAGGCTCGCCGCCACGCCAAGAGGAGTTTGTTCTGGTTCAATCGCGTTGGCTTATGGATAGGCCTCAGCGATAGCATAAATGCATCATCACCGTGCACGAGGAGAGTCGGCCGGCGCTGCCCGGCCGTTTATCCGGCTGACGAAAATAATTAATAACCTTTTATTTACAATAAGTTAAATAAAAACAGACTGCGAAGTGACAAACATTGGCTTAAGGATTGCTTGAGCGTGGATAAGGTCTTTTATAACGAGGGCGATCACCATGAATCTCAGGCGACTCAAGTATTTTGTAAAAATTGTCGATATCGGCAGTTTAACTCAGGCTGCTGACATTCTGCATATTGCCCAGCCGGCGTTAAGCCAGCAGCTCGCCACGCTGGAAAGCGAAGTGAAGCAGCAGTTGCTGATCCGCACCAAGCGCGGCGTCACGCCCACCGATGCCGGCAAGATCCTGTATACCCACGCCCAGGCGATCCTGCGTCAGTGCGAGCGGGCGCAAAACGCCATCGACGGCTCCGCATTGCAGCTCTCCGGCACGGTGTCCGTGGGGCTGGCGCCCGGTACGGCGGCGACCAATCTGGCCCTGCCGCTGTTTGAGGCGGTCAGGCAACAGCACCCCGGCATCCTGCTTTATTACAACGAAAACTTCGGCACCACGCTGAGCGAACTGATTATGAGCGGGCGTATGGATATGGCGGTGCTGTACGGCAACCGCGATATCCACGGTCTGTCGTTTATCCCGCTGATGAAAGAAGATCTCTATCTGGTCAGCAGCGGCCCGGAAATCCCCGCCGGCCATACCATCGAACTGGAACAGGTGGCGAAACAGGATCTGTTTCTGCCCCAGTCCTACAATTTTATGCGCAAAATCGTCAATGAGGCCTTTGCTTCGCGCGGCCTGGTGGGGCGGGTGGTGTGCGAAATCGAGTCCGCCACCACCCTGACGGCGGCGGTGGCCAGCGGCCATGGCGCCACCGTGCTGCCGGAATCCGCCGCGCGCGCCCTGCTGGCGCCGGCCGGAGCCTGGATGGCGAAAATCATCAACCCGGATATTCAGGCGCCGCTGTCATTCTGCGCGTCCGATCATCTGCCGCTTTCCCAGCCGGCGCAGGCGGTGAAAAACATACTGTTGTCGCTGATGGCGCAGCGTACGCCCGATAATCGCCCGCTGGCCCTGGCCTAGCGATGAATAATAAGTCTCCCTTATTACCACACAAGGAAACCCTCTTAGTGGAGCGTTAAACGGCACGTTACAGTGCCGCTATCACTCAGCAAAAGCCCTGCATCCGCTATCAGGGCCGTAAGAGGTTAACGATGGATCTCGCACAACGGTGGGATAACCCGCAATTGAGCTTATTGGGGACAAGGACGCTGTTATTTGAAGCGCCGGGCCCTTTAGGGCTGGAAAACCAGCAGCGCATCTGGGCGCTGGCCGACTACGCCGACGATCTGCCGGAGGTCGCGGAGTCCGTTCCCGGCATGAATAATCTGATGCTGGTGCTGCGCCACTCGCCGGCGGAGCCTGAATCGCTGTTTACCCGGCTTCTCACTCAGTGGCTGCGGTACGAGCGCAAAGTCTTGCAGGGAAAAACCATCGAACTGCCGGTGGCGTACGGGGGGGAATTCGGCCCGCATCTGCAAGACGTCGCCGAGCACGCCGGGCTGAGCGTCAGCGACGTGGTCGCCCGCCATTGCGCCCCGCTGTACCCGGTCTATGCCCTCGGCAGCCACCCCGGTTACTGCTATCTCGGCAATATGGACCCGACCATCGCCACGCCGCGGCGCCAGACGCCGTTGCTGAGCATTCCCGGCGGAGCCGTGTCCATCGGCGGGCTGCAAACCGGCGTTTCCGCCTCGGCGGGCCCCAGCGGCTGGAACACCATCGGCCATACGGACTTCACCTTCTTCGACGCTTACGCACAGCCGCCGGTCGCCCTGTCGCCCGGCGACAATATCGCCTTTAAAGCCGTGAGGGTGCGCGCATGATTGTGATTGAAAAAACCACCCCGCTCAGCAGCGTGCAGGATCTGGGGCGCAGCGGCAGCCTGCACTACGGCGTCGGCGCCGCGGGGGCGATGGATCCTCTGGCCCTGCGGTTGGGCAACGCCCTGCTGGGCAACGACGCCAACGCCGCGGCGATTGAAATTCCGCTGTTCCCCTTCCAGGCGCGCTTTACCGACGACTGCCGTTTTGCCGTCACCGGCCATGACGGCCAGGTGATGCTGGACGACTCGGCGCTCCCTTTCTGGTGGAGCGCGCAGGCGCGCAAAGGGCAGCGCCTGACGCTGCACGCATCGAGCCATACCGCCCGCGCCTATCTGCATCTGCCCGGCGGCGTCGACGTGCCGGAAGTGCTGGGTTCGCGCAGCACGCAGCTACGCGGCGAATTCGGCGGTTTCAAGGGGCGCGGCCTGCAAAACGGCGACCGGCTCGGCGCCGCGGCCCCGCAACAGCGCGGACCGGTGGATTTCGGCATCGTCCCGCCGTGGCTGGCGCTGGGGGTGGCGGATACGCCGGAGCCGACGATCCGCGTGCTGCCCGCCGCGGAATACGGCGCGTTCAGCGACGCGTCGCGTCAGGCGTTTTGGCGTCAGGCATGGCGTATCACCCCGCAGAGCAATCGCTACGGCTATCGTTTGGCGGGGGAGCCGCTGGTGGCGAAAGTCCCGCTGGAGATGCGCTCGCACGGCATTATTCCCGGCGTGATCCAGGTGCCCCACAACGGCCTGCCGATCGTTCAAATGCGCGACGCGCAGCCCAGCGGCGGTTATCCCAAATTCGGCACGGTGATTGACGCCGATATGTGGCTGCTGGGGCAAATTCCCGTCGGCGGCCGGATACGCTTTCTTCAGGTCGACCATCAGCAGGCGCGAGAGGCGGAACGGCAACAGCAGGCCTATCTGCAAAAAGCGATCGAGCAGATCGACTGCCACCGCCGCTACGCGGATTAATCCCCCATTTACCGAGGTGACGAGATGTTAGCCATTGCTGAACTACGCCAGATCGCCAGCAAGATGAATCAGTCCGGGCTGCGCGATATTGAAATCGTCGACGGCCGCTGCCGGGTACGCATGCGCTGCGACGCGTCCCGACCGGCCGAGGTCGCGCCAACGGCGGCGCCGCAGCCCGCTTGCACCACGATCGCCGCGCCCAGGCCGGGTATCGTCTGGTTTAGCCATCCGCTTAACGGGCGGGTCATCGCCGAACCGGGGGCGACCGTCGCCGCCGGCGAGCTGGTCGCGCTGCTCGGCGTCGGCCACCTGCTGCTGCCGGTGCGCAGCAGCGCCGGCGGGACGGTGAGGCAGCTCTGCGTCGCCGACGGCTGCGTTGTGGAGTACGGCACAGAACTCATGACCCTGTCTCAGGAACCATAAAGGAGCACACGATGACCATCATCGATCTGAACGCCGATCTTGGCGAAGGATTTGGCGATTACACCATAGCGGACGACCGCGCCCTGATGCCGTTAATCTCCTCCGCCAACGTGGCCTGCGGCTTTCACGCCGGCGACGCCGCCATCATGGCCGACAGCGTTCGCCTGGCCAAGGCGCATCAGGTTGATCTGGGCGCGCACGTCGGTTTCCCCGATTTGCTCGGTTTCGGCCGCCGCCGCATGCAGATTGATACGGATACGCTGGCGCACTACGTCACCTATCAACTGGGGGCGTTGGCGGGCTTCGCCCGCGCGGCCCATTACCCCATGACCCATATGAGCTTTCACGGCGCGCTGGGCAATATGGCCGCCGAAGATCCGCAGCTTGCCGAGCCGCTGCTGCAGGCGGTGAAAGCCTTCGACGCCGGCCTGATTATCAGCACCACCGCCGGCAACGCCGTTGAGCGCAGCGCCCGCCGGCTGGGCTTTAAGGTTGCCACCACCTTTCTGGCCGATCGCGCCTACGACCGCCACGGCATGCTGGTCCGGCGCGGCCTGCCCGGAGCGGTGATCCACGAGGTGGCGCAGGTTAGCCAACGGGTTATCCGCCTGCTGACGCAGGGAACGGTGGAAAGTATTGAGGGCGACATCCTGCCCATGTCCGTCACCTCTATCCTGCTGCACGGCGATACCGCAGGCGCCCTGGCGCTGGCGCGGCAACTGCGCCGCGACATAGAGGCGCTGGGGATAAAAATCGTACCGATTTCGCGCCATTAGCTTTTACCGCGGGGAAACTATAAGACAGCCCTATTGCCACAAAAGCTTTATGTCTTATCCGCCCTATCGATTACTGGTTACAGTCCATTTATGCGTATTGCCTCCGGGCAAACGGTTGTTAACGTCAGGGGAGTTCACGCTATGCCATTTTCAGATTATAAAACCGCATTGGTCACCGGCGCATCCGCCGGCCTGGGCGAGGCCATTGTCGAACGTTTGTGCCGCGAAGGCATCAGGGTGCACGCGGTCGCCAGACGTCGGGAACAGCTGGCGGCGCTGGCGGAACGCACCGGTTGCATTCCGCACGCGCTGGATATCACCGACACCGCCGCCCTGACCCGGCTGTGCGCGGGGCTGGAAATTGATATTCTGGTCAATAACGCCGGCGTTTCCCATTCGGGTTCCCTGCTGGATTCCGCAGCGGACAACATCGATAGCCAGGTGGACGTCAACCTGCGCGCCGTGCTGCATTTAACCCGCCTGCTGGTGCCCGGCATGGTCGAACGCGATCGCGGCCACGTCATCAATATCTCCTCCATCGCCGGCGTGTATAACTTCAACGGCAATACCATTTACCACGCCACCAAAGCCGCGGTGCACATGCTGTCGCGCCAGCTGCGCATCGACGTCTACGGCAAACGGGTGCGCGTCACCGAAATTTGTCCCGGCCGGGTGGCCACCGACATCTTCGGCAACGTGCTGGGCGACGCCGAGGAGGCGCGTAAACGCTTTATCGACGGTTTTGAACTGCCGCAGGCCAGGGATGTCGCCGATGCGATCGCCTTCAGCATCGCCGCCCCCGTCGCCGTCAATATCGGACACATTGAACTGACCCCGACCTTACAGGTGCCCGGCGGGCTGTCGACGATGCGCCCGGACGATGCGGCCTGCTGATGGGGCGCGGTAGCGAATGGAGAGGGAACGGCGATGAATAACACGCTTGATTTTGGCGTCATCCTGCACGGGCAATACGCCGAGATGCTGATACAGGGCATAAAGCTGACGCTGCAACTGGCCCTGGGCTCCTGGCTGCTGGCAATGGCGCTGGCGATGGCGCTGGTGGTGCTGCGCCTGGCGAACAAACGGTTGGCGACGGCATTTGTGGCCGCCTACGTCTCTTATCACCGCAATGTGCCGACGCTGGTCCAGCTGATGATGTGGTATTTCGCCATTCCGACCCTGTTGCCCGAGTCGTTGCAGATCTGGCTGAGCGATTTCAATACCGAGTTCATCTTTTCGCTTATCGCCCTGGGACTGTGCCAGGCGGCCTATTTCTCCGAGGACATCCGCAGCGGATTGCGCGCCATTCCCGCCGGTCAAACCGAAGCCTCGCGCGCGCTGGGGATGGGCTATCTGCGCGCCATGCAGCTGGTGATCCTGCCGCAGGGCGTGCGCAATGCGCTGCCGGCGCTTATCAACCACACGGTATTGCTGTTTAAGAACACCAGTCTGGCGATGGTGATTGGCGTGGCGGAACTGACCTACGTCACCCGTGAAATTGAAAACTACACCTTCCGTACTTTTGAGGCGTACCTGCTCTCTTCCCTTGCCTACCTGGCATGCTCCCTGCTGCTGATGGGCGTCGGGGCGGTGCTGGCCCAGCGCTATCAACGCGCCTTAGCGAGGTAACGCCATGCTCGATTTTTTCTCGATCGTTCAGCAAAACTGGATGCTATTCCTGGTCGGCCAATATCCCAACGGACCTTTGGGCGGCATTGTCTGCACCCTGCTGCTGTCGCTGCTGGCGATGCTGTTCGCCTTGCCGATCGGCGTCGTGCTGGGCGTGGCGCGTATCTCCCCGTTCCGCTGGCTGCGCTATCCCGCCACCGTATGGGTGTACGTACTGCGCGGCGTTCCGCTGGTGATGGTGGTGTTTTGGACCTATTTTTGCGTTCCTCTGCTGCTGGGGCGCAACATAGACGGGTTTACCACCATGCTGTGCACCCTGGTGGTATATGAAAGCGCCTACATCGCCGAAATCGTACGCGCCGGCATTCAGGCGCTGCCTTCCGGCCAGTATGAAGCGTCCCGCGCCATGGGCATGAGCTACCTCAAGGCCTTGCGCCTGATTCTTCTGCCCCAGGCGCTGTACAACATGCTGCCCAGCCTGCTCAGCCAGCTGGTGTCGATTATCAAAAACAGTACCCTGGGGTACGTCATCAACGTCCAGGAACTGACGTTCGCCGCCAACCAGGTCAATAACCAACTGCTTACCAAGCCGTTTGAGGTGTTCGCCATCGTCGCGCTCAGCTACTACGTGATTTGCTACAGCCTGACTCTGCTGGCGAATCGTCTGGAACAGCGTATTGCCCGCAAACGTCTGGGGCCGTCGCCAACCGGAGCGGCAAAAGCCGCCCTGTCGGCCGCAAAATCTTAATTCGAGAGGAGTATCCGCATGATTCCGATGATTATGTTTAACCGGGTCAATAAATGGTACGGCGACTATCAGGCATTGACGGACCTGAGCGCGGAAATAAACAGCGGCGAAGTGGTGGTGGTTTGCGGGCCGTCCGGCTCGGGAAAATCAACCCTTATTCGCACCGTTAACCGCCTGGAGCCTATCGAAGAAGGCCAGATCCTGTTCGACGGCCACGATATCCACGGCTCCAGTACGCGCCTTAACCAGCTGCGTACCCGCATCGGCTTCGTGTTCCAGAGCTTCAACCTGTTTCCGCATATTACGGTGCTGGAGAACATCATGCTGTCGCCGGTAAAAGTGCTGGGGCTGAAGCGCGCGGAGGTACGCAAGCAGGCGCTGGAACTGCTGGAGCGCGTCGGTCTTGAGCATAAAGCCGACGCCTATCCGGCCCATCTCTCCGGCGGCCAGCAGCAGCGCGTGGCCATCGCCAGGGCCCTGGCGATGAAGCCGCCGGTGATGCTGTTTGACGAGCCTACCAGCGCGCTGGACCCGGAAATGGTCGGCGAAGTGTTGAGCGTGATGCGCGATCTGGCGCAAGACGGCATGACGATGATGTGCGTCACCCATGAAATGCACTTCGCCCGCGAAGTCGCCGACACCGTCTGGTTTATGGATGCCGGCAAAATACTGGAAAAAGCGCCGCCGGAACAATTCTTTACCCGGCCGCAACACCCCCGGGCGCAGCGTTTTCTGGCCGACCTGCGTCAACACTAACTCTACCGCCTGTTTTAGCTACCGGAGCAATATGCTATGAAAAACGTCAATAAACTGAGTGTGGTCATGCTGGCAGTACCCTTGATGTTGGCCGCCCTGCCGTCGCGCGCCGATAGCCTGGCGGATATTCAAACCCGCGGCACGCTGAACTGCGGGGTTTACTCCGACGTGCCGCCCTTTTCCGCACCCGATCCGCAAACCCGTCAGTTGGTGGGCATGGATGTGGATCTGTGCGGCGCGCTGGCCAAGCAGATGGGGCTGAAGCTCAACCTGATGCCGGTCTCCGTCGAAGCCCGCATCGCCGTCCTCACCACCGGCCGGGTCGACGTGCTGATCGCCAATCTGGCGTATACCAAAACGCGCGCGACGCAAATTCAGTTCAGCGATCCCTACTACATCGCCAAAGAGGTGCTGGTGGTAAAAAGCCCCAACGCGGAAAAAACCCCGGCGGACTTTAAAGGCAAACGCATCAGCGCCACCAAAGGCTCGACGTCGGAGCAGTCCATCCGTATGGCGGACGCCAGGCCGGTCACCTTTCAGGACACCGCATCCGCCTATCTGGCCCTGCAACAGAATAAGTCCGTCGGTTTCGTCACCAACAATATGACCGCCACCAAGCTGGTTATGCAGGCGAAAAAAGACGGGATCGATCTGGCCATCGTCAAAGAGCCGATGGCGCTGGAGCCGGTAGCCGTCGGTTTAAAACTGGGCGAGCCGGCGCTGCTGGCAAAGGTCAATGGCAGCCTTAAAACCATGGACGATTCCGGAGAAATCGATCAAATCTGGAACCGCTGGATTGGGCCGGATACCGATTACAAGATGGTGCGCGAAGAGAAGGTGCAGCCGCTGTCCAGCCTGCAATTCGTGCCGCTGGAATAAAGCGGTCGGCTAAAGACGGCGCCGGCCCGCCCTGGCTTGCGGCTAAAGACGGGAATGGAGCCGAATTCGGTCAGCGGTCTGAACGTTATTCCCGTTCGCGTCACCAACCGCTCACCGATTTTATTTCAAGATATTCCTCCAGTCCCCAGACGCCGCCCTCACGGCCGTTGCCGGACTGTTTATAGCCGCCAAAAGGAGTGCCGGAGGCCCGTGGCGCGCCATTGAGCTGTACCATGCCGGCGCGCAGCCGGCGGGCAACGCGTCGGGCCCGCTCGCGGTTCGCGGTCTGAACCTGCGCGTTGAGGCCGTAGGGCGTGTCATTGGCGATCGCCACCGCCTCTTCCTCGGAGTCGAAGGGGATCAGGCACAGCACCGGCCCAAAGATCTCCTCGCGGGCGATACGCATGCCGTTGTCGACGTCGGCAAAAACCGTGGGCCGCACATAGTAGCCGCGCTCCAACCCGGCGGGACGACCGGGGCCGCCCGCGACGAGCCGGGCGCCTTCCGCGATCCCCGCCGCAATGTACGCCTGGATACGGTCATATTGCCGCTGGGAGACCACCGGACCGATATGTCCGCCCTCTTTCGCCGGCTCGTCCACCAGCGTTTCGGCCGCTACCCGAGCGGCGATGGCCACCGCTTGCTGGTAAACCCGTTTTTCCACCAGCATGCGTGTAGGGGCGTTGCAGGACTGGCCGCTATTGGAGAAGCAGGCGTTGGCGCCGCGGATAACGGCGTCTTCCAGGTCGGCATCGGCAAAGACGATATTAGGCGCCTTGCCGCCGAGTTCGAGCGTTACGCGTTTGACGGTCTGCGCCGCGGTACGCATCGCCGATATGCCCGCCAGGGTGGAGCCGGTAATACTGATCATATCGACATCCGCATGCGCGGCCAGCGCCGTTCCTACGGTCTGACCGCTGCCGTTGAGCAGATTGAAGACGCCGGCGGGGAAGCCGACTTCGTCGATCATCTCGGCAAAGAGCAGCGCCGACAGCGGCGCCGCTTCGGAAGGCTTCAGAATAACGGTGCAGCCGACGGCGAGCGCGGGCAACACCTTGAGGCAGATCTGGTTAATCGGCCAGTTCCATGGGGTGATCAGGCCGCACACGCCGATTGGCTCGCGCAGGATATAGTCGCCGGAACCGTCCGGATGCATCGGCCGCTCAAAAAGATAATCGCGCGCCGCGATGAGAAAATTGTTGATCTGGCTGCGCCCCGCCTCCGCCTGCGCCCGTCGGGCAAAGCTGATGGGCGCGCCCATTTCGCTGGAAATCGCCTGGGCCATCTCCTCAAAACGCCGGTCGTAAATCTTTTGCAAACGCTGCAACGCGGCGATCCGCCGATCGTGCGGCGTTTCACTCCAGCCGGCGAAGGCGCGGCGGGCGGCGCGAACGGCCTGGTCGACATCCTCGGCGTTCCCCAGGCTGATCGCGGCGCACGGCCGCTCGCTCGCCGGGTTCACGATGTCGCAAGGAACGCCGGCCGCCGGCGCCACCCATTTTCCATTAATGTAGAAATCCGTCGTTTTCATGATTCGGCCTCACGTCAGAGGGATAGTTATCCCCACAGGGAATGAATACGATTAATCGGACCGCGCAGACGCGGCACGACGGCGGACAGCAGCGGCGCGGCGAGCAGCGGCCTGAGCGTGGAAATCGCCATCGGCAGCTCCTTTGCCGCCGCGCCGCAGCCGGCTTCTCCCAGCACTTCGCCCAGCGCGGTGGCCAGCGGCACTCCGCGCCCGGAATAGCCGACCAGCGCATACAGCCCCGGCGCCGGGTTATAGAGATGCGGTTGCCGGTCCAGATTGATCGCCAGTTTGCCCGACCAGAACGCGCTCCATCGCAGTTCCTGGTGCAGCGCCGGAAAGATCTCGCAGAAACGGCGGCGCATAAAATTGGCGCTCCATGCGATATTGCGCCCGCGGATGGTTTCGATAAGCCCGCCGACAATCAGCCGATTCTGGCTGTCGAAACGCAGATAGCGCACGTCCGGCCGCGTATCGCCGACGCTCTGGTTGCCGGGAAGAAGGTATTGGCGCAGCGCCGGATCGAGCGGCTCGCTCGCCAGCGCATAGGCCGACATGGTGAAATAGGAACGCCCGAGCGGCGGAAAAAGGCGCGCCGTATAGGCATTGGTGGCGATGCCGATCCGCTTCGCACGGACGCTTCCTCCCGGACAGGTCACGCGCCAAACGCCGGCTTCCCGCGCGATGGCAAGCGCCGGGGATCGGGTGTAAATCTCCGCGCCCTCCAGCATGGCCGCGCGCGCCAGTCCGCGCGCCAGGGCCAGCGGATTGAGATGGCCGCCATCCGGGTGCATCCAGCCGCCGTAATAGGCGTCCGACCCGGTCATCGCCGTAACCTGTTGGCGATCGAGGAGCTGCGGTTTGACGCCCAGCTCAGCATAGAAATCGTGCTGTCGCTTCAAGCGCTCCATCGCCGCTGGGCGGTGAGCCAACTGGAGCGCGCCGGTCCGCGCCGCCTCGCAATCGATGCCGTATCTCTCTATCAGCGAAAAAACCTTCTTGCCCGAATTCACCAGCAGGCTGGCATAGCGCTCGCCGCGTTCCCGCCCCAGTTTCTCGATAAACCCCGGAGGATCGGTGAAGCCAAACACCGGCACACAATGGCCGTGATTGCGGCCGGAACCGCCGAACCCCGCCTCCTCCGCCTCAAGCACCAGGGTCTTCGTGCCCTGCCCGGCCGCATGGATAGCCGCCGTCAGGCCGGTATAGCCCGCGCCGATAACGACGAAATCCGCCTCGTGCTCGCCGGCTAAAGGCGCCGTTTCCGGCGCGGCGGGCGAGGTTTGCTCATAAAGATTACGCTGAATCAGCATCAGTCTGAACGTCCTTAGGGTTATATTCGACCCGGTGGATTTGCCTGCCGCCCTTGCTGCGCAGCGTCTCGATTGAGGCGAGGCGGTCGCGCACCCGATCGGGATGGCGTTTGCTCAGGGCGGCGATAATCGCCTCGCATTGGGCGAAGGCCGCCACGCGGGAATCGAAGGCCGAAAGACTTTCAACCGGAGAAACCAGAACCTGGTCGGCGAAATTGCCGATCGGCGAAAGCCAGCGATCGGTGAAAAGAACGATACGCGCCCGCGCCTCTTTGGCGAGACGGGCGAATTCCACGATATCGGCCTGATAGCGCCGGTAATCAAACGCCACCAGGGTCACCTGGCTAGTGAAATCCGTCACCCGGTCAAACAGCCGCGTCGACTCATTTTCGATAAAGAAGACGCCGGGCCGCACCTGACCGAGCAGCAAAGACAGGCGCAGGGCAAGCGTAGAGCTGGAGCGCCCCCCGATGCAGTAGACCGTCGCACGCTCGTCACCGAGCAGATCGAGCACCGCTTCGAACTCATCCTCGCGAAAATCGTCCGCCGCCTGTTGCAGAGCCACAGCAAGATTGCGCATAAAATCGGCATATCCCCCCGCCCCCGGCGCGGCAACGCTTT
This sequence comes from Brenneria tiliae, assembly GCF_023347575.1. Lineage (NCBI taxonomy): Bacteria > Pseudomonadati > Pseudomonadota > Gammaproteobacteria > Enterobacterales > Pectobacteriaceae > Brenneria > Brenneria tiliae. Next base: position 134,595 of record NZ_JAKPCB010000091.1, on the reverse strand, counting down.
GCGTATCGAACATGGATAACGGCGAATTGAGCTTCTCGCTCACCTCGTCGATCAGCGCGTCCTGAAAGGCGGTATAGCCGTTGAAGCCGAGCTTGGCCACGAAGCGGAGAACGGTCGGCACACTAACGCCGGCGCGCTGCGCGAACCCGGCGACGCTCGAAAGCCCCGCCGAAGGATAATTCGCCAGCAGCGTACGCACCACCCTGCTCTCGGCCGATGTCAGCTTCCGCCCGCCCTCAGTGAGTTTATTCTTGATTGCCATGCCGTCCTCCTCCGCCATTACTTGTACAATATTGTAAATTTCATAACAAATAACCAATTTTGATATCTAATGCTACATAAGTTCATTGACGCACGGGCGAGTTATCCCAAATTATTAAGCCTCGATTTCCAGCAGGTCGGCCCGCTCACCGCGGGGCGATTCGCGCTTATCGGCAGAACAATAAAAGGGGGATATTTGACGTGCGCAACAAGCTTTTACTCAATATCACCGCCGTTCTCCTGTGCGCCGCCACATTCCATGCCGGCGCGGAGAGGCTGCGGTTCGCTTCGCAGGGCGACATCACATCGATGGATCCTTACGCCATCGACGAAACATTCACCACCGGGTTTCTCGGCAATGTCTATGAAGGACTGATTAGGCGGGCGCCGGACCTCTCTATCGAGCCGGCGCTGGCGGAGAGCTGGGAAATGGTCGAGCCGCTACGCTGGCGTTTCCACCTGCGCCAGGGCGTGAAGTTTCATGACGGCAGCCCCTTTACCGCCGATGACGTGCTCTATTCCGCCGAACGCGTCCGTTCCGGCGCTTCGGATTTCAAGAACAGGCTGGCTCCCGATACCAGGGTTATCAAAGTCGACGATTACACGGTCGACTTCGTCACCACAACGCCGAATCCGACCCTCCATTACCAGTGGGGCAACTGGTATATGATGTCCAAAAGCTGGGCCGCGAAGAACAACATCGGCGCGCCTGACAAGTCGGGCGGCGGCGAGGAAAACCATGCGACCCGGCATGAAAACGGCACCGGTCCCTTCCGGCTCGACTCGCGCGAGCCGGGTATCCGCGCCACGCTTAAGGCCAATCCCGACTGGTGGGGCAATGCGTCGCGTCCCGGCAATATCACCGAGGTCGTCTTCACCCCGATCCCCAACGCCTCGACGCGCGTTGCGGCCCTGCTGTCCGGCCAGTTGGACGTTATTTTCCCGGTTCCCGTTCAGGATATCGAGCGCGTCGAACGGACCGCCGGCACGCATATGCTTGTCGGTCCCGAGCTGCGCACCATTTACCTGTTTCTGGATCAATTCCGCGACGAACTGCTCTATTCCAACGTCAAAGGCAAAAATCCGCTCAAGGACCGCCGCGTGCGCGAAGCGCTGTACCGCGCCATCGACATCGAAACGATCAACAAGAAAGTGATGCGCGGCATGTCCACCCCTTCGGCGCTGATGATCGCCCCCGGCATCAACGGCTTCAGCCCGGACTTCAAGCGCCTCGACTACGATGCAACGCAGGCCAGGGAGCTGCTTGCGCAGGCGGGCTATCCGGACGGTTTCGAACTGGGCCTCGATTGCCCGAACGACCGCTACGTCAATGACGAAGCCATCTGCGTCGCCGTCGCCAATATGTGGTCCAAAGTCGGCGTCAAGGTCAAGCTCAACGCCCAGACCAAAACAAAATTCTTCGAGAAGGTCTTCGCGCCGAAGCTCGACTTCAGCGTCGGCCTTATCGGCTCGACGCCGCCCAGCTTCGACAGCTGGGCGCCGATCAACTCGCTGCATATGTGCCCGCGCGTCTCGCCGGACGCGGCGGCCTGGGGAGAGGAGCAACGCGAGAAGGTCAGCAACGGCAAGTCCAACTATGGCGGCTACTGCAATCCCGAGGTCGATAAGCTCGCCAACCAGATATTGTCCGAAACGGATCGGGCCGAACGGAATGCGCTAATTAAGGCGGCATGGCGGATTACCACCGACGATATCGCCTATATTCCGCTCCACCAGCAGTGGATCGCCTGGGGCGTTCGCGACGGCATCGAGCTGAAGCAGCGTCCGGACGACATCTTCGACTGGCGCTACGTGCGGGTTAACCGGTAATTGTCATCCGCGGCGAGACCGGCGGCACGGCCCGCCGACTTTGCCGCGCAAATGAGGGCGACCCATGTTCAGTTTTCTGCTGCGCCGGCTGGCTCAGGCAAGCATCGTTATGCTGGCCGTCGCGATGATCGCCTTTGTGATGTTCCGCTATATCGGCGATCCGGTGGCGCAGATGGTGGGCCAGGATACCTCGCTTGCCGAGCGCGCGCAGCTTCGCGCCCAGCTCGGCCTTAACGATCCGCTTCCCGTACAGTTCGCCGGTTTCGTCGCGCGAATGCTGCACGGCGATTTCGGTCTCTCCTGGCAGATGGGGCAGCCTGTCGCGTCATTACTCGCCGAACGGCTGCCGGCGACGCTGGAATTAAGCTTCTTCGCGTTGCTGCTGGCCGTGCTGATCGGCGTGCCGATGGGCGTCTATGCAGGGCTACACCCGAGAAGCCGGCTGACCCAGCTCTTGATGATCGTTTCGTTGGCCGGGATCTCCCTGCCGACCTTCTTCATCGGCATTATCCTGATCCTCGTCTTCGGCGTCGAACTCGGCTGGCTGCCGACCTTCGGACGGGGAGACGTGGTTAGCCTCAACGGCTGGTCGACCGGTCTTCTCACCCGCTCGGGCTGGCAGTCCATCCTGATGCCCGCCTTCACGCTCGGCCTGTTCCAGCTCACCTTCATCATGCGGCTTATCCGCGCCGAAATGCTCGAAGTGATGCGCGCCGACTATATCAGGTTCGCCCGCGCCCGCGGCCTCAGCAATCGCTCGATCCATTTCGTCCATGCGCTGAAGAACACACTGGTGCCGGTGATGACCATCGCCGGCCTGCAGTTGGGCTCCATTATCGCCTTCGGCATCATCACGGAAAGCGTGTTCCAATGGCCCGGCATCGGCATTCTGTTCCTGCAGGCCATCTCGACGGCGGATATTCCCCTGATGTCCGCCTACCTGATGCTGGTCGCGGCGATCTTCGTCATTATCAACTTTATCGTCGACCTGCTTTACTACCTGGTTGATCCGCGCCTGCGTAGCGACAATATCCTGCGGAGAAATTAACATGACGAACAAACGACGGGCTAATACGTTCGGGAGCGGCCTGCTGTATCAGTTCACCTCATCGCCCCTTATCGTTTGCGCGGCGCTCATCGCCGCCCTGCTGATGGTATGCTCGCTTCTGGCGCCGTTTATCGCCCCCCACGATCCGTTCGACCCGCAAACCATCGATCTGATGGACTCGCTCCTGCCGCCAGTCTGGCATCAGGACGGAGAGTGGCGTTTCCCGCTCGGCACCGACGATCAGGGCAGAGATCTGCTGTCGGCCATCCTCTACGGCACGCGCACATCGATCGCCGTCGGTTTCATCGCGGTTGGCATCGCCGCCATTATCGGCGTCACGCTCGGCCTGATCGCCGGCTATGCCGGCGGCTTCACGGACGCCGTCATCATGCGCGTCGTCGACATTCAGATGACCTTTCCCGCCATTCTGGTCGCCCTGCTGGCGGACGGCATCACCCGCGGCCTGTTGCCGCGCGAAGAGCACGACAGCCTCGCGCTCTTTGTTATCATCCTGTCGCTAGCCCTGTCCATCTGGCCGCAGGTGGCGCGTACCGTCCGCGCCTCGACCATGGTCGAGAAGAATCGGGAATACGTACAGGCGGTGCGCATCATCGGCCGGCCGGCCGGGGCGATTTTGTTCAAACACATCATGCCGAACGTGCTCGGACCGGTTCTGGTTATCGCCACGATTAACCTGGGGAGCGCCATTCTCGGCGAGGCGACGCTCAGCTTCCTCGGCGTCGGCATGCCAGCCACCGAACCCTCGCTTGGCACGCTGATCCGCATCGGTAATAGTTTCCTTTTCTCCGGCGAGCGTTGGATCGTGATGTTCCCCGGTCTGGTGCTGGCACTGCTGGTGATGTCCGTCAACCTTCTCGGCGACCGGCTGCGCGATGCGCTGGATCCGAAACTGAGATAAACGCAGGAGCACGCTTTTCCATGCAAACTACGGCCAGAAAAACGCCGCTGCTCGCCATCAGGGGGCTGAAGGTCGAGTATCCCGGACGGCAAAATACCTTCACCGCGGTGGAGGACATCGATCTGGATATCCGCCACGGCGAAATCCTCGGCCTGGTCGGGGAGTCGGGCGCGGGCAAGTCCACTATCGGCAGCGCCATTATGGGCTTGCTTGATGCCCCGGGCCGGATCTCGGCCGGAACGATCGAACTCGAAGGCCGGCGCATCGACAATCTCGACGCCGGCGCGATGCGCGCCGTGCGCGGCAGGCGCATCTCGATGATCTTTCAGGACCCGCTGACCAGTCTCAATCCGCTCTATACCATCGGGCAGCAGCTGACGGAAACCATCCGTACCCACCGCCGGGTCGGACGCCGCCAGGCGCGGCGCGATGCGGCCGCGCTGCTGGAACAGGTGGGCATTAGCGATGCGCCGCGGCGGCTGAACCAATATCCGCACCAGTTTTCCGGCGGCATGCGCCAGCGCGTGGTGATTGCCCTGGTACTCTGCAGCAATCCCGACCTTATCATTGCCGACGAACCGACCAGCGCCCTTGATGTTTCCGTCCAGGCGCAGATCCTCGCGCTGATTAAAAAACTGGCGGTCGAGCGCGGCGTCGGGGTGCTGCTTATCACCCACGACATGGGGGTGATTGCCGAAACCGCCGCCAGGGTCGCCGTCATGTATCGCGGCCATATCGTGGAATGCGGAGAAACCGCTCAGATTGTCCGCGCGCCGCTTCACCGCTATACCCGCAGCCTGCTCGGCGCGGTGCCGAGCGCCGATGTGAAATTCGCCCGCTTTCCGCGGGTCGATTTTATCGAAGGCTCGCAGCAACCCGCGCCGCGTTTCGACGCGCGCACCCACTGGCTCGGACAAAGCGGCACGCCGCCGCCGCGCGCGGCGGATGAACGCGCCCGGCCGCTGGTGGCAATGAAAGGGATAGGAATGCGCTTCCTGACGCGGCGCTCTATCTTCCCCGGGCGGCGGCGTTATTTCGACGCCGTGCGCGACCTTGACCTTGAGGTGAAAGAGGGAGAGATACTGGGACTGGTCGGCGAATCCGGCAGCGGAAAATCGACGGTGGCGCGTATTCTGGCCGGCCTTTACCAGGCGTCGGACGGAACATTATCCTATGACGGCATCGCCCTGGACGGCGCCGAAGGCCGCGCCCGCCGCAGAAGTATGGATCAGCCAATCCAGATGATCTTTCAGGATCCCTACTCTTCGCTCAATCCGCGCATGCGCGTCGACGCCATCATCGCCGAGCCCATCGCCCATTACGGTCTGACGGCAACCCCGCGGGAGCGCGCGGCGGTGGTCGCCGATCTGCTTGAGCTCGTCGGACTCGGGCAGGAGGCGGGGCATAAATTTCCCCATGAGTTTTCCGGCGGTCAGCGCCAGCGTATCTCAATAGCGCGAGCGCTGGCCACGCGGCCGCGCTTCCTAATCTGCGACGAGCCGACCTCGGCGCTCGACGTATCCATCCAGGCACAGGTCCTCAACCTGCTCAAGGATTTGCAGGAATTACTCGGGCTGACCATGTTATTTATCAGCCACGACCTTCCGGTGGTGAGGCAGATGTGCGATCGCATCGCCGTTATGCATCATGGAGAGCTCTGCGAAGTCGCGGCGACGGATACGCTGTTTAACCATCCGCAGCATCCCTATACGCAGAAGCTGTTACGACTGATACCCCGTCTGTAAGGCGGTTTTTGGAGGGAGCCGGTCCGGGCAGACAATTCACTCCACCGCGGCGGAGACTTCGCCGCCGGGCTGCGACGCAAGCGCGTCGAACCGCCGGCGCGCCAGGCGAATGTCCTCATGGCGTTCGTCCGCCCAGGCGATCAATACATCCAGCGGATCGAGCAACGACCGCCCCAACTCGGATAAACGGTACTCGACGCTGGGCGGTTTGGTGGCGAAAACGTGGCGGGTTATCAATCCGTCCCGTTCCAGATCGCGCAATGTCTGGGTCAGCATGCGCTTGGAAATATCGGGCACCAGCCGCCGCAGATTGTTGAAACGCCGCGGCCCCGCGGCCAGCGCCACGATCAGCAGCGTGCTCCACTTGTCGCCGATGCGGTCCAGCACGTCGCGCACCGGGCACTCCACTTTATGCTCGCCCCATGACTCCAGCGCCTGAAAAGCCTCGGCTATCTTCGGGCGCTGCGCCGCACTAGGTTCCTTTTTTGTTACCTGGTCTGTCAAACCTGCCTCCTTTACAGTCTTATAACAGGTCTCTAAAGTAGACCTGGAAACAATAATACACCTCGAAAAGGAAAAGCCAATGCCCTCATTGACGCCACTCCCCCTGCTGGTCACCGGCGCAAGCGGCCACCTGGGCCGCCGCGTGGTTGAATACCTGCTGGACGGCGGCGCGGCGAACGTCGTCGCCGCGACCCGCACCCCCGACGGCCTCGCCGACCTGGCGGCACGCGGCGCCGAGGTGCGTAAGGCGGACTTCGACGATCCGGCCACGCTGGAGTCGGCCTTCGCCGGCGTCGATCGCCTGCTTATCGTCTCGGCGCCGGATACGCCGGACGATCCGTCCCGCCGCCTGCGCCAGCATCTGGCCGCGGTGGATGCCGCGCACAAAGCCGGGGTGCGGCACATCGTCTACACCTCGATGCTGAATCCCGAGCCCGGCTCGCCTATTCCTTTTGCACCCGACCATTACGGCACCGAGCAGGCCATCGAGAAAAGCGGCATTCCGTTCACCATCCTGCGCCCCAGCTGGTATGCCGACAGCGTATTTCTGTGGCTGCCGCCGGTGCTGGCCGCCGGGCAGTGGTACTCGGCCGCCGGCGACGGGCGAACCGCTCACGTCTGGCGCGACGATCTGGCGAAAACCGCCGCCGCGGCGCTGGTTTCCGCGACGGAAGAAAGCAGCCGCCTTGCGGTCACCGGGCCGCAGGCGCTGACGCCGGCGGAGATCGTCGACGTCGTCAACCGCGTATTCGATACCCGCGTTGAGCTTATTCCCGTCAGCGACACGGATTTACGTAATGGGCTGACGGCGGCCAAATTGCCCGCGGGACTGGTCGAACTGCTGGCGGCGATCGATATCAATACGCGCCAGGGCGGCGTCGATGTGGTCGGCGATGCCGTGCAACGTCTGACCGGAGAGCCGCCGCGCAGTCTGCACGACTTTCTGGTCGACAACCGCGCCGCCCTGCTGGCGGCCAGAGACGCGCTTAATCCCTGAATTCGCCGGGGGCGGAAGGTTTGTCTGTCCGGCGCCCGGCCGGCTTTATGGCGATTTTTACCGAGGCGGCGGCCGCAACCAGGGCTGCCGTTCCACTGATGTTTGCGTTCTTTCTTAACGTTTCAAGGGAGCTTTACCTATGTCGCAATCCCATTTCAGCACGCTGTTTTCACCTTATCGTCTCGGCGATCTGACCCTTAAGAACCGGCTGGTCATGGCGCCGATGACGCGCAGCCGCGCCGTACAGAATAATGTTCCCAACCCGCTGGCGGCGACCTACTACGCCCAGCGCGCCACCGCCGGGCTGATCGTCTCCGAGGCCACGCAGATAAGTCCGCAGGGCGTCGGCTATATCCGCACGCCGGGCATTCACTCCCCCGAACAGGTCGCCGGCTGGCGGCGCGTTACCGACGCGGTGCACGACGCGGGCGGCCTGATCTTCGCTCAGCTATGGCATGTGGGCCGCGTTTCCCACCCCGATTTTCACGGCGGCGAGCTTCCCGTCGCGCCGTCCGCGCTGCTGGCCGAGGGCGAAGTCTTCACGCCCAACGGCAAGACGCCGATGGTGGCGCCGCGGGCGCTGGAAACGGATGAGATCCCCGCCATTGTGGAACAGTACCGTCAGGCGGCGCTCAACGCCAAAAACGCCGGTTTCGACGGCGTGGAGATTCATGGCGCGACCGGCTATCTGCTCGACCAGTTCCTGCGCGACGGTTCGAATATCCGCACCGACCGCTATGGCGGCAGCATTGAGAACCGCGCCCGCTTCCCGCTGGAAGTCGTCGCCGCCGCCGTCGAGGTATTCGGCGCGCAGCGCGTGGGCTACAAGATTACGCCGAGCCTGCCGCTGCACTCCATGTCGGATAGCAACCCGGCGGCGACCTTCGGCTATCTCGCCGGCCGGTTGGACGCCCTGGGCATCGCCTATCTGCACGTCAGCGAAGCGATCGCCGGCCCAATGGCGGCGCCGGCTTCCGCCGAACGGATCGCGCCGCACCTGCGTAAAGCCTTTGGCGGCACGCTGATCGTCAACGGCGGCTACGATGCCGAGTCCGGCGAGAACGCGCTGGCCGCGGGAGAGGCCGAACTGGTGGCCTACGGCGTGCCTTTCCTGACCAACCCGGATCTGACGGAAAGATTCCGCCTCCGTGCCGCGCTCAATGCGCCCGACTATGCGACGTTTTACGCCGCGGAAAAAGACGAAAACGGCTATATTGACTATCCGACGCTGGCGGAAACCGAGGAATAACCATGACCCAGACTATCACCGTTGAAATCTGGTCGGACATCATCTGTCCCTGGTGCTGGATCGGCAAACGCCGCTTCGAGCGCGCGCTGGCCGACTTTCCCCAGCGCGATCGCGTAAAGGTGGTACAGCGCGCGTTTCGACTGATGCCCGGCCTCGCGCCGCAACGCGCGCAGGAGGTACTTGTCCAGCGGCTTGGCTCCGCAGAGCGGGTGGCCGCCACGTTGGCGCACGTAGAAAATGAAGCGGCCGGCGAAAATCTGGAGTACCACCTCGCCGCGTCGTTTGTCGGCGATACGCGCGATATTCATCGCCTGGTAAAGTTCGCCGCGGAAAAGGGTTTGCAGGAGCAGGCCGTCGAGCGGCTCTATCGGGCCGGTTTCACCGAGAACGCCGCGCTATTCGAGCGCCAGACCCAGCTGCAACTTATGGCCGATATCGGCCTCGATCGGGAGGCCTGCGCGGCAGTGCTTGATGGAACCGCCTATGCGGCGGCCGTTGATGAAGACCAGCGCGCCGTGCAGGCCCGCGGCGGCGGCGGCGTGCCGTTCTTCCTGATCGACGGACGGCAGGCGATCTCCGGCGCGCAGCCGGCCCCGACGTTTCTTGCCGCGCTGGAACAGGCATGGCAGGTGCAGCTGTCCCATAGCGAGCAAGGATCGACGGGCGCGGTCTGCGGTCCCGACGGGTGCCGTTGAAAGGCGGAAACTAGCCGCCGGCCGGCGCGCCGGCGCGCAGTCCGTCCATCACCAGGTCCATCAGCCGGGTGAGACGGCTTTGCCAGTCCTCGCCGGCATCGATCTGCCAGATACCGGCGATGGCCAGAAAGAAGTCGTCCACGGTGATCCCCGGGCGAATGGTGCCGGCCTCCTGGTTGGCGTCGAGCAGACGCTGGGCCGCCGCGGCCACCGGCGCATAACCCGCTTTTCCCGGGCAGTCGCGGGCGTGCGCCACCTGGCGGATGGCGTCGGCCAGACCGGCCTTGGTCATGGCATAGCGGGCCAGACGATCCATCCATGCCCGCAGGGCCTGGTCCGGCGGGCTGGTCTCAAGCAGGCGGTCGGCGAAGTCGGCGACCTGCTCCATTTCATAACGGTAGACCTCCATCACCAGCGCTTCCCGGTTGGGGAAATTACGGTAGAACGTCCCCTGCCCGACCCCCGCCTTTCGGGCGATGGCGCTTAACGACACCTCCGCCGAACGCGTCAATTCGGCAACAGCCACCTCCAGAATGCGTTGGCGATTCTGAAGCGCGTCTGAACGTAACGGTGTCTCCATCTGCTGGGCCACTGGTTTTCCTCTCCGCAAAGGATATCTTGTCAAGCGGACAGCTGTCCGCTATGCTGATTTTCGACAAACGGACAATCGTCCGTTTAGGTTATTGTAGCCAATTATAGGAAATATTTGATGAAAACTACAGGCAATACGATTCTGATCACCGGCGGCACCTCGGGCATCGGGCTTGGTCTGGCATTGCGCTTTCACCAGGCCGGCAACAAAGTGATCGTCGCCGGGCGGCGTAAGGCGCTGCTCGACCAGATCGCCGCCGCTCATCCGGGCATTGAAGCGCTCGAACTTGATGTGACCGACCCGGCATCGATTACCCGCGCCGGCGAAACGGTGGCGGCCCGCTATCCTGAGCTGAACGTATTAGTCAATAATGCCGGTATCATGCTGGGGGAAGACCTGCGCAATCCCGGCGATCTGCAAATCGCCGAAGAGACCGTCGCCATCAACCTGCTCGGCACCATCCGCATGGTGTATGCCTTTTTGCCGCAGTTAGTGAGCAAAGACGACGCCGCGATCCTCAACGTCAGCTCGGCACTGGCGTTCGTCCCGCTACCGGCCGTCCCCACCTACAACGCCACCAAGGCGGCGGTTCACTCATTCAGCGAGAGCCTGCGCGTTCAGCTTGCCGACACCGCGGTCAGCGTAATAGAAATAGCGCCGCCGGGCGTGCGCACCACGCTGTTCGGTCAGCAGAACAGCGAACGCTCCATGCCGCTGGACGATTTCCTCACCGAAACCCTGGATCTGCTGTATCGCGACCCCGAGCCGCGGGAAGTCATTGTGGAGTCAGCCAGATTCCTGCGTGACGCCGAAGCCAACGGCAGCTACGATGAGGTTCTGAACCTGCTCTCCGCGGTAAAAGCGCCGAGCGATAGCTGATAGCGGGCGGAAGATGCCCGCTTTCCCCAGAACGGCGCTAACATGAAGAAACCTTTTCACCTGATGGCCAAACCGACCAGCTTTCAGTGCAATCTGTCCTGCGAGTACTGCTTTTATCTGCCCAAAGGAAAGGATGTCCTGCAAAGCCCGTCCCCCAAACGGCATATGGATGACGCGGTGTTGCGTCAATATATCAAACAATATATTGAGAACTGGCCGACCGAAGAGGTTATGTTCGCCTGGCAGGGCGGCGAGCCCACCCTGGCGGGATTGGACTTTTACCGCCGGGTGCTGGCTTTGCAGAGCCAGTATGGCAAGGGCAAACGTATCCATAACAGTCTGCAAACCAACGGCGTGCTGCTTAATGACGCATGGGCGGCTTTTCTCGCCGAAAATCGCTTTCTGGTGGGGATATCCGTGGATGGTCCCCGGTCATTGCACGACCGCTTCCGCAAGAGCAACAGCGGCCGGTCCGTTTTCCGGCACGTGATTGACGGTATCGAGCGTTTAAGGAAATATGAGGTCGAGTTCAATTTGCTCGCCGTGGTAAACAGCGAGACCGCCAAATATCCCCGCGAGGTATACCACTTTCTGACCCGCGAACTGGCATGCCCGCACGTGCAGTTTATTCCCATCGTCGAACCCGCGGCGGCGGCCGGCGCCGGGCAGCAATTCGGCGAACTGATATGCCGGCAAAACGTCCAGGGTGAAACCGTCACGCCCTGGTCGGTGAGCGGGGACGCCTACGGCAAGTTTATGATTAGCGTGTTTGACCAATGGGTGCGTCAAGATGTCGGCCGGGTGTTCGTACAGCTGTTCGATAACACACTGGCGGCATGGGCCGGTGAAACGCCCAGCCTCTGCGTAATGCAGCCCACCTGCGGCAGAGCATTAATCATTGAACAAAACGGCGATATTTATAGCTGCGATCATTTCGTCACCCCGGAACATCGTCTGGGCAACATTATGACCACGCCGTTATCGACGCTGGCCTACGGTAAACAGCAAAAAAATTTCAGCCGCCGGAAAACGCCGTCATCGCCGGAGTGCCAGCACTGCGACTATCGTTTCGTATGTCAGGGAGGATGTCCGAAGCACCGAATCATCCCTCTCGGCAACCAGCGGCAAAATTATCTGTGCAGCGGCTACAAGGCCTTTTTCCAACACGTCGCGCCCTATATGACCTACATGGCCGAACAAATCGCGCAGCGCCGTTCCCCGGCAAACGTGATGAATGTCGCCGCATTTATCGCCGCGAACCAGGTAGCCAGCCAGGCGGGGTGATGGCTTAAGCTTTACCGCCGCCGCTAGAACTTCCAGGCGTAGGCGATGCCGAGAATATCCTGGCTCATCTTCACGTTGGCTTCACCGCCGCCAAAGGCCGCCGGAATGGAGCCATTGCCGTTGACGGTCTCCTTGAAGCCGTGGGTATAGGCCAGGCTCAACTCGCCGTCAGGCGAAGGCGCCCACGTCAGGCCGACGCTCAGGTGGTTGCGAATCACCCCCGGGGCAAGAACATTGAGGAAGGTCTGGCTCTTTTGCACCGGCTGGTCGGCGTGGCTGAAACCGCCGCGCAGCGTCAGTTGCGGACTCAGCGCATAGCTGACGGCCAGCTTATACACCGTCACATCCCGCCAGCCGAAACCGGGGCCGTTCTTCGAGCCGAAATTATCGCCCGCGAATACCGACTGCACGTCGAACGCATTGGCGATGGAACGCACGCTGCCGTATTTGATCTCCTGCACGTCGGCGGACACCGTCAGCGCCGGCGTCACCTTGTACGCCAGCCCGACGCCGTAGTTTTCCGGAATATCGAAACTGCCGCCGTCGGCAAACAGCCCGGCATAGCGGTCGAACTCCCCGGCCTTGATCTTCGAAGACCAGGTCAATCCCAGCGTCAGGTCGTCGGTCAACCGGCCCTGCCAGCCCAGACGCAGGCCCCAGCCGGTGGAGGTGTCGTTGCCGCGATCGTTGAAATTGCCGCCATCGCTGGAAAAACCGGAAAACGCGTTCAATCCCTTGGCGGAGAAGCGCTGATAGACGAAATTCAGGCCGACGCCGAAAGACTGCCGTTCGGTAAACTTATAGGCCAGCGCGGGGGTAATAAACAGCTGGCTCAGATTGACGCCCGCGCTGCCGTTGCCGCCAAAGGCGGCGTAGGGATTCTCTTTATAGTCGGTATTCATGCCGCCGTTGCCGTACACGGCGACGCCGACGCCCAGGCGATCGTTCAGCTGCTTGCTATAGCCGATTTCCGGCAGCAGAAAATACTTTCTCTCGCTGCCGTCGTAGCGGCCGTTGGCGCCCGCCGCATTCCCTTCGATCTCGGCGCTGCGATCCGGGGCGAACAGGGTCGCGCCGATATCCAGACGATCGCCGATCCATACCGTGCCGGCCGGGTTATTGGCCGCCGCCAGGGCATCCTGCGGCTGAGCGATGCTGACCCCCGCCTGCCCCTGAGCCTTGATGCCGTAGCCGTGCATAAAATAGCCGTTGGTGGCGCCGGCCTCGGTGCTGACGCCGCCGCCCAGCACCGCCAGCGCAGCCAGTCGTATTTTGGATCTCACTATAGTTTCTCCCTGAAAATAGCGCCGGATCCGGCCGCCTTGGCGTCAACTATTAAACCAAATGCATATCGTTTAATAATAATATTGAATGCTATTTTTATATCGGAAGGAAATAACCGATCCGCGCGGCGCTTACTCCCTGGTCGGCGGCTGACGGCACAGGCTGGCGGACAGGCGATCCAGCAGAATCGCCATCAGCACCACCACAAAACCGCTCTGCAACCCCTGCCCGACGTCCAGTTGCTGAATGCTGGTCAGAATATCGTTGCCCAGCCCGCCGGCGCCGACCATCGAGGCGATAATCACCATCGACATCGCCATCATGATGGTCTGGTTCACCCCCGCCATAATCGACGGCAAGGCATTAGGCAACTGCACTTTCAGCAGCAGCTGACGCGGGGTACAGCCGAACGCCAGCCCGGCCTCTATCAGCATTTTATCCACCTGGCGGATCCCCAGGTCGGTTAAGCGCACCACCGGCGGCATCGAAAACAGTACCGTGGCGAAAATGCCCGGCGGCCTGCCGAGGCCGAACAGAATGGTCGCCGGGATCAGGTAAACAAACGCCGGCATGGTCTGCATAAAATCCAGCAGCGGCCGCACCGCCATACCGATGCGTCGATGTCGGGCAATCAGAATGCCCAGCGGAATACCAAGCAACAGGCTAAAAAACGTCGCCGACAGGGTCAGGCCCAGGGTTATCGCCGCGTGCTGCGCATAGCCGCTGTAGACGATATACAGCGTCGCGGCCGCGCTGAACAGCGCGAACCCCCAGCCCAGCCGCCACCAACTCAGCGCCACCGCCAGCAGCACCAGCCCCCAGGGGGAAAGCAGCAGCAGCCCCTGTTCCAGTCCGCCGGAGACGCCGTCGAGCAGCGCGGCGATAAATTCGAATATCTCGCCGTGCTGGCTCAGCAGATAGCGCACCGCGTCGTCAATCTGGCTGCTGAAATTTAGCGGTTCAGCCATGAGTAGATCCTCCCGGCGCGGATGTTGCGGGGTAAATATCGGCGTAGCTTTCAGCCAGCACATAGCGGGAGGTATCAATCCCGGAAAAGAAGCGTTGCACATAGGCGTTGGCCGGGGCATTCACCAGCTGTTCGGCGGTGCCTGTCTGCACCAGACGTCCGTGTTCCATAATCGCAATCCGGTTGCCGATGCGCAGCGCTTCTTCGATATCGTGGGTGACGAAAACGATGGTGCGCTGCTGCTCCGCCTGTAGCCGCAGCAGCAGGCCCTGCATTTCCCGGCGGTTAATCGGGTCCAGCGCGGAAAAGGCTTCATCCATCAGCAATAGGGTCGGATTAACCAGCAGCGCCCGCGCCAGCCCGACGCGCTGCTGCATGCCGCCGGAGAGCTGGTGCGGCATATGGCGGGCGACCTGCGCCAGCCCCACCTGCTCCAGCGCCGTCAGGGCCGCCTGATATCTGGCGGCGGCCTTGACCCCCGACAGTTCCAGGCCGAACGCCACGTTATCCAGTACGTTGCGCCGCGGCAATAAGGCGAATGACTGAAAGACCATACTCATGGAACGACGGCGAAGATCGATTAATTCCGTCGCCGATAAAGCGGAAAGCGCGCTATTTTTAAAAAATATCTCGCCCGCCGTCGGTTCAATTAACCGATTGAGCGTACGCAATAAAGTTGATTTACCCGATCCTGACAATCCGACGATAACGAATATTTCCCCCTGCCGGATATGCAGCGAAACATTATTTAACGCCACCGACCAACCGTGCGCGGATAATAATTCTGCGGCGCCCGTTCCCGCCTGTAAATAAGGAATCGCTTTATGCGCGCCGGAGCCAAAAACTTTATATAGCCCTTCGATTCGAATCAATTTTTCAGTCATTGACCACCTGACACTTATACTCGCCATACGTCGAGCATATACATACAGAAGTGAGTAATCCGCGTAACGGAGCCCACTGTATAAGAAATAATACCGCGCCAATAAAACTTTATCGTCTGAGTTATAACAAAATAATTTAACTCATCCCTGCGACTGAAAATAACTCTCATGCCGGCTTTTGAAGGAAAATGATTCGTTAATCAGCCACTCTTTGACCCGGTGGTACAGCGGGGATTCGCTTTCGCGCTGCGACTGGATCAGGTAATAGCCGCGCTCGGTTTTCACCTCCGGCCCGCAGGGGATGACCAGTTCGCCGTCATCCAGCAGCTGCCCCACCAGCGGCATCCAGCCCAATGCCACGCCCTTGCCTTTCAGCGTGGCCTCGATCAGCAGGGAATAGGCGTTAAAGGTTAA
The DNA here is from genome assembly GCF_023347575.1 of Brenneria tiliae. Taxonomy (NCBI): domain Bacteria; kingdom Pseudomonadati; phylum Pseudomonadota; class Gammaproteobacteria; order Enterobacterales; family Pectobacteriaceae; genus Brenneria; species Brenneria tiliae. The sequence goes on along the minus strand of NZ_JAKPCB010000091.1, from coordinate 119,043 downwards.
CGAAGCCACTGAATTATCAAGGATAATCCGCTGCGCGCCGAACCAGTCATACCAGGTCAGCCAGCGGCTCGGGTTGGTCTCCGGCAGATTGAGCAACGGCACCTTGAGCAAGGACTGCGGCGTATCCAGCGGACCATGCCGGCGGATAAATTCAGGGGTGCAAACCGGGACCACCAGCTCGGGAAACAGCTTTTCGCTGTGGCATCCCGGCCAGTGGCCGTTGCCGAAGGTAATGGAGAGATTGGCGTGGCTGTCGCGCAGGCTGAAGTCATTGGGGGACGTGGAAATCTGCACGTCCACGTCCGGCATCAGGCGCTGTAGCTTATCCAGCCGGGGCAGCAGCCAGTAGCTGGCGAAGCCCATGTCGGTATCGATGCGCAGGGTGTCTCTGGTTTTCTTTTTCTTTATTTTTTCAATCTGTTGGCTGATATCCGTCAGGCTGCTGTAAACAATATGGTAAAGCCGATCGCCTTCCGGCGTTAATAATACGCCGCGATGGCGCCGCTCGAACAACGCCACGCCAAGTTCGCGTTCCAGTTGATTAATACGCTGGCTGACCGCCGGCTGCGAGGTTCCCAGTTCTTCGGCCGCCGCGGTGAAATTAAGATGACGGGCCGCCGCCTCGAAAAATATTAACGCCGGGAGCGACGGTAATCGATTAATTGCTGACATAATCCCCTCTTATCAAGGTATAAGTTTTTAACCCGTTCACAGCCTGTGGAGATTATGAGATAAAAAATTATATTAATGAAGTGGCATTCTTAAGGTGATTTAAGATATATGCTTAGCAGAAAACCGAATATCGTTATTTTAATGGCGGATCAATTAACCGCGGGCGCGCTCTCCGCCTACGGTAATAAAATAACCAAGACGCCCAATATTGATAAATTATCCCGGCAGGGCGTGGTGTTTGAGTCGGCCTATTGCAATAGCCCGTTATGCGCGCCGTCCCGTGCGACATTAATGACCGGACTGTTGAATTCCGCCAATAACGTTTTTGATAACGCCGCCGAATTCAGCGCGGAGCAGCCCACCTTTTGTCATTATCTGCGCGTGCAGGGTTATCACACCATTCTGGCGGGTAAAATGCATTTTTGCGGCCCCGATCAGCTACACGGTTTTAATGAACGTCTGACCACCGATATCTACCCCGCCGATTTTGGCTGGACGCCAGACTGGCGAAATCCTGAGGTGCGGCTCGACTGGTATCACAATATGAGCTCGGTGATCGACGCCGGTACCTGTATTCGCACCAATCAGCTGGATTTCGACGACGAAGCGGTATTTCTGACCCGGCAGAAGCTGTTTGATATCGCCCGCCAGGGCAATCAGCAGCCGTTCATGCTGCTGATGTCCCTGACCCACCCGCACGATCCTTTCGCCATACCGCAACCTTATCTCGACCGTTATTCGCCGCAGGATATTGATTTACCGCAGGTGAACGCCGCGCAGGTTCCGTCGGATCCGCACTCCCGGCGGCTGCGCAAGATATACCAACTGACCGACGACCTGCTGAGCGATGAACAGGTTCGCCGCGCGCGCCATGCTTACTATGGCGCGGTCTCTTATGTCGACGATCAGTTCGGCGCCGTTCTCGCTACCCTGGAAGAGACCGGATTGGCCGAGGATACCATCGTGCTGGTGATCTCCGATCATGGCGAAATGCTCGGCGAACGCGGGCTGTGGTATAAAATGGGCTTCTTTGAGGGCGCGGCGCGCATCCCGTTTATCGTCCATGCGCCGGACCGCTTTGCCGCGCATCGCGTCGACGCCAGCGTCTCGCTGGCCGACCTGCTGCCCACGCTGGTGGAGCTGGCGGGCGGCGAGCCGTCGTCGCTGCCGGCGACGCTGGCCGGGCACAGTCTGCTGCCCCATCTGCGCCGGGAAGCCGGACACGACGGCGTTTACGCCGAGTATCTGGCGGAAGGCGCGCTGGCGCCCATCGTGATGATCCGGCGCGGCGACTGGAAATACGTGCATTCGCTCAGCGATCCCGAACTGTTGTTTAACCTGCGCGAAGATCCGCATGAACTGAACAATCTGGCCGCGGACGCCGCTTGCCTGCCGGTGCTGTCGGCGCTGCGGGACGAGGTGGCGTCGCGCTGGGATCTGCCGGCGCTGCACCAGCGCGTATTGCAAAGTCAGCAAAACCGCCTGTTCCTCAACCGGGCGCTGACGCACGGCACGGCGCCGGCGTGGGACTATCAGCCGGTGCAGGACGCCAGCCGCCGCTATATTCGCAACAACCAGACGCTGGATGAACAAGAGGCGGTGGCGCGTTTTCCACGACCTCACTCTTCCTCCCCTAACCAATAACACGGGAATTTATCATGCGCTTTCGCCATTCCGCCGTCACACTGCTTATCCCCTTACTGCTCGGCAGCGCTTTTTCGGCCCAGGCCGCCGTCGACGACGCCAGCTGCCGGTTAGTGAGAATGTCCGATCCGGGCTGGACCGACATCAACGCCACCAATGCGCTGGCCGGCGTGTTGCTGGAAGGGCTGGGCTATCGGCAGCAGGTGCAAAACCTGTCGGTCGCGCTGGGCTTTCAGGGACTGAAATCCTCCCAGCTGGACGTTTTTCTGGGCAACTGGATGCCCGCCCAGCAGCCGGTCATTGAAAAATTTACCCGCGACGGTTCGGTTGAAGTTTTGACCGCCAACCTGGCCAGCGCCAAATTCACCCTGGCGGTGCCGGATTACGTCGCCCAGGCCGGGGTAAAAGACTTTGCCGATCTGGCGAAATACGGCGATCGCTTCCAGCATAAAATTTACGGCATCGCGCCGGGCGCGCCGGCCAACCAGAATATCAAACGCATGATCGACCAGAAAGAGCTCGGCCTTGACGACTGGTCGCTGGTGGAATCCAGCGAAAGCGGCATGCTGGCGCAGGTTGAGCGGGCGGTGAACAAAAAAGAGTGGATCGTGTTCCTCGGCTGGGAGCCACACGCCATGAACACCCGTCATTCCCTGGTCTACCTTGGCGGCGGCGATGAGTGGTTCGGCCCGAATTACGGCAGCGCGACGGTCAATACCGTGGTTCGCAAAGGCTATGCGCAGGCTTGCCCCAACGTCGCCCGGCTGTTCAGCAATCTGCAATTCAACGTCGACCTGGAAAACAAGGTGATCAAACGCCTGCTGGACGATAAGCAAACGCCGCGTGACGCCGCGCGCGCCGAAATCAGCGCCAACCCGCAACAGCTGGAGCAGTGGCTGAGCAACGTCACCACGCTGGACGGCAAACCGGGGCTGGAAGCCGTGCGGAACTCCCTGTCCCGCTAATCGGACAGGCGAGAAATCCCCCGTTTAGCGCCGAGCGGGGGATTTGCCGCGGCGCTCAGGGTTTTATCGCATAGCGCTGGATAAGCAGCCGCGCCAGACCATCCATGGCAAACCCAATCACGCCGATGGTGACGATCACCGCCATCAGCTCCGAGTAAGCCAGACGGTCGCGGGCGTCAAGAATGGCGTATCCCAGCCCCGACGAGACGCCAAGCATTTCGCAGGGCACCAGCACAATCCACAGAATGCCGATCGCCAGCCGGATGCCGGTGAGCAGATGGCTTAAAATCCCCGGCAGAATAATGTGCCACAGGGTTTCCAGCGGCGTGGCGCTCAGGGAGCGCGCCAGCATCAGCCAGCCGGCATGCAGGTGCTTTACCCCGCTGGCGGTATTGATGATCATCGGCCACACCGCCGCAAAGGTCAGCAAAAACCACACCGGACGATCGCCGATCCCCAGCGCCATCACCGCCACCGGCATCCAGGAGAGCGGCGAGATCATCCTCAGCAACTGCATCACCGGCATCGACAGCCGTTCCAACGCGGCGAAACAGCCGATCAGCAGGCCGATGGGAATGCCGATAAGCAGAGCCAGCAGCAGCCCGATGGCGACGCGTTGCAGGCTGACCGCGCTGTGCGCCAGCAGATTGCCGTGCCACAGCATCTCCCACAGGCTGGCGAAGGCGGCCGCGGGCGCAAACAGGGCGGCGATGCCGTCCAGAGAACGGGTCGCCAGCCACCAGACAATCAACGCGATAAACAGGCCAGGCACGCCCCAGGCGAGGCGCAGGAAAAAAAGCTTCATGGCGCGATGACTTCCTTACGCGCAAACACGCCGTCCGTCAGGCCAAACGCGCTCTGCCCGCCTGCCCGCGCAATACTGTTGCGCACAAAGCGATCGTCCACCAGCTGCGCGGTGGCCGCCTGCGGATCCAGCTCGGCCAGAAAGTCGGCGTTGCCTTCCATCACCGTGATTTTCAGCTGTTCGATAAGCTTAAGGAAATAATCCTCGTAGGGGTAAGGCTGAAAATCAATCCGCTGCTGACGCCACTCCGGGTGGGAAATCGCGCCGTCCGCCCGCCAGCGCGCGAGATTGTCCGCCGCGGGATCCAGCACCTGCTGCAATACCTCGCGCTCGTGCGGCGTATAGCGGCGATCGTCGCTGCGCGAAAGCAGCGCCGCGGTTTCCGCGCGGTTATGCCGAATCCACTTTTGCGCGTCAACGACGGCATTGACCACATTCTGGCTCCATGCCGGGCGCTGCGCCAGATCGCTTTCGTGCATAAACACCACGCAGCAGGCGTGGCTCTGCCACACGTCGCCGGTAAAACGCAGCACCCGCCCCACCTTGCGCGCCTCCGCCAGCGCGTTAAACGGCTCGGCGACGATAAAACCCTGAATTTGCCCGGCGGCCAGCGCGGGCACCATATCGGAAGGCGGCATAACGATCAGCTGTACCTGACGGTCGCCGGGTTTGCCGGTCGTCGCCTGTAGCCCCGCCTGACGCAGCATCTGCTGCAGCACCACGTTATGGATCGAGTACCAGAACGGCACCGCCACGGTTTTCCCGGCCAGATCGGCTAAGCGCGCGATCTGCGGCGCCACGGTCAGCGCCGAACCGTTGGTATGGTTCCAGGCCACCACCTTCGCCGGGATGCGCGCCTGAAAACGCGCCCATACCGTCACCGGCGACAGCATATGGATGACGTTGACCTTGCCGGCGATAAACGCCTCAATCAGCTGCGACCAGCTGCGAAACATCACCGGGCGCTCCGCCTCCAGCCCGGACTGGCTGAACAGGCCGCGGGCATGCGCCACCAGCAGCGGCGAGGCGTCGGTGATCGGCAGATAGCCGATGCGCACCGGCGCGTCGGGCTCGGCGGCGGCGCGCGCCTGCTGCTGCATCACCAGCGGCAGCGCGGCGCCCGCGCTGAGCAACGCGCTCAGCCTGAGGAAATCGCGGCGCGACATTGCATTACAGGTCCGACACATCGGCTACCTCCGTTGTTTTTCCAATCGCGCGCGAATCGCGCAGTTTTTTCACAATATCCAGCCGATAGCGGGCCAGCGCCTCCAGCGCGTCATCGCGCGGATGAGGAAGGTCGAGGCTCCAGCTGCCCGCCACATGGCCCGGACTGCCGCCGAGTAAAATCACCCGATCGGCGATCAGCAAGGCTTCATCGATATCGTGGGTAATCATCAGCGCCGACATGCGGTGCCGGCGCAGCACCGATACCAGCAAACGTTGCATCTCATGGCGGGTTATCTCATCCAGCGAGCTGAACGGCTCGTCAAGCAGCATCACGCGCGGCCGCCTTGCCAGGCAGCGCGCCAGCGCCGCCCGCTGCGCCATGCCGCCGGAAAGCTGCGCCGGCAGTTTGCCGGCGTGCCCCTGTAGCCCCACCGCCTCGATCGCCTGGGCGATGCGCTCCCGGCGCTCGCCGGCGCTCAGCCTGGGCTGATGGCGGAAATTGAGCCCGAAAGCCACGTTTTGCTCCAGGGTGCGCCACGGCAGCAGCGTGGGATCCTGAAAAGCCACCGACAGATGCGGATGCGGGCCGTTCAACGGCTCCCCCCGATAGGCGACCCGGCCGGAAAGCGCTTTTTCCAAACCGGCCAGAATACGCAACAGGCTGGATTTCCCTACCCCGCTGCTGCCCACCACCACCACAATCTCATTGTCGCGCAGCGAAAAATCGATGCCGTCCAGCAGCACGGTGGCGGCGGCGCCCTGGCGGTAGCCGACCACCAGCCCTTGCGCGTCAAGCAGCGCGCTCATCGGGCGCTCTCCGCCAGCTGGTGCCTGAGCTGCATAATGCTCGGGGTGATCAGCGGTAAAAAGGCGCTTTCCCGCCAGCGCCGGGCAAAGTGGTCGCCCTCAGGGGAGAGGTAGGCTTTGCCGCCGCGCAGCACCAGTTCCAGCTGTATCCCTTGCAGCGCCAGCTCGATCAGCGCGATGCGCAGGCGGAACATCTCGGCCGGCCGCTGGGTAAAGCGCTCCTGGCTTACTCCGCGCAGTAATTGTGTTCGGGTATCGTCATAGCTTCGATGCAGCCGCCGCCACTCCTCATACAATAAGTGGCCGTGGTCCAGGCGCTCACGGCAGTTTTCCAGTACCTGCCGCGTCAGACCGAGCGCCATGCCGCATTGCAGGCCCAGAAAGCGCGGGCGCACCTGCGGCAAAAACGTCTCGGCGCCAGGATGCACAATGGCGGACCGGTCCAGCCTGACCTGTGCAAAATCCAGCGCCGCGGTGGCGCTCCCGCGCATCGACATCAGGCTCAGATCCTCGGAACGCCGCACGCCGTCAAGATCGGAGGCGATGGCGGCGATAAACGGCGGCCGATCGTCCAGCGGACGCACCACCGTCATCACCTGAAATCCGTCGCGCTGCAGATTGGTCACCCAGTGCAGCCGCCCGTCCACCGTCCAGCCCTTCTCATCCTCGCGGCCGGTGACCTGGAGTTCCTCAAGCCCCGAGAGAAACTTCATCGCGTTGGACAACCCGGTGGCGCCGGCGGTTTTTCCCGCCAGCAGATCGGGCAGTTGGCTTTCGCGCAGCGCCGATTGGGGGGATTGCAGCAGCAGCTCGATATAGGTGCGATGCCCCCAGAAAACGAACGCGGCGGTGAGCGAGTAGCGCGCCACCTCGCTCACCGCCTCTATGGCGTCGATAATGGCGCCGCCGCTGCCGCCGAGATCGTCCGGCACGCCGATGCGAAACAGACCGGCGTCGCCCAGGCGTGACGGCAAAACGGCGGACTGCGCGGCGGATTGGTCCAGATCGTTGGCCTCCTCGCTCAGCCAGCGGCGCAGGGTATCATTCAGCATTCAGAGCCCTCGTGGGTAGCGGCGCGTAACAGGGAGCGTCATTATTCCGCCCAGGCCCATTGCCGCAGTTCATGGTTTAACGGCGTTTGCGCAAAACCGTTGGCGAAATTGCACAGCGTCGCCAGGCTGACGCCGAGTATCACGTCCAGCGCCTGCTGTTGCGTAAAGCCCGCCGCGTAAAACGCCTGACAGGCGTCGTCGCTCACCGCGCCGCGCTGCGCAATCACCGCGCGGGTAAAATCGGCAACGGCCTGCAGATGCGCATCCGCCAGCCCGGCGCCCTCACGCAGCGCCGCCAGATCCTGCGGCGCCAGAATCGCCTTCTTTTCCACCGTCGCGCTATGCCCCGCGACGCAAAACGCGCAGCCGTGGGTGGTGGCCGCCACCAGTTGCACCACTTCCCGTTGCGCCGCGCTCAGGCTGTTATGGTTATTAATATCCGTTACGGTGAGATAGGTTTTAAGCGCCGCCGGCGAATTCGCCAGCACGCCTAATAAATTAGGAATAAAACCGGAAGTACGCCTGGCGTTTTCCAGATAGGGCCGGCTTTCCGCCGGGGCGGATTCAATGGTCTGGATGGTGACTCGGGTCATGGCTTCTCTCCTGTAAACATTGAGAAGAATTATGTTGCCATTGCCTCTCTCCATCAATGCTGGTACAAAACAGTTTATTGCTCAATCGTCCGGTTTATATTCCATTACATTATGCGTGATAACGAATGGTTATTAGAAAACCTGCGGGTGGAAAGCTCGGTTTTTCATATCGGCAAATATTGCGGCTCCTGGCAAGGCAGCACCGCAGGACAAGGTAAATCAAGCTATCACATTGTTATGGAGGGCGACTGCTGGCTGCACGCCGAGCAGGATCCCGAACCGATAGCGCTTGAGCGCGGCGATATGGTGTTTATTTTCCAGGATTGTCCATTTGTCCTTTCCAATCACCGGGAAAAAGACGCCGCCCTGCGGGCGCCCGGCAAAAAAATGCAGCCGCTGCATTTCCACGATCGCTCATCAACCGCCCTGGTCTGCGGTTTTCTTACTTTTCACAGCGTAATCAGCCATATGATTTTGTCGTTTCTGCCGCCAAAAATAATAATAAGAAAGCAGAAGGATGAATTCGAAGCGGTGAGAAAGATCACCGAGGTAATTCATCATGAAGCCGCCAAAGAAGAGATGTGCAGCCATAAATTGATCTCTTCACTGGCGGAGGCGCTGCTTTTTATCGGTATCCGGCAATATTTGCACCAGCACCCTCTGGCGCCGCCGTTGGAAACCGCCAAAAACATGCCCGAATTTCTCAACCTGATCGCCACCATTTTACTGTTCCCCGCCAGGGAGTGGACCATCCCGAAAATGGCCGACGCGATGGCCATGTCCCGTTCGTGGTTCATTCAACGCTTCAGCCAGGTCTCGGCGGTTCCCCCGGCGGAAATGGTCTGCCAGCTGCGCATGTCGCTCGCCTGCCGCTACATCGAGCAGGGCAAGACGCTGCAACAAACGGCGGAAATGGTCGGCTACCAATCCATCGCCGCTTTCAATCGGGCATTCCGCCGCATTATCGGCGTTACGCCGGGCAAATACCGCGGCCGATAGCTTTCACGCTACCGCCGGCGCGGTGGCGTTCGCCCAGGCTCTGAGTTCGCGCCAGCGCTCGTCCCGCGCGTCGGCCAGCTCGCCCAGCACGTCCGGCGTCAGGGATTTGAAGCGGCCCTGAGAGGAAAAATAGCTTTCCAGCGGCGCAAAACGGTTGGGATTGCGGTTAATGGTCAGCACGCCGTGCTGGTATTCCAGCAGCGGCCACAGCCCGGTATCCACCACGCTTTTCCCCAGCGCTATCGTGCTGTCGCTGGCGCAGCCCCAGCCGGTGGGACAGGGGGCGAACACGTGCAGAAACGCCGGTCCGTCGACGGACGCCGCCTTCTCCAGCTTTTTCAGCAGATCGGACGGCTGCCCCACGCTGGCGGTGGCGGCGTAGGGCACATGATGGGCGGCGGCTATCTGCAGCAAATCCTTCTTGACGTTAAGCCGGCGCGGCGTGAAACCGGTCGGCGAGGTGGTGGTTCTGGCGCCCCAGGGGGTTGCGCCGCTCTTCTGAATGCCGGTATTCATATAGGCTTCATTGTCGTAGCAGATATAGATAATGCGCTCCTGGCGATCGAAGGCGCCGGACAGGGATTGCAGGCCGATATCCGCCGTGGCGCCGTCGCCGGCGAACCCCACCACCGGAATATCGCGGATGCCTTTGGCGCGCAGTGCCGCCGCCAGCCCCGAAAGCACCGCGCCGGTGGCGGCGAACGGCGCGATCATCGCATTCACCCCCACCGCCATTTGCGGATAGATAAAGCCGACCGCCGACATACAGCCCGCCGGGATCACCACATGGGTTTTCGGCCCGAAAACCTTCAGCGCCAGACGCACCACCAGACTGCCGCCGCAGCCGGCGCAGGCTTTATGGCCGACAAAGTACTCTTCCGGCGGCAGGTTTTTAATCGATATGGACATGGGTGTCCTCCCGTTGAGCGGCAGCCGTTGACGGCGGCCGATCGGACTCCGGCGGGTCAATGCCGAGAAAACGCAAATCCGGCTCCTGCGCCGAGCGCCCGGCCGGCCGGGTTAATTCGCCATACAGACGGATCACATCCTCCAGCCCGATCTCCTGCCCCCCCAGCCCGGCGATCTGGTTGAGCAAGCGCGGCACCCGCCCGCCGGTCACGCTGGCGTAATCAAACAGAGCGGACTTGATCTCCACCGCCACCGCGCCCTGCTGACCAAAGGAAATGTCCTTCTCCAGCACGGCGACGGCCTGTACCCTGCGGGTTCGATGGGCGCCAAACAGTGCGTCGAGCAATGCGCCCTGCGGGAAAGGACGCAGGTAACGCAAACGCAGCAGCCCGACCGCCTCTCCCCGCGCGCGCAGCGCATCCACGGCGGCGCGCACCGTACCGGCCACGCTGCCGAGCGTAATCACCACCCGTTCGGCGTCGTCCAGTTGATAACTTTCGATAACGCCGTCGGTAATCCCCTCTTCGCCGCGGCCGAAATGGGCGCGGAAACGCCGGCCGATGGCGGCGATTTCATCTAACGCGCCGCGCATCGCCCGGTGTTGCAGATATTTGAACTCGGTATACTCCCCCGGCCCGGCGGTGATCGCCAGGCTCTGCGGATGCTCAAGGCTGAAGGTTCCCGGCGTACCCTCGGCAAAAAAGCGGTTCGCAAGGAACGAATCCACCAGCGCCTGTTGCGGCAGTTGCACCGGTTCATAGGTATGGGTCAGCACGAAACCGTCCAGATTGATCAACACCGGCGTACGCACCGCCGGGTGTTCGGCCAGCGCATAGGCCTGAATAATCAGGTCCAGACTTTCCTGCGCCGTTTCGGCGTAAACCTGGATCCAGCCGCTGGAGAGCTGGGACAGCGAATCGCTTTGATCGCCATAGATATTCCACGGCAGCGCCAGCGCCCGGTTGGCGTTCATCATCACCAGCGGGAAACGCCCGCCGGCGCTGTAAGGCAGACACTCGGCCATATACAGCAGCCCCTGGGAAGAGGTGGCGGTAAAGGTGCGCACGCCCATCGCCGCGCTGCCCATCACCAGCGACAGCGCCGAATGTTCCGATTCCACATGGACGAATTCGGCGTCAAGCTCGCCCTCCTCCACCATTTCCGCCAGCCGCTCCACCACCACCGTTTGCGGCGTAATGGGATAAGCGGCGATCACCGCGGGGCGGCACAGACGCACGCCGTGGGCCACCGCCTCATTGCCGCACAGGAACAGGCGTTCGTGGTTGGTATTCAACCCGTCGCTACCGGTTGAAGATTGACTCATCGCGGTTCTCCCGTAACGGCATCGCGCCGGCTATCCGCCGATAGCGCGTCGGACTCGCTCACCATAGTGATGGCGTCTTTAGGGCATTCCAGCGCACAGATGCCGCAGCCTTTGCACCACTCCGCCAGCAGGCGGGGATAGTTGTCCCGGGTATTGGCCAGCGCCCCGTCGGGGCAGAGCAATACGCACAGGTTGCAGCAGATACAGGCGCTGTCTTCTATTTTCGGCCGCGAGGTGCGCCAGCCGCTGTTTTCCGCCACCAGATAGCCGGAGGCAAGCTGGGGCGAAGCGGGCCATCGCGCCAGATCGGGCTTGTGGTGTTCTCGCCGCCGGCAGGGGCCGGATAAGGCTACCGGCAGCGGATCCTGGCTGGTCCCGCCGCGCCGGGCGCGGCGCGGCCGCTCGGCGGCGCCGTCGTTCACGTCGGGGTCTTTGGTCGAATCAGCCATGCGCCGCCTCCTGGATCGCCGCCGCTCGATGATGCTCGGCCAGCCACGCCGCCAGCGGAGCGGCGATGTTTTCCCGCGCCTGGGCGAACCGGCCGGCGGCGGCGAACGCCGCCAGATTACGGCGCACCCGCTCCGGCAGCGGAGCGGGCGCCTGCCAGTGCGGCGCGAATTCGGAAATAATCGCCTTCTCCAGCGCCGCGGGCGGCAGCAGGGAGAGCACGCCGTTGAGTATGCCGAGCAGCACGGTGTTGGCATGCGGGCTGCCCAGATGATGCTCCGCCAGCGCACGCGCCGGCACTCGCCACCCCAGACCGATCGGCAGGCGCTGAACCCCCTGCTCCTGTTTTGCGTCAATAAGAATCAACGCGCCGGCGGAAAGCTGCTCGGCGCGCAGCTGCGGCAGCAGGGTTTCATCCATCACCACCGCCACCTGAGCCTGGCGCACCGGGCTGCGATCGCGGATCGGCGAGCGGGACAATCGGGTATAGGCATAGACCGGGGCGCCCCGGCGTTCCGGGCCGAAAGAGGGAAAGGCCATCGCTTCCAGATCGGCAAAACGCACCGCCGCCAGCCCCAGCAGCCGGGCGGCGGTAAACGCCCCCTGACCGCCGCGCCCCAGCCAGAGAATATCAAGCATGGCTGCGATCCCGGACATGATTAAAAGAAGGAGGGTTATCCCCTAACGAAAGGTGCTGACTGAATCCGGACATGACGCCTTCTTGCCCCTGAAATCTATTGGGCATGATAGTGGTAAATAAAATCTACAGCGCGCAGGCGCTGTGGGTATCAATCACGCGTTTCGCTTTATGGGTGTGGCGCGGCAGGGTTTCCGGCGCCAGCAGCACCACCCGTTTGGGACGTACGCCCAGCCGGGTTTTAATCTCCAGGTGCAAACGCGCCGCCAACTGACTATCGTCTTCGTCCGTATGGACGTTACGTTCAACTTCAAGGTCAAAGCGCGTCAGGTGATCTTCTTCATACAGCGTAATGCGGTATTCGCCATTGAGTTCCGGCGTGGCGCGCACGATCGCTTCCAGATCGCCGGGGAAAACATTCACCCCGGAGACGATAAACATATCGTCTTTACGTCCGGTGACCGTAATGCGCACGTGGGTTCGGCCGCAGGCGCAGGGGGAGTGGTCGGCGACGATGATATCCCCGGTGCGGAAGCGGATCATCGGGCGCGCCTGTTTGGTCAGCGAGGTCAGCACCATTTCGCCGGGCTGGCCATCCGCCACCGGCTCATCGGTGGCCGGGTCCAGCACTTCCAGCAGGATATCGTCTTCCACCAGATGCAGCCCGTCCCTCTCCTCGCAGGAACCGGCGCAGGCGCCGTAAATATCGGAGATGCCGTAAAAATCATATACCTGAACGCCCCAGCGCTCTTCAATGGCCTGACGGGTCGCCGGAATCGAGCCGCCGGGTTCGCCGCAGACGATAATGCGCTTCATCGCCAGATCCCGATGCAGATCGATCCCCTGGGCGATCGCGGTTTCCCCCAGATGCCAGGCGTAGGATGGCGTGGTCCAGGTCACGGTGGGCTGGAAGGTTTTCATAATATACAGCAGGCGATCTGAGGGAATGGTGCCGGCCCAGAAACAGAGCGCTCCCAGCTTCTGGGCGCCGATAACATCCGGCCCGCCGACAAACAGCGTGAAATTGAGGGCGTGCACGTAACGATCGTGCGGGCGCATCCCCACCGCCCAGAACAGCCGCGCCTGAATGTCCTGATAGCGCTCGAAGTCGTCCGCGCTGAACGGACTCAGCGTCGGCACGCCGGTGCTGCCCGACGAGGCGGAGACAAACACCACCTGTTCTTCCGGCACGGCCAGAATATCCCCCAGCAAGGGGGCGGCGTCCTGCCGCTCTCTTTCAATCTGCTTGTCGATAAAGGGGTAACGGCGCAGATCGTCCAGCCGGTGTAAATCATCGGGATGGACGCCCGCCCGCTCAAACGCCTCCCGGTAGTAAGGAGAATGGGCATAGGCATGGGCGACGGTGCTTTTTAACCGTTGCAGTTGCAGCGCCTCAAGTTCATGACGGGGTAATATTTCCACCTCATCCCAGTAACGCCGATAGCTCGTCTTCGTCATCACACTACCCTTATTTCTGTCCCAGCTTCGTTTGCAGCCACTGCGGTTTCTGGAAGTCGCGGAAAATATATTGCGGATCCTGTATCACCGCGGCGAACTCCGGGGATTCGATAACCGCCTTGATATCGGCGGCGAACGGCTTGTTCAAATCTTCGGTACGCACCGCCACCAGGTTTTTAAGCTCTTCATCAAGCTGTTCCAGCGCAATGGCTTCCGACAGTTTCAGGCCTGAGGCAATGGCGAAATTGCCGTTCACCAGCGAGGCGGCTGAGCTCTCCAGCGTTCTTGGCAATTGCGCCGCCTCCAGCGGTCTGAACTCCAGCCCTCTGGGATTGCCGCCGATATCTCTTATCGTGGCTTTGGTCGGGTCGATATCCCCTTTCAGGGTGACCAGATCCAGCGTCTCCAGAAAACGGATGCCGCGCGCCAGATTGGTGGGGTCGTTCGATAAGGTCACCACATCGCCGCGCTTGAGTTCATCCAGGCTTTTAATCCGTTTTGAATACAGGCCCAGCCCGGCGGTGGGCACATTAATCAGCGGCGACAGCTTCAGTCCCTTGTCGGCGGAAAACTTGATCAGATAAGGACGATGCTGAAATAAATTGGCATCGATACTGCCGTTCGCCAGCGCCAGGTTGGGCTGCACGTAATCGCTGAATTCGGTGACCCTGACTTTATAACCTTTCTGCTCAAGCCCCGGTCTGATGGCGAATTTGATCATATCGCCGTATGGGCCGGGCGCCACGCCGAACACTATCGTCTGCTGCTGCGCCCGCGCCGTATGGGAATGCATAAAAATAACGCCGGCCAATAAGGACAGCAGCAAATATAAATACCGGGTGTACTTTCCTGAAATCATTTAATTCCTTCCCAAATAAATTAAATAGATACCCGCTTTACGGAGTAGGCGTCACAAAATAGATATTCAACAAAAAAAACGCTATCAACAAACGCGGGGAAATATAAATCACTTAATCAGCTATCATTAGATAAAAAATGGAATTAGATATTCTCGTTACTCCTTTGTTAAAAAACGCCGTTTTTATGATAACCGCAATCCGATAAACCCTCTTGTCGGATTTTTTATCCAGAAAAATATTATAGGATATAAAAACTTACCTGAAATAATCCCCCGCCGATGATTTACCCTATCTGATAACCAGTCTTATTACCTTAGATGAAAATTGATCGGCATCATATTTTCCAGCGCGGCGCGTCCAAGAGGTCTTGCCGGGAACGGATTATTCCGTACCAGTCATTTCTGACTGGCGGGAATAATAACCAATAAAAATGCTAAGCGCGCAGGGCGTTGTTGAGCTTTACCCCGCCAGCGGCGCCGACGATCGATTATCGCGGTTAATAGTCAACGCTGAAGCGCGGTTTCTCTGGGCGGGTTTTGACATCCACTCCCGGGACTTCCGCCGGCGCGTAGTGGGTTTCCAAATCGCGGATCAGCGCCAGATAGCGGTCCGCCGCCTTGCTTAATATCTTGCGCCCTTTTTCGGCGCTGGCGGTCAGGATATCCTCGGTGCGCCCCAGCCCGCCGAGGCTTTTATGGCCCGCTGCGGGGATCGGGATCCAGGTGGCGATGTCCATTACGCCGAATGTCTCGGTTTCATCGTGGGTAACGGAGCGCTTGAGCAAATCACGATCGAGCAGCGGTTTCAATTCATGCCCGGTCACCGTATCCAGTTTCACCAGATCGGGCCGGACAAACAGCACGTTGCTGGTTTCCTCTTCCCCGGCGTGATAGAACGGCGTATTCAGTTCGTCGCGCAGCGTTTGCGCCGCCAGCTCCCAATAGGTGGCGCCGCCGATAAAGATCGCCTTCCCTTCGCGGCGCAGTTCGGTCGCCACCTCATGGGCGATAACCTGGAAATTCGGCTGTTGCCCGTGCCCCTGGATGATAATGACTTTACGAAAACCGGTCGCCCACAGCCCGCGCACGATATCCTTGATCAGCGCATGCATGGTGGCGTGGCCGATGGCCAGCGTGCCGGGGATAGGATCGCCGTTGACGTCGTAATGGAAGGTGGGCGACGCCCCGGCCCTTATCGGCGTCGGCAGCAGCGCCGGCAAACCCGTTTTACGGCTTAATTCCTCCGCGATCCATTCGGCGGTAAAGATATCCGTTCCCAGCGGCAGATGGGTGCCGTGCGCTTCGGTGGTCGCCACCGGAAGAATGATTATTCCGCGCGTCTCGGCGCTTTCAATCGCTTGATCCAATGAAAGTTCATCAAAATGAATCGCATCCGTCATAAATACCTCGTTAAAATTGGCAAATTTTTATTATTTACGGTATAGGCGGCCGGTTGAGTTCAGTGATAAGTATTTCCCCAACCGTTAAAGAATTATTTAACCACCGGCGGCCTGAATTTATTCTCTCGACCGCGCTTACTATGGCAGAAAGATTATCCGCCATATAAATATCAATATTTCATGACCTAATGAGAAAAATCATTTTTGATTGCAATATTTATTTAATTACCGACCAACGGCGATTTTTATAAAAATTATTTTATGCCGATAGCTTCTGATTTTAATTTAAAGAGTAAAATTGATCGACATCATATTTTTATATCATCACGGTTTAAAATATAATGCAGAAAATCAAACTTTATAAACGGGATAAAAGCATTGGCTCCCTCCACCGTTTTCGCCTGCCGGAAGGGTTCGCCCGCGCCGTCAATTAAGCTAACCGCCATATAATTACGCAATATAACTAATATCAAACTGTCCTAAAGAACCGGCGGCCAATGCGATTAAAGTATCGAATTATTTGGCGGCCAACGACCTGCAACCAAGGTATCTGGATGACGGCATTACTAGACATAAAAGGGCTGAGCGTTCATTTCGGCGCCCACACGGCGGTGGATAATCTTGACCTGCAAATAGACGCGGGAGAGATGCTGGCGCTGGTGGGGGAATCCGGCTGCGGCAAGTCCACCACCGCATTGAGCATTATGCGGCTGTTGCCCAAACAGGCTTCGCTGAGCGGCGCCATTCTGCTGGGGGAAACCCCGCTGCTGCGCCAGAGCGAAAAACAGCTCGCCGCGCTGCGCGGCAACGATATCTCGATGATTTTTCAGGAGCCGATGACCTCGCTGAACCCGGTGTTGACCATCGGCCAGCAGGTCGCCGAGGCGTTGACCCTGCACCAGCGGCTAAGCCGGGCGCAGGCGCGGGAACGGGCGATTGCGCTGCTGGAGCAGGTCAGGCTGCCCGACCCCGCGCGGCGCTTTAACGATTATCCGCACAGCCTGTCCGGCGGCCAGCGCCAGCGGGTGATGATCGCCATCGCCATCGCCTGCCAGCCGCGCCTGCTGATTGCCGATGAGCCGACCACCGCGCTGGATGTCACCATCCAGGCGCAAATCCTGGCGCTGCTGGACGAACTGCGCCGCGAATTAAATATGGCGGTGCTGCTGATCACCCACGATTTAGGCCTGGTCGCCCAGTGGGCCGATCGGGTGGCTGTAATGCACAACGGACGCAAACTGGAACAGGGCACGGTGGATGAGGTGCTGGGCAACCCGCAGCATACCTATACGCAAGGCCTGCTGCGCGCTTCGCTGCATATGGAGCAGGATCGGCACTATCGCCACTCGCGGCTGGCGGAAATCCATTACAGCGATAAGGACGGATTTACGCTCGCGCCGCCCCCGCCGCGTCCGCGCCAATTTTCCGCCGCGCAACCGGATGCCGCGCCGATGCTGTCGGTCAGGAACCTCACCGTAAAGTACCAAGGCGACGGGACCGAGGCGGCGGCGGTTAACGACGTTTCGCTGCATATTCAGGCCGGAGAAACGCTGGGTCTGGTGGGGGAATCCGGCTGCGGCAAATCGACGCTGTCGCGCGCCATTATGCAACTGGAGACGGCGCAGCAGGGACAGGTGCTGTTTAACGGGCAGGATTTGCTGCCGTTATCCCGCAAAGAGCTGCTGCCGTGGCGCAAACGGATACAGATGATTTTCCAGGATCCGTACAGCTCGCTCAATCCACGGCAGCGCGTTGAGGAGATTCTGGGTTACGCGCTGGCTATCCACGGTCTCAAGGACAAGCGCGAGCGGGAACGGCGCATCGTGCGCATTCTCGATGACGTCGGCCTGCCCCGTACGGCGCGCAGCCGCTACGCCCACGAATTTTCCGGCGGCCAGCGCCAGCGCATCGGCATCGCCCGGGCGCTGGTGCTGCGTCCGCAATTGCTGATTTGCGATGAGCCGGTTTCCGCCCTGGATGTCTCCGTGCAGGCTCAGGTGCTGAATTTGCTGGTGGATTTAAAGGCCGAGCTGGGGCTGACCTATCTGTTTATTTCCCACGATCTGGCTGTGGTGCGCTACATCGCCGATCGCGTGCTGGTGATGAACGGCGGGCGCATCGTGGAGGAAGGCGACCACCAGCGCATCTGGCAGCAGCCGCAGCACCCTTATACCCGTACGCTGCTGAACGCCGTGCCGGGCAGAAGAAATCCCCAGACGCCGGCGGTAATTTTCTAAAACCAACCTCAAACCGATTAACGACAGACACAGGGAATACACACTATGCCAACTCATCCGACCGATCAGCAGCACTCCTCCGACAGCGCCGCGGATGCGCTTATCGACTACGAAATCAACCGTCGAAAATTTCTCGGCATCTCCGGCGCCATCCTGGTTTCCGGGGTGTTCGGCGGCGTATGGCCGAGCGAGAGCGCGGCGGAAGTCGGCAGCCTGCCGAATACGCTGAGCGGCGCGGTGCGCGGCGGCACGCTGGAAGCGGTGGTGCACCCGGAACCGCCGACGCTGGCTTTCTTTATCAATACCTCCACCCCCGGACGGGCGGTGGTCAGTAAAATTTTCGACGGATTGTTTGATTACGCGCCGGATCTGTCGCCCCGCCCGCAGCTGGCGGAAAAGGTGGCGCTCTCCGACGACGGCCTGAAGGTGACGCTCTATTTGCGTAAAAACGTCTTCTGGCACGACGGCCGGCCGTTCACCTCGGCGGATGTGAAGTTCTCGGCGGAAAATGTCTGGCTGCAGTACTCCCCCGTCGCCCGCCGGGTATTTCAGTATCTGACCGCCACGGAAACTCCCGACGAGCATACGGTGATCCTCACGCTGTCCAAACCGACGCCGGTGGTGCTCAACGCGCTGGACGTGGTGGCGACGCCGATCCTGCCCAAACATTTATATGAAGGCACCGACATTCCCAATAACCCGTATAACAACAAACCCGTCGGCACCGGTCCGTTCGTGTTCAAGGAGTGGCAGCGCGGCAGCCATATCGCGCTGGAGCGCTTCGATAAATACTGGCAGCCCGACAGACCTTTCCTCGACAAGCTGCTATTCAAAATCATTCCCGACGTTTCCGGCCGGGCCACCGCCTTTGAAACCGGCGCGATTCAGTACGGCGAGCGCAATCCGGTTACCTTCGCCGATGCGGACCGGCTGGCGAAACTGCCGGGCCTGACGCTGGATACCGCCGGCTACAACGGCTTCGCCACCTCGTTCTGGCTGCTGCCCAACCTGCGCGATCCGATTCTCGGCAATCTGAAGGTGCGCCAGGCCATCGCCCATGCCGTCAATAAAGATCTGCTGGTCAAAACCGTGTGGGGCGGCTACGCCAACCCCGCCACCGGGCCGGTCTCCTCGCAGTTAAGCACCTTTTATACCGACGATACCCAGCAGTATCCTTTCGATCCGAAAAAGGCGCAGGCGCTGCTGGATGAAGCGGGTTTCCCGAAAAAGGCCGACGGCTGGCGCTTTAAACTCAATCATGACTTTATTCCCTTCGGCGACGACTATCGCCGTACCGGCGAATTCGTGCGTCAGGCGCTGCGCGCCATCGGCATCGATGTGACGCTGCGCGCGCTCGATCTGGCCACCTGGAGCAAAAACGTTTTCAAGGATTACGACTACCAGTTGGCCAGCTCCTGGGGAGTAAACTGGACCGATCCGCAACTGGGCGTGGAACAGCTGTACTGGTCGAAATCGGAAAGCAAGGGCACCCCGTGGACCAACGCCTCCGGCTACGCCAGCCCGGAGGCCGACCGCATTATCGAAGCGGCGCAAATCGAGGTGGATCCGCAAAAACGCGTGGCGCTCTACCATGAGTTGCAGCAAATTGTGCAGCGCGATCTGCCGCAGATTAATATTTTTGAATTCAAGTGGTTTGGCATCTGGGCCAGGAATCTGCGCAACGTGACGGATACCTTTAACCACAGTCAGAATAATTTCGCTCATGTCTGGTTTGACAAAAAATGAGGATCGGCAGCGGGAAAATGGCGCCATGACGAAACGAATGGTTTTCAGATTGCTTCAGCTGGCCGGCGTGGTGATTGCCGTCGCCACGCTGAACTTCTTCTTGCTGAAGGCGCTGCCGGGCGATCTGGTGGACGTTATCGCCAGTGAAAGCGGCAGCGCCACGCCGGAGCAAATCCAGCATCTGCGCGAACTGTTCGGACTGGATCGCAACCTGTTTACCCAGCTGTTCGCCTATCTGGGGACGCTGGCGCAGGGAGATCTGGGGTTCTCGTTCCGTTTCGGCGAACCGGTGCTGGATCTGATCCTCGACAGAATGCCGGCCACCATCCTGCTGGTGGGGGTCGCCCTGATCCTGTCGGTGACCGGCGGCGTGCTGCTGGGCGTCGCTTCGGCGCGGCGGCCGCACGGCGCGGCCGACACGGTGATATCCATGCTCTCCACCATCGGCTATTCGGCCCCCATGTTCTGGGTCGCCCTGATGCTGATCGTGCTGTTCGCCGTTAAGCTGCCCTGGCTGCCGGCCAGCGGCTGGCAGGATATCAACGCCGGCTACGTCGGTTGGCGCCGGCTGGGGGATATCGCGGCGCACCTGGTACTGCCGGTGCTGACGCTGGCGATCTATTACATGGCGGTATATGCCCGGCTGTCCCGCGCCTCGATGATTGAAACCCTGTCCGACGATTTTATCCGCACCGCGTGGGCCAAGGGCGCGCGCGAAAAGCGGGTGATTTTCGCCCACGCGCTGCGCCATGCCGTGCTGCCGGTGATCACCATGCTGGGCCTGCAGAGCAGCGCCCTGCTGGGGGGCTCGATCGTGGTGGAAACCGTCTTCGCCTGGCCGGGACTGGGGCAACTGTCGTTCGACGCCATCCGCAGCCGGGATATTCCCGTTCTGCTGGGCGTCTTGCTGTTCAGCAGCGTACTGGTGGTGCTGTCGAATCTGCTGGTGGACGTGGCGCACGCCTGGCTCGACCCACGGGTACGCGTTGTTAATCGCGGGCGTTAAGCCCTGGAGGTAAAATGCGCTGGTTACTACAACCTTCCGCCGCCATCGGTCTCACCATTCTGCTGGCGGTGCTGGCCGCCGCCGGCGCGGCGACCTGGTTTTTCCCCGACGACCCGATGAATATGGTGGGCGTTCCCTATCTGTGGCCGGGGCAGGATCCCCAGTTTCCGCTCGGCACCGACCTGATGGGGCGGGATATTCTGGCCGGCCTGTTGCACGGCGCCCGCGTCTCGCTGCTGGTGGGCGTCGCCTCGACGGTCATCTCCCTGCTTATCGGCATCGCCGTCGGCGTGGCGTCCGGCTTTTACCGCGGGCGGGTGGATAGCGTGCTGACCGCCGTCACCACGCTGTTTCAAACCATCCCGGCCTTTCTGCTGGCGATTATTCTGGTGGCGGTGTTGCAGCCTTCCATCAACACCATTATTTTCGCCCTCGGCATCACCTCCTGGACCAGCATCGCCCGGCTGGTGCGCACGGAATTTCTGGCGCTGCGCGAGCGGGAATTCGTCCGCGCCAGCATATCGCTGGGAGCCAGCGATATGCATCTGATTTTTCGTGAAATACTCCCCAACGCCTGGACGCCGGTGGTGGTTTCCACCGCTCTGCTGATCGCCAACGCCATTCTGTCCGAAGCCGGTCTGTCGTTCCTCGGGCTGGGCGATCCCAACGTGGTGAGCTGGGGGTCGATGATCGGCACCGGGCGGGACGCGCTGCGCACCGGCTGGTATATGACCGCCCTGCCCGGCGTGGCGATTATGTTGACGGTAATGGCGCTGAACCTGCTGAGCGACGCGCTGCATACCGCCCTCAATCCGCGCCTGCGCCGCCGGGGCGCGGCGCTGCCGGTGCTGTAGGCTTATCCGCTGAGGAACAAGACGTTGTCTTATGACTTTGACCGTATCATTGACCGGCGAATCAGGAATTCCAGCAAATGGCTGGCGGCGGAAAACCAGGCGACCTCCGCCGGGCCGCCGCCGCTCCCCTTATCGATCGCCGACATGGACTTCGCATCGCCGCCGGCGGTGGCGCACGCGCTGCAGGACCTGGTCACCCACGGCGTGTTCGGCTATACCGAGTACGCCGGTCTGGTTATCGACCCGCTCTGCGACTGGCTGGCGGCCAGACATCGCTGGCGGATTAAACCGGAGTGGGTGCTTCCCTGCATCTCGGTCGAAAGCGCCATGGATGCGGTTATCCACACGCTGACCGAACCACAGGATGATATCGTTATCCTCTCGCCGGGCTTCGGCGCCTTCGCCCAGGTCATCGAGCAGACCGGCAGGAATATCATCGAGGTGGCGCTGGACGAGGGGGAGAGAAACTATACGCTGGATTTCCGGCGGCTTGAAAGCCGTATTAGCGCCAAAACCCGCCTGATGATCCTGTGTAATCCGCATAACCCTATCGGTAAGGTCTGGCGGGCGGATGAACTGACGGCGATCGGCGAGATCTGCCGGCAGCATAACCTGCTGTTGCTCTCCGATGACGTCCATCAGGATCTGGTTTTGGGGGATGTGCCCTATACGCCGCTGGCCGGGCTGAGCGATCAATTCGCCGATCTCGCCGTCACCTTCACCTCACCGGAAAAAACCTTTAATCTCGCCGGCCTGCAAATTGCCAACCTGATTATCCGCAACCCGTCCATCAGGGAAAAGATCGCCAGTGCCCTGCGGCAACGCATGGTGCACAAGCCGAATATGTTTGCGCTGTACGGCGGCGATGCCGCCTACCGCTACGGCGCGCAGTGGCTGGATGCCCTGATTGATTACTTAAAGATGAATTACATCCTGTTGCAGCAAGGGCTGGATAGCATCGCCGACGTCGAGTTGTTCGAAAATCAGGGCAGCTACCTTGCCTGGCTGGATTTCAGAAAAACCGGCTTATCCCAGCCGGAACTGGCGCGCCGTTTGCGCCATGAGGCCGGGTTAATACTTGAAAGCGGTCTCCATTTCGGCAGCCAGGGAGCGGGATTTATGCGCTTAAACTTCGCCTTGCCCCGCGCGCAGCTGGCCGTGGCCATCCGTAATTTGCAGCGCTGCTTTTCGCGGTAACAACCTGTCTCCTGGTCACCCGTATTTATGCAAGCTCGGCTTTTTGCCGGAGATGATGAGCCTCAACGGGCCAACGCAGCGCTGGCTTTCAAAGTTCCTCAAACAACCGAGCGTTGATCGCAGCGCTTCAGCGCCACCAGGCAGGAATTCGGCGCGGCGGCCTGTGAAAATGACGAGGCCGGCAGGATGGCGGTCAGCGTATTCGGGTTTCCTCCCACGTCGCATCCCTGCTCGTCCAGACGGAAACCCGCGCCGGTGGGCAACACCACCACGCCGGGCATGAGTTGGTCATCGATATGGGCGCTGACCCGCACGCGCCCGCGGGCGTTGTAAAGTTCGACGATATCCCCTTCCGCGACGTTTTCCCGCGCCGCGTCCCGTGGGGAGAGGCTGGCGACCTCATAGCCGCGGCGTCTGGCGCGGGCGCTTTCCCCCACCGCGTCCAGCTGGCTGTGCAAGCGGGTCGCGGGCTGGGGCGAGAGCAGATGCAGCGGATATTGCGCCGTCAACGGCGCCAGCAGCCACTCCTCAGGAGCGCGCCAGTGCGGGAACGCCCCCAGATCCTCATGCCCAAACGCTTGCAGCCGCCGGGAGACAATCTCTATTTTCCCTGACGGAGTACCCAGCGGATGCGCCTGCGGATCGGCGGCGAAACGCCTAAAATGATCGGCCGGATGCGGCGCGTCTTCGCCTTCGTCCAATACCGCAAAGCCGCGCTGACGAAATGTGCGCCAGTCGGGCAATTCTGGGAAACGCTGCCGATACCCCTGATACAAACGTTCAATCCACTGCGCTTCGCTTAATCCTGCCGTAAAGGCGTCGGCGATCCCCAGGCATTGCGCCACCCGCGTCAACGCCTGATGGTCGGTCAGCACCTGCGGCGGCGGCGCGCTGACCTTGCGGCTATAGATCAGCCAGTTATCCCTGGACGAGGCCGCCAGGTCATCCCGCTCAAACGGCAGCGCGGCGGGCAATACGATATCGGCCATACGCGCGGTGGCCGTCCATACCTGCTCCGAGACAATGATGGTTTCCGGCCGTTGCCAGGCCCGCGCCAGACGGTGCAAATCCTGATGATGATGAAAAGGATTACCGCCCGCCCACCAGATCAGGCGAATATCGGGCAGCGGCAGCGTGGTGCCGTTATAGCGCAGCGTTCCGCCGGGGTTTTCCAGCAGCTCGGTAAGCCGCGCCACCGGAATCACCCGCCTGACCGGGTTCACCCCCTGATCCACCGCCGGCCCGCGCAAGCTGCGCACCGGCTGCCCCACCGAATTCACCGCACCGAGGCCGAAGGAAAAACCGCAGCCGGGACGTCCGACGCCGCCGGTCATACAGGCCAGAGCGATAGCGGCCCAATAGGATTGTTCGCCATAGCGCGCCCGTTGCAGCGACCAGGCCACGTTAATCAGACAGGGCTGCCCGGCCAATTCATGGGCTAACCGATACAGCCGATCGCGGGAAACGCCGGAAATGGCCTCCCCCCAGACGACGTCTTTGACCACGCCGTCGTCCCGCCCTAACAGGTAGGCTTCGAATTCGGCGAAGCCGACGCAGCAGAGGGCGATAAACGCCCGATCGGCCCGTCCTTCCGTTAGCAGCGTATGCGCCAGCGCCAGCATCACGGCGGCGTCGGTATTGGGGCGCAGCGGAATATGTTCAACCTGCCCGCCCGGCGGCGCATCGCGGCCGGATGGCGAGATCATCACCAGACGCATCCCGTTGGCTCTGGCGCCGTCAAGCCAGGGTGCAACCCGATGGGCGCCTGTGCCTCCCGCTTCCACCTGGGCGTTGCTCAGCCGCAGCCCGCCGAAACTTACCAGCAGACGGCAGTGGCCGGCGATATCGCTCCATGAGGGTGCGGTGGCGCAGGCGTCCTGATACTCCTTCCCCAGCACATGGGGCAGCAGCACCGCGGCGGCGCCGTAGGAGTAGGTATTGACCGATGAGGTAAAACCCCCCGCCAGACTCAATAACCGCTTGAGTTGACTCTGCGCGTGATGAAAGCGTCCGGCGCTGGCCCAACCGTAGGAGCCGCCGAAAATGGCCTGATTACCGTGCCGTTCCCTGACGCGGATAATTTCATCGGCAATCCGCCGGCTGACCGTAGGCCAGTCGACGGCGACAAACTCCTCGCGACCGCGCAGCCGCCGGTCGCACGCCAGCGCGCCCTGCTCCAGCCAGCTGCGCCGCACCATCGGCGCCGTTATCCGCGCCGCGCTCTGCGCCAGTTCCAGATAGCGCAAACCGACGTGCGACGGCCGGGGATCGTGGCGAAACGGCCGCAAAACCGGCTCGCCGCGCGCGTCCCGCGCCACTTCGTAGGTGCCGAAATGGCTGGCGAAAAGATGCATCCTCGTCCCTACTTATCCGCCGGGATCATATCAAAGGCGCGCACCCAGTCATCGCCGCGCTGGCTCCAGCGCACCGCGTTGGCGACGCCGTATGTGGCGGGCTGGGTATAGAGGAAAATGGCCGGCGCCTCGTCGCACATAATCTGCGTCGCCTTACGGTACGCCGCCAGACGCACCGCCGGATCGACGCTGGCGCGCCCTTCCGTCAGCGCCTGCCCGAAGGCGGCGTTATCCCAGTAGGCATAGTTGTTGCCGGGAGCAAACAGGGTCAATAGCCCGTCCGCATCCAGCGTCGGCCAGGCCTGAGCCAGCAGCGACGTCTGGGCCAGCTCGCGGGTTTTGAGGTACTTGTTCATATAGCTGCTGAACTCCATCTCATTGATCGATACCTTTAAGCCCACTTCCGACAGCTGCGCGGCCACCACCTGCGCCACCTCGTTGCCTTGCAGATAGGTGCCGGTCGGCACATCCAGCGCAATGGGTTTGGCCAGGTCGGCGCCGGATTTTTTCAGCAGTTCGCGCGCCTTGTCGGGATCGTAAGCGTAGCCTTGCAGCGCCGGGTTATAGCCAAAGTAGGACGGCGTCAGCACCTGACACTGCGATACCGCCGCCTGACCGTTAAAGAGCGCCTGAGAAATCCCTTCTTTATCAATGGCGTAATTAAGCGCCTGCCGAACGGCCTTATTATCCAGCGGCGCTTTTTCGGTATTGAATTTGATCATGACGCTGCGCATGGAAGGCACCGATCCGGCGCTGGCCTTGCCGCTGCCGTTGACCCGCGTCAGCTCGGACGGCGGTATCGCGGTGATCAGCGAGGCCTCGCCGGCCAGCAAGGCGGCAATGCGGCTGGCCGGTTCGGGAATCACCCGGAACACCACGGTATCGAACGCCGGTTTCTTACCGAAGTAGCCGGGGTTTTCCTGCAGCGTAATACGGTTGCCCGGCACGTTTTCTTGCAGGATATAGCGCCCGCCCGACAGGGTTTCGGTGGCCGGATTATGGCTGGCGGCCCATTTGGGCGGCAGCAGCAGGAACATCGATATCTGATCGACAAAGCTGGGATAGGGCGACGAGGTAACCACCTCCAGCTCGGTGGGCGAAATCACCTTCACCTCGGCGACCTGGGCAAACCAGGCTTTGATGCGGGCGTTCACCTTGGGGTCGCGCACCCGATCCAAGTTCCACTTCACTGCCGCGGCGTCGATCGGCTCGCCGTTGGCGAAGGTGGCCCCCGGCAGCAGTTTGAAGCGCCATGTGGTGTCGTTTACCGCCTCCCAGGAGGTCGCCAGTTCGGGATGCAATTTCAGATCCGGCCCGCGCAACACCAGAGCGGGATAAATATGGCTGAGCACGCTGAGATCGCTGCCGACGGAAGCGGTCATATGCGGGTCGAAGGTATTTACCGTGGTGTTCAAGGCGATATTGGCGGTGGCCGCCGCGCTGAATCCCGGCGCCGCCAGGGCGGTGCAGACCACGGAGGCCAGCAACAGCCCGGTCGTTTTTTTAGTCATAATGCCTCCACAAGGTGATTAATTATTATTGGCCCAGCACAAAATGCTGCGGGCCAACGGCCTGTAATTCCGCCTGTTCCGCGGGTAAGTTGCTGTTCACATCAAACGCCAGCGGACGACGGTAACGCTCAATGCGCGGGTCGGGCACCGGGATGGCGGAAAGCAGCGCCTGGGTATAAGGGTGCCGGGGATGGCTGAAAATCGCCTCGGTGGGGCCGATTTCCACAATGCGGCCGCGCAGCATCACCGCCACCCGATGGCACAGGTAACGCACCATCGACAGATCGTGGGCGATAAACAGATAAGTCAGCCCCAGCTCCTCCTGCAAATCCTGAAACAGGTTCACAATCTGCGCCTGAATCGACACGTCCAGCGCGGTGATGGGTTCGTCGGCGACGATAAAACGCGGCTTCAGCGCCAGCGCGCGGGCAATGCTCACCCGCTGCCGCTGCCCGCCGGAAAACTGATGCGGGAAACGGCGCATCATTCCCGGCTCCAGTCCGACCTGCCGGAACAGTTGTTCCACCCGCGCTTCCCGTTCCTGTTTCGCCGCGCATAGCCGATGCACAATCAGCGGCTCCGCCACAAAATCGCCCACCGTCATGCGCGGATTGAGGGAGGAATAGGGATCCTGAAAGATAATCTGCATCTCGCGCCGGTAGGGCTTGAGCCGACGCGACGACAAACCGGCAAGATTGACGCCCTGAAACAGGATCTCGCCGCTGGTGGGCGGCTCAAGCTGCAACAGCGTACGCCCGGTGGTGCTTTTTCCCGATCCCGACTCCCCCACCAGCCCCAGCGTTTCCCCCGCGCCGATGGCGAAACTGACGTTATTGACCGCCTTGAGCGCCGCCGCGCCGCCGTCCGGCCAGCGCCGCTCGCCGGCGTAGGTTTTGCATAGATTTTCCACCCGGATCAACGGCTCGCCGGCGTTCACGATCGTTGCTCCTGCTGCGCCAGCAGCGCCGGCAGGTCATACCAGGCGGCGACCTGGTGACCGGGCGCGCTGTCCGCCACCGCACGCAGCGGCGGCATCTGCGCAAAACAGCGCGGCGTGGCGAAGGGATTCCGCGGCGCAAAGGGATCGCCGACCGGCGGCCGGGTCGGATCCGGCGGATTGCCGGGAATTTGATACAGACGTCCGGCGCCGCGCCGGGCGTTGGTGGGCAACGACTTAAGCAGCCCCCAGGTGTAGGCGCTGCGCGGCGCGGCGAATAGCGCCTCGGCCGGGCCGCGCTCCATAATGCGCCCGCCGTACATCACCTGAACGCTATCCGCCAGCCCGGCGACCACCCCCATATCGTGGGTGATCCAGATAACGGTGGTGCCGATCTGTTTTTTCAGCCGGCGCACCATATCCAGGATTTGCGCCTGGATGGTGACATCCAGCGCGGTGGTCGCCTCATCGGCGATCAGCAGCGCCGGATTGCAGGCCACGCCGATGGCGATCATCACCCGCTGGCGCATACCGCCGGAAAACTCATGCGGATAGTGTCCGAGCCTTTTATGAGGATCGACAATCCCCACCAGATCCAACAGCTCCAGCACCCGGACGCGCGCCTGCCTGGCCGACAGCCCCAGGTGGCGGCGCAGCGGTTCGGCGATCTGCCGTTCGACGGTCAATACCGGGTTCAGCGAGGTCATCGGGTCCTGAAATACAAAGCCAATCTCCCGGCCGCGCAGTTCCATGATTTCCCGTGACGACAGCGCCAGCAGGTTGCGGCCGTTAAACCACACCTCGCCGCTCACCGCCCGGCCGGGCGGCGAAGCGATCAGCCCGATCATCGCCAGCGCATGCACGCTCTTGCCCGAGCCGGACTCGCCGACAATGCCCAGCGTTTCCCCGGCCTGCAGCGAGTAGGAAATATCATTAACCGCGTACACCGGCCCGGCGGGAGTATCAAACACCACCGACAGGTTTTTCACTTCCAGCAGCGTCGTCACGGGTTATACCTCAATGTAGCCGCCGGGGGATTGCGTCAGGTACTCGCGCCCGGTGTCGGTGATCAGAACGGTGTCGGAAATCTGGGTGCCGCCCACGCCGGGAATACGCAGATTGGGCTCAAAGGTGAAGATCATTCCCGGCTCCAGCACCAGCGGCGAATGGGCGTCCAGCGACGAATGCTCATGCGCGCCGATACCGATGCCGTGGCCGATGCGTCCGGGGATATAGTTGCCGTATCCGCGGGCTTCCAGTCGGGATTTGACCTGCTCGAACAGCTCGCGATAAGGCATGCCGGGGCGGATCAGCGCATCCACCTCCGCGCGGATAGCCAGAATCGCGTCGATGGCGCGCCGGTGCTCCGCGGGCAGCGGACCGTAGGCGATGATACGTTCATTTTCCGCATGAATGCCGTTGGCGATGCTCCAGATAAACACCGCCACCGTCTCCCCGCGCCGCGGCTTGCGCAGCGTCGGGTTATCGCAGTTATAGAACAGGCGATCCCCCGCCAGCGCCCAGGTCCAGAGGCCGTTCTGCACGCCCCCTTCCAGCGAGCCGAAATCGCACACCTCCACCTGCGGATAGCGCCGCAGCCACAGGCGGTTCATCGCCTCCATGGACGCAATGCTGATCTCGCGTTCACTGCCGCCGCCGACCGTCGCCTCAATGGCCGCCGCCATGCCGCAATCGGCGATGCGCGCGGCAATGCGCGCCTGAACGATTTCATCCGCGTCCTTGATCAGCCGCGCCTGCTCGATCAGCGGCGTCACATCGCTGAACGTCGCCTGCGGCAGCGCCTGTTTCAGTTGGGCAAAACGCCGCAGCGGCAGAAAATCCTCTTCGATGCCCACCCGCCCGGACGCAACACCCAGCTCGCGCAGTATCGACGCCAGCGCATCCAGCCAGTTCGGCCCCAGCGTGACTTTGTTCGACCAGGCGCCGTATAGACGGATATCCGCCACCCAGGCGCTGGCCCGGCCGTGATCGTCGCGCAGCGCGTGCACCAACATAATGGGATCGCGCCCGGCGGCCACGATGGCGATCACCGGGTGCGAATAGATAATCGGGTTGAAGCCGCTGAGGTAAAAACTGTTTTCCGGCTTAAAACACACCATCACCTCCACCCCCTGCCGCGCCATCAGGCGTTGCACGCGGCCGAGGCGGGCAGGCGGCGAAGAAGATGTCCCGGATGCCGGGTGAAGCGGTGAGTTCATCGTTGCGTCCTCAGTTTCGGGTCAAAATAGTCGCGCAGCCAGTCTCCGAGCAGATTGACGCTCAACACGGTAAACAGAATGGCCAGACCGGGAAAGGTGACGATCCACCAGGCGGAAGAGATATAGACGCGCCCGTCGGCCAGCATCCGCCCCCAACTGGGATCGGGCGGTTGCACGCCCAGCCCGAGAAACGACAGCGCCGCGTCCATAATAATCAACCGCGCCAGTTCCAGCGTAGCCACCACCAGCGCCGGCGTCAGCACGTTGGGCAGAATATGGCGCCACATAATGCGCCAGCCGCCGGCGCCGATGGCGTGGGCGGAGAGGATGAATTCCTGCTCGCGCAGCGACAACACCTGCCCGCGAATAATGCGCGCATAGCGGATCCAGCTGGTGAGCGCCAGCACCAGAATCAGGTTGCGCATCGACGGCCCAAACGCGGCGACCACCAGCAACGCCAGCAGCATCAGCGGCAGCGCCAGCTGGATATCGACGATGCGCATCAGGATGCGGTCGATTATGCCGCGGTGATACCCCGCCACGATGCCGCACAGCACCCCCACCATGCCCCCCAGGACCACGGCGATAAAGGCGATGGTCAGGGTGATGCGGCTGCCGTGAATAATGCGCGACAGCACGTCGCGCCCCAGTTCATCGGTGCCGAAGGGATGCGCGCCGGGCGAAAACAGCCCACTCCAGGTCGGCGGCTGCATGCGCAGCAGCAAATTGGATTTGGTCGGCGGCATCAGGCCGAGCCAGGGGCCGAACGCCGCCGCCAGCAGCAGGATAACCAGCAGAATAAAACCGAACATCCCGCTGCGATTTCCGCCCAGCGCCAGGAAAAACGCTTTCATCGCCGGGTTTCCTTAGCGCCGTCGGGAAATGCGCGGATCGAGAACGCCATACAGCAAATCCACCATAAAATTGATCGCCACAAAAATGACCGCCATCAGCACCACGCCCGCCTGAATAACCGGGAAATCATGGACCTGTATCGCCTGCACAATCAGCCGCCCCACTCCCGGCCAGGCGAAAACCGTCTCCGTCACCACCGAGCCGCCCAGCAGTTCGCCGGCGATAATGCCGACCATGGTCACCACCGGGATCAGCGCATTGCGGGCGACGTGCCAGACAAACACCGTACGCGGCAGCAGCCCTTTCGCCCGCGCCGTGCGGACATAATCCTCGCGCAGAATATCCAGCAGCGACGAACGCAGCAGGCGGGCGATCGACGCGGTGACGAACACCGCCAGCGTCGCGCCCGGCAAGACCAGGTGCGCTACGCCGCCGGCGCCGCCGGTGGGAAACCAGCCCAGGTTGACGGCGAAAAACAGAATCAGCATGATGCCCAGCCAGAACACCGGCGTGGCCTGCCCCAGCAGCGCGGCGACCATGACGATAAATTCCGCCGGCGTGCCGCGCGTCAGGGCGGCGACGGTGCCGGCGACGGCGCCGAAAATCACCCCGAACAGCAGGGCCGTGCCCGCCAGGCTGACGGTGGCGGGCATATGCTGCAACACCACCCTGGAAGCGGGCTGCATATACTGGAAAGAGGTGCCGAAATCGCCGCGCAGCATATCCCACAGGGCATGGAAATATTGCTCGGCCAACGGCCGATCCAGCCCGAGGCTGTGGCGCATCGCCTCCAGTTCGGCCTGCCCGGCCCCCAGCGGCAGCAGTAGCACCGTCGGGTCGCCCAGCACCCGCGTCACAAAGAACACGATGGTGACCACGCCCCAGACCGCCACCAGCGCCTCCAGCAACCGGGTGAGGATATAGCGCGGCATCAGGGCGCATCCCCGGCAATAAACGCCTCGATTTCCGCCAGCACCCGCTGATTGGCCTCGATATGTACCGGATGATTGGCCCCGGCCACCTCCAGATAGCGCGCGGCGGGAATGGCGTCGGCAATCAGCCGCGACTGCGACGGCGGGCAAATCCAGTCGTTGCCGCCGACGATAACCAGCGTGGGCGTGTTGATGCTCGCCAGCCGATCGCGCAGGTCATACGCCTTATCGGCGAACAGCGCGTTGTGGGTCTGCGCATGCACCGAGAGCGTTCGCGTGCGCTCCAGCGCCGCATCGGCGTCGAAACGTTCATAATAGAGCGGCTGCAACGCCAGCCAGATCAGCCGCAGTTCGGTGTCGTCCGTCACCCGGTCGGAAAACAGCTTGTCGATCATCCCCAGCGACGCCGAAGGGGCTTTATGCAGGCGCGCCTTGAAATTGGCGATGGCCTGCGCTTCATGATGATGGCTGGGCGCGGTGCCGCGCAGAATCAGATGCTTCAGGCCGTGAGGATATTTCAGCGCATAGCTCAGGGCGATCATCCCGCCGAACGAGCCGCCGATGAGGGTGATTTTTTTACCGCCGGCCAGCCGCTGGCGGAAAGCTTCGAGATCGTCGACCAGTTGCGCAAAGGTAAACGGCGGCGTCAGGCTGGACTGCCCGCAGCCGCGCTGGTCGTAAGCCAGCAGGCGATAGCGCGCCGCCAGCGGCAGAAAGGCGCGGAAATCGCCGCGATGGTCGCCGATGCCCCGGCCGCCGTGCAGCGCCACGATGGTTTCCCGATGCTCCTCCCCCGCCAGCCTGTAGGCGAAGGTCGCGCCGTTGAGCGCAATGCGGCGTGCGGCGACGTTAGTCATCATTCCTCGCTTCCGCGCCGCGCCACTCATCGCCCGTCGGCTCCGGCGTACCGCAAGCCGGCAGGTCGCCGTAATGCCGCTGCCGGTCTTCCCGCAAACGCGTTTCCAGCGCGGCTAATACTTTTCCATGCAACGTGGTCATCAGTCCCCGGCTCCAGTGAAAATCTTTTAACCCGCATCCTCAGCAATCCCGACGCGGGGCGTGCGATAAGACAAACCAATGATGTTAAAAACGCATTATTACCCTCTTTATATGTGAATTCTTAATGATAATTACGTATGTCGTTATGCGGAAAATTGCGTGTACAAGGCAAAAGAGATGCCGCATGCTTTTAAAAAATTTCGACGGACGGATTAACAGATAAGGAACGGACGGCATGTCGAAGACGGCGATGTTAGAGGATCTGGATTTGCGCCAGCTGGAGGCGTTCTCCGCGGTGATTTCCTGCGGCAGCATTACCGCGGCGGCAAAAAATCTCCGCCGCTCGCAGCCCGCCGTCACCCGGCTGATTCAGGAATTCGAAAACAAGATCGGCTATCCGCTGTTTCAGCGCAACGGCCCGCGGATAACCCCCACCGAGCAGGCTTACCAGCTGCACGAGTCCGTTGAGCATGCGCTGATCTCGCTGCGCCAGGTCCAGCTGCGCGCCCAGGAGATCGCCGGAGAGGAAGAGAAACCGCTGGTGATCGCCGCCACGCCCGCCATGGCCGCGGGCCTGCTGCCGACGGCGCTGGCCAAAGTGGATATCAGCGTGCCGCTGCAGATCCTGAGCTACTCGGCGGAACAAACGCTGCACGCGGTGATCGACGGACGCGCGGATATCGCCATCAGCAGCCTGCCGCTGGATCATAAAAACGCCCACCGCCACTGGATCGGCCAAACGCGCTGTGTGGTGGTGCTGAGCGAAGACGACGCGCTGGCCCGGCAGCATGAAATTACCCTGCAGGATCTGGCGGCGCGTAAAATTATCACCCTTTATAACCCTTATCGTCTGCGCCATCGTTTTGAGCAGGTGATGAAAAAAGCCGACATTCAGCCGCGCTACATTATTGAGACCAACTCTTCGGCCAATGTGCTGGCCTGCGTCCGCGCCGGACTGGGGGTGGCGATTACCGAACCGGTTACCGCCTACGGCCTGCCCCTTGCCGGTATGGTGATCCGCGAGCTGGATATTGATATCCCGTACCATTTCGGCGTGATTACTCCCCAGGCCAAAACCCCGCGCACCCTGGTCTTGCAGCTGGTGGAAGCGCTGGAAAACAGCGCCAGGGAGCTATTGCCGAATTTCACCCTGTTTCATTCCGACGACCACCATAAAATCATGCTGTCGTTAAGCCATTAAACGATACAGGCCTGCGGCCATTGCGGGCGGCCCGCCGCTTCAGGGACTACGCGAAAAAAAACACTGTCTGACAGAACAAGGGAGTCACGATGAAAGTCGCCATTCTGGGGGCGGGAAATATCGGCTTCGCCAGCGCCGCCTGGCTGGCCCACGGCGGTCATCAGCCGATTCTGTGGTCGCCCGCGGCGGAAGATCTGGCGCCGTTGCAGGCCAACCAGCGCCGCCTGTCGTTTAGCGGCGTCATTGACGGCGCATGCCAACCGGAAGTCACTACCGATATCGCCTGCGCGGTTAACGCGGCCGACGCGCTTTTTATCTGCGTGCCGGGCTACGGGCACAAAACGGTGATCGACCGCCTGGTTCGCCATATTCGCGGCGCACAGCCGGTGATCATCAACAGCGCCTGCTCGCTGAGCGCGCTGTACCTGTCAAAACGGCTGGCCGAACGCCGTATCGACGCGCCGATTATCACCTGGGGCACCACCCTGCTCACCGCCCGGCGTCAGGCCGGCGGATATGGCGTCGCCATTATGGCGGTCAGGCGGATTGTTCATGTCGCCACGCTGCCGATGCAGGCCAACCAGCAGGCGATTACGCTATGCAGCGCCCTGTTCGGCGACCATTTTCAGGCGCAGCGCAACACGCTGGCCACCTCGCTGATCAATATCAACCCCATCGCCCATCTCGGGCTGGCGCTGTGCAATATTACGCGGATAGAACGACAGGAAAGCTGGCCGCAATACTATTATCTGACGCCGGGCGTCGCCAATTTGATCGGCGCGCTGGAGCAAGAGCGGCAAACCCTGGCGCGCCGGTTCGGATTGCAGATCCACGGCATCGAGGAACATTTTCAGCAGTCGTTTAACGTTGCGCAAAATCAGCTGGCCGATATCGCCGCCGAACTGCACCGTCGACGAGGCGGCCCGGCCGGCCCCACCAGCATGGATACGCGTTTTATTCTGGAAGACACCCCCTACGGCCTGGCGTTTGCCGAAGCGATTGCGCAGAAAGCGGGCATCACGCTGACGCTGCACTCTTCGGTGATTAACGTCGTCGCGGCGATATGGAAAAAAGATTTACGCCGGCAAAATAATATCCTGCCGGAGCTTGGCCTGGAGGCGATGTCGCTGAGCGAGTTTGATCGCGTTATTTGCGATGGTTACCGTTGAATAGTCATTGACGAGTTTGGCGACAAATCCTTAACCCCTGCCGTTATCCCTCTTATCCCGGCAAACAGCACCGCACCCGATGGGTATCCGTTAACCAGTAATACTGTTCCGGGTGGCGGATACAGCGCTCGCCGTCGCGGAAGTCGCACCCCGCGTCATGGCTGGCGGTCTGTAATTCCCGCGTCTGGTTTTTCAGCCGCGGATGCGCCGGCGGGATGGCCTGAAGCAGATAGCGGGTATAGGGGTGCTGGGGATGGGCGAACAACTCCGGGACGGTGGCCTCTTCCACAATCACGCCGCGCGACATTACCCCGACGCGGTCGGCGATATGGTGCACCACGCTGAGATCGTGGGCGATAAACAGGTACGCCAGCCCCTGTTCGCGCTGCAGCCGCATCAGCAAATTGAGGATCTGCGACTGGATGGAGACATCCAGCGCCGACACCGGCTCGTCGCAGATTATCAGCTTCGGCTCCAGGATCAGCGCCCGGGCGATGCCGATGCGCTGGCGCTGGCCGCCGGAAAACTCGTGCGGATAGCGCCGCGCATCCGCCGGCGTGAAGCCGACGCGCGTCAATATTTCCTCCACCTGCCGCCGGCGCCGGCGGGCGTCGCGCACGCCGTGGATTATCAGCGGCTCTTCGATGCTGTAACCGATAGCGCGCTGCGGATCGAGCGAGGAGAGCGGATCCTGGAAAATCATCTGAATATCTTTGCGCGCCTGGCGCCACTGCCGGCCGTTAAGCGTCAGCAGCGACTGACCGGCGAACAGCACTTCCCCGCCGGACGCGGCGGTCAGGCCCAGCAGGCTGCGCCCGGTGGTGCTTTTGCCGCTGCCCGACTCCCCCACCAGCGCGTAGGTCTCGCCCGGCATAATATAAAAGCTGACGTCCTGCACCGCGGTAAAACGCTTACCGCGCCAGCCCTTGCCCTGGAAGGTTTTGCTTAAGTGACGAACGGTCAGCAGCGGCGCGCTCATGACAGGCCGCCTATCTCTTCGGCGCGCCAGCAGCGCACCCGGTGAGCCGGATCCGCCAGGGCGCGCAGGACGGGAGGCTGTTCGCGACAGCGGGCCTGGGCGTAGGGGCAGCGATCGGCGAAACCGCAGCCGGGTATGGAAACGGACAGCGCCGGCACCGTGCCGCGGATCTCCGGCAGGTCGATCTTGCGCGCGCCGTCCAGCCGGGGCACCGCCTGCAGCAGCGCGCGGGTATAGGGATGCAGCGGGTTGTCGAACAGGCTGACCACCTCCGCTTCCTCCACCACCTCGCCAAGATACATCACCAGCACGCGCTGACACAGCTGCGCCACCACCGACAGATCGTGGGTAATCAGGATGATCCCCATCCCGCTATCCGCCTTTACCTTTTCCAGCAACGCCAGAATCTGCGCCTGAATGGTGACGTCCAGCGCGGTGGTGGGCTCATCGGCGATCAGCAGCGCCGGACGGCTGGCGATAGCCATGGCGATCATCACCCGCTGGCGCATGCCGCCGGAAATTTCATGGGGATAGGCCGCCGCGCAGCGCCCGGCATCGTCAATGCCCACCTGACGCAGCAATGAGAGCACCTCCGCCCGGCGCTGCCTGCGGGTCAGCGCGGTGTGCAACCTCAGGCTCTCCTCAATTTGAAACGCCACGCTAAACACCGGGTTGAGGCTGGAGAGCGGATCCTGAAAAATCATCGCCAGCCGGCTGCCGCGCCAGCGCTGTAACGCCGCGGGCGTCAGGCTGCCCAGCACCTGGCCGTTAAAGGTCATTGCGCCGCTTACGCGACTGTAGCGCGGCGGCAATAGTCCCATCAGCGCCTGCGCCGTTACGCTTTTGCCGCAGCCGGACTCGCCGATAATGCCCAGGGTTTCATGACGCTTTAGCGTAAACGACACATCGCGCACCGGCGACACCACGCCCTGTTCGGTGGCGAACTTCACCTGCAATCCATCCACCGCCAGCAGCGTATCCGACTGAATAGACTCGCTCATCGCCCTGAGGCCTCGTTTTTCAACTGGCGAAACAGACGGCGCGTCAGGGGCTTCAGCCCGCGATCGGACCCGTCGCGCAGCCCATCGCCGACGATATTCAGCGCCAGAATCAGCAGCACGATGGCGATGCCGGGGAAAAAGGTCATCCACCAGGCGGTGAAAATCACCTTTTTCCCTTCCAGCAGCAGATTACCCAGGCTGGGCATCGGCGCCGGAATACCGGAGCCGAGAAAGCTCAGCGCCGCCTCGGTAAGAATGGCCACCGAGAAGATCCAGCTGACCTGCACGATCAGCGGGGAGACGACGTTCGGCAACAGGTGCAGCCAGATAATCCGCGCGCCGGTGGCCCCCTGGGCGCGCAAGGCTTCAATATAATTCTTTTCCTTGATCACCAGCGCGGCGGAGCGGATCACCCGCGCCACCGAGGGAACGTACACCAGCGACAGCGCCAGCACCACGTTCGATACGTTCGGCCCCAGAATGCCGACGATGGCGATCGCCAGCAGCAGCGAGGGAAAGGCGAACAACCCGTCGCAGATGCGCATCAGGATCAGATCCAGCCAGCGATACCAGGCGCACAGCAGCCCGATCGCCATCCCGACAATCCCCGCAACCAGCGCCACCGCCACGCCGACCGAGAGCGAAATGCGCACCGCCAGCGCCACGCGGACAAACAGGTCGCGGCCGAAGTTATCGGTGCCGAACCAGTGGGTGGCGTCGGGCGGTTTTAGCCGGCTCAGCGGACTGATGGAGTAAGCATCGAACGGGCTTGCCAGGGCGCCGAGCAGGGAGAACAGCACGATGATCAACAGCAATGCGCAGCCCAATGCCAGCTGTGGCTGACTCAGTAATTTTTTCATGACGGCTTACCGCTGACGGAAAGGCGGGGATCGAGCAGATAGCTGAAAATATCCACCGCCAGGTTGATCAGCACATAGCTGAGGGTGATCAGCAGCACCGCGCCCTGAATCACGGTGAAATCCCGCCGTTCGATGGAGTCGACCACCAGCGAGCCCACTCCCGGAATGCCGAACACGCTTTCAATCACAATGGCGCCGGTGACCAGCGATCCGAACGACTCGCCGCAGATGGTCAGCACCGGCAGCAGTCCGCTTCTCAGCGTGTGGCGCAGCAACACCAGCCCTTCCGGCACTCCTTTGGCGCGGGCGGTGGTAATAAAGTTTTCCTGCAGCACGTCCAGCATCACCGCGCGGGTCATACGCGCAATCAGCGCCGAGATGCGAAACCCCAGCGCCAGCGCCGGCAGGGTTAAATACCACAGGTTCAGCAGCGTATCGCCGCGGGTGGAGCTGTACCCCACCACCGGAAACCAGCGCAGTTGCACGGCGAAAAAAAAGATCAGAAACAGGCCGAGTAAAAAGCCGGGAATGGACATCCCCAGCGTCGCCAGCCCCATAATCAGCCGATCCGCCAGCCGGTCGTGGCGCCAGGCGCTGATAATGCCGCCGCCTAGTCCGAGCAGCAGCGCAATGCCCTGCGCGTAAACGGCCAGCGCCAGCGTGGGCTGCAGGTGCTGCAGAAACAGCGACAGCACGCTGGCGTTCATAAATAGCGAGTGGCCGAGATCGCCGCGCAGCACCGCGCCGAACCAGACGAAAAACTGCACCGGCAGCGGTTTGTCCAGCCCCATTTGCCGCCGCAGCGCGGCGATATCGTCCGGGTTGGCGTCATTCCCCAGGATCACCAGCACCGGATCGCCCGGCGCCAGATGCACCAGGAAAAACACCACCACCGCGACCACGAACAGTACCGGCAGCAGCGCCAGCAGCCGATGGAATATATACCAGCCCATCATCTTCCCCGCTTAGCGCGCCGCGATGCCGACATTCCACAATACCGGCCCGATCAGGTCGTAATAGCCGTGAATATTATGTTTGATCGCCACCGCGTCCGGGGTGGTGCGTCCCAGCACGATCACCGGCAGATAGCTCCAGGTCTCGACGTGCAGTTTATCCACCAGCGGTCTGGCTTCCTGCAGCGACGACGCCTGTTTGATGGCGTCCAGCGTGGCGTCGATCTCCGGGCTGTTGCTCAGTCCGGGGAATTTGGCCCGCGAGTCGAGGAAAGGATACTGGTGCAATACCTGACGCATCGAGAACTCCAGCGCGCAGAGATCGAAATTGTTCGGATCCTGCCGGCGTTGCAGCACCGTCGCCCAGTCATAGACGTCAAGACGGGATTTCACCCCGATCTGCTTCAGCACCTGCTGCGCCACAATCGCCAGGTTATACAGCTCGGCGTACTCCTTGGTGGCGATAATCACCACCTCTTCGCCGTTGTAGCCGGACTCCTTCACCAGGCGGCGCGCCTCGTCCAGCTTATGCTGATTCCAGTACGGCTTGCCGGCCTCGCTGTACCAGTCCACCTGTTCGGGAAAGCCCAGCGAGGAATCCTCCCTGAAAAAGCGCTCATCGCTGTAACCCGCCAGCAGCACCTGATGCACGTCCAGCGCCTGATTGAACGCCTGACGCAGTTTCAGGTCGGCGAACGGCCCGCGGTTCTTGTTAAACAGATAGGTAATCAGCGATCCGCCCGCCTCCGGCCGGTAGAGCCGCACGTCGCGCGCATTGTTGAGCGCATCGATATTGTCTTTCGGCAGGTCGAAAATCACGTCGTATTCGCCGGTCAGCGCCCCGGCGAGGCGGGTGGACTCATCGGTGATATAGCGAAACCAGATATCCTTGACGTCCGCCTTTTTCTGCCCCGACAGCCCGTTGGCCGGCTCGCTGCGCGAGACGTAGTCGTCGTAGCGGGTGAGGTGCAGGTATTCGCCCTGTTTAAACTCCGCCAGCTTATAGGGGCCGGTGCCGATAAGCTGGCTGACCGGTTTCTTGCTGGCGTTGGCTTCCTCTATCAGCCGCTTGGGCATGATGGCGGCGAGATTCTTCAAGTCGGCGAGCACGTTCAGGGTAATCAGCGACGGCGTCTGCACCGTCAGCCGCACCGCGCCGTCGTCCACTTTGGCGAACTGCGCGCCGGGCAGATTGGCTTTCCCCTGGGTGGAGACCGTCAGCCAGCGGTTCATCGACGCCACCACGTCATCCGCCGTCAGCGGTTGGCCGTCGTGAAAATGAATCCCCTCGCGCAGGGTAAAGGTGTAGGTTTTGCGGTCGTCGCTGAGGGTATAGCTTTTCACCAGCTCCGGCACCGGTTCGAACTTGTCGTTGATGGTGAACAGCTGTTCAAAGATATGGCGCACCACATCGGTGGTGGCGCTGTTGGTGGTCAGGTAGGGATCGAGGGTGCCCGGCCGCTTGCCGTAGGCAATATTCAGCGTCGCGTTGCGGTCGGCGGTTTCCGCCTGCGCGAATCCCCAGGGCAAGCTCGCCGCCAGCAACAGCGCGGCGAGCGGAAAGGTAAACAATTTCATCGACGGGAAACTCCCTTATTGTTGTAGTCGGCGTTATCTAATGATGCAGTCGCTAATGTCCGAGGTCAGGCGGCGTCCGTTACGTCGCGCCGGCCGGAGAACTCGTCTTTGACTTCCTGCAACAACCGGGCGTCCGTCAACAGGCGCAGCCCGCTGCGCGCCAGCACTTTCGCCCCGGCGATCAGCGCCGTGTAGCCCAGCGGCGAGTCGGCCGCTTCCCGAAACGGCACGGTATGGCCGATCAGGTCGTCCGGGCCGATCTTGATGGTGGGATGCGCGGTGGGCACCGCGTGGCTGATATCGCCGGCGTCCGTCGAGCCGATGCCCTGTTTGTCCGTCAGATCGACGCTTTCCCCCACCGCGGTAAACTCCTCCAGCAGCAACCCGTTCAGCCGGTGGTTAATCAGAAAATCGCGCGGCCCGACCTGATGCTCGATCTTTACCGTCGCGCCGGTCGCCAGCGCCACGCCCTCGGCAATGGCGCGAATGCGCGGCTCCAGCGCGATCACTTCCTCACGGGTTTTGGCGCGAATGTAGTAATGGGCCGAGGCGTATTCCGGAATAACGTTCGGCGCCTGGCCGCCGTTGGTGATAATGCCGTGTACCCGCACGCCGTCTGGCAGCTGCTGGCGCAGCACGCTGATGCCGTTATACAGCAGCACCAGCGCATCCAGCGCGTTCACGCCTTTATGGGGCGCGCTGCCGGCGTGGGATGGCCTGCCGTAAAAATGGAAATAGAGATGGTTGTTGGCCAGCGACGGGCCGGTGAGCCGCGTTTTGCCGGACGGATGCACCATCAGCGCGACGTCCACGTCCCGCAGAAAACCGTGCTCGACAAAGCGCGCTTTCACATTGCCGTTCAGTCCGCCCTTGCCGCGCAGCCCGCCCTCTTCGGCCGGCGTGCCCAGCACCACCACGCGCCCGCCGGTCTCCCCGATAACTTCGGCGAGGGCCACCGCCGCCGCCACGCTGGTCACCCCGATAATGTTGTGCCCGCAGGCGTGGCCGATATCGATCAGCGCGTCGTATTCCGCCAGGAAAGCAATGGTCGGCCCCGGTTTGCCGCTCTCCTTTAGCGCATAAAAGGCGGTTTCATGCCCCGCCACGTTGGAGGTGACCTGAAACTGATTTT
This sequence comes from Brenneria tiliae, assembly GCF_023347575.1. Taxonomy (NCBI): domain Bacteria; kingdom Pseudomonadati; phylum Pseudomonadota; class Gammaproteobacteria; order Enterobacterales; family Pectobacteriaceae; genus Brenneria; species Brenneria tiliae. The sequence goes on along the minus strand of NZ_JAKPCB010000091.1, from coordinate 77,585 downwards.
TCGCCAGCAGCGTGGTAAGCAGCTGATTGGCGTAATACTCGTTATTGCCGGTTTCCGGGTGGGCGTGAATATCCCTGGAGACGGTAATATATTCCTCGCTGTGTTTTTCGATGCTCTCTTCCAGTTGCGATAATAGTCTTGCTGCGCCCATGTTTTTGTCACCACATTGTTAAAACAGTGGCTGATAGTTAACGCGGAGCGGGGGGGAAATAAAAACATCGATTTTTGCTTTCTATATGCATTTTTTAATTAACGTATTTGCCGTCGTCAAAGGGGCCGACCAGCGCCGATATCACCGATTCGAGGCTGATTTGATATTGGTGACCGCCGTCGTGGCGTGTCCGCGATAGCCCCGTTCGGCCAGGATTTGGCCGTCTCTGGCGATAATCGCCGTTTCAAGGGGCGTAATCGCCTCCGCCTCATCGAGAAGCCGCGTGACGGACTCAGCCGGCTGCGCCACATAGGCGCCGAGCGATAAGAAAAGCAGAGCGATAGCGGATACGGCAACCCCGCGCATCCTGTCGGACCATAATCGAGTGCGGCACCGTTGCCTATGCCTGTGCATCCGCTACCCCTCTGTAATATGTCTCTTAGTCACATATTTACTGTTAACGGTATATGTGAGCTCAGTGCTATTTCGTGCGCGAAAAGAAAGGTATTTTTATGCCACGTCCTAGCACGCGCCCGACTTAGGGCGCTCACTCGCCGCAGCCCTAAGAACCCTGGCTTCCGGCTGAAATTATGCCTGCTGCGCAGGTGCCTTCGTCGGTATCAGGCTTAACGGACCGCTTGCGACACGGAATACTCGTCTCATCCATGAGACTCGCCCTGGCGGGCCAGCGCAAGCGCTGTTCAAAAACGCTCCCGGCGTTTTTGTCCGACGTGACGCAAGCTTTCGCCGCGTCCGTGCGGCTCATCCTAAGCCTGCTATCTCCTCAGCATAATTTCTTACGCCGGGTAACGGCAAAACCCGTCAGAGTCCCTACATTTATGCATAAGAGACAGCTGTAACAGAGCCTATAGTTTAGTCCCGCGTTTTACCTCAGGATGCCGAATTAGCGGCTAACGTCCAATCGGTGCGCCGCCGGCGTTGGCGATCCGCATCCGGCCCGCATAGATTTTCCCCCAGGCAAGACCCAGAATAGCCGCGGTGAGCGATCCTACTAAAACGCCCAGTTTGGCGGCGCCCAGCTGATTCTCGCTGGAGAACGCCAGCATGGCGATAAAGATCGACATGGTAAATCCGATCCCGCCCAGCAGCCCGATCAGCGCCACCCCGCCCCACGACACATCGGGAGGCAGTTTGCATAATCCCAGCCGTACCGTCAGCCAGCTTACGGCGATAATGCCCAGAGGTTTGCCCAGCACCAGCCCCGCCATCACGCCGGTCATCACCCAGTGGGCGCCGTCGGCGGAGAGATTGACGCCATCTACGCTCACCCCGGCGTTGGCGAGCGCAAACAGCGGCATAATGAAAAAGGCGACCCAGGGGTGAAGCGCCATCTGCACGCTCATCACCGGCGGAAGCAGTTCGCGCCGGGCCACGCGCAGCTGTTTGAAAGGCCGCGACAGCCTGTCCGCCGATGTGTCCGGGTCCGTCAACTCATGGGTGATGCGTAAAATGTTGTCGCGCACGGACTGATGGCTGCGCGCCGGCAGCACCGGCGTGATAAGTCCCAGTATCACTCCCGCTATCGTCGGATGTATGCCCATAATCCACAGGCCGCTCCAGATGACGACGCCCGGAATAAGGTAGACCACAGCGGAGCGAATGCCGATTAATTGCATACCGGCGACCAGCAGCACGCCGGCGCCGGCAATCGCCAACCCGCTATAGTCGAGCTGCGCGGAATAAAAGAGGGCGATCATCACAATGGCGATAATGTCGTCGATAATCGCCAGCGTCAGCAAAAACACCCGGATGTTCCCGGGGATGGAGCGCCCCAGCAGCGCGAGAACGCCCACGGCAAAGGCGATATCGGTGGCGGTGGGCACCGCCCAGCCGTGATGCCGCGCCGGATCCTGGTTAAACAGGATATAGATTAACGCCGGGACGGCCACGCCGCCGAAAGCGGCGACGATAGGCAGCGACGCCTGCCGGATATTGCTCAGCGCCCCGGCGTGAATTTCATATCTGATTTCCATGCCGACCACTAAAAAGAAGATCGCCATCAGCCCGTCGTTGATCCAGAAATGGAGGGACTGGGAAAAGGCGAACGAGCCGACGGCGAAGGAAAGCGGCGTATGCCATAAATGATGGTAGCTGGCGGAAAAGGGAGAATTGGCCCAGATTAAGGCGATTGCCGCGGCGACCAGCAATATGATGCCGCTAACGGATTCAATATGGGCAAAACGTTCCAGTGCGGCGAAAGTCCGCTCGGCTAAAAGACGAACGCGGGGTACGTGACGTTGAGAAAGATCGCGCTGCATTACTTCAAACTCCGCGCGGCGGCCCGACCAACGCATGATAATAACCTGCTCGACCGCGGTATTACAGCCGGCACCCGCAGGGAAAATTATCATGTCCGCCTCAGGCATGGCAAGAGCGACGGCAGCCGTTGGGGCGGTTGAAGTCTGAAAGCGCTATGCATTATGCTACTGTTAGCTCGCCGGCATGATTTCCCTTTCGCCACGCGCCCATTCATCGAAAGAAGGTTCCCCAATGCTCAAAGGAATGTCCATCTCGCGCAAAACGCTCCATAGTGAGATTGCCGATCTTATTCGAGAAATGATCGTCCGCGGCGAACTGGAGCCCGGCAGCCGCATTCCTGAAAAAACGCTGTGCGAACAGTTTGAGATATCGCGCACGCCGCTGCGCGAAGCGCTTAAGGTTCTTGCTACCGAAGGGATGATTGTCCTGCTGCCCCAGCGCGGCGCCCGCGTGGCCACGCTGACCGATGACGAGCTGTTCGAAATTTTTCCCATTATCGCCAGCCTGGAAGGACTGGCCGGCGAGATAGCCTGCCAGCATATTACCGGCGACGAGCTGGCGAATATCGAGCAGTTGCATCACGCCATGCTGCTGGCGTATCAGAGGCTCGACAGGCTGGAGTATTCCAGATTGAATCGGGAAATCCATTTAGCCCTCTTTGCCGCCACGCGCAACCAATCGCTGATTGCGCTGTACCACAATCTTGAACTGCGCATCAGAAATATCCGGCACACCATCCGGCAGTTGCCCGAGGATTGGCAGTTGGCCGTGCAGGAGCATGAAGAGATCCTGCGGTGGCTGCGGGAAAAAAACGCCGGGAAACTGGCCGCGACGCTGCGTAAGCATGTAATGAGCACGGCAAACGCCGTGCGTAACTCGGTCAACGCCGCCGCGATCGTCCATCATCAATAGCATAAGATTTCCTTATATCGCTCTCAATTAACCGCCTGGCGTTATCCGCAATAGCCCTTTGAATTTAAAACATTAAATTCAAAGCGGCGGGTGGCTTTCCGTCTTTCTGATAAATGAATTAATTATACATTATTAATTTTCATTGACCGCTTTCGCAAAATTGAACGATTATCGACCGGCCATACTCCCGCTGCGTTTCTCTTTGCGGGCCGCATATCCGCCGCGAAACGCAGACTGGTCATCGGTACGAAAGAGCAATCAACGACGGCATTCCGTGGAGAAACCATGAAACGACAGATATTGGCTACGTCTCTATGCACGCTCATTCTGACGACTGCACCGGCTGGCGCCGAGGAGTTGGCGGGAACATTAAAAAAAATCGCCGACAGCGGTCAGATAACCGTGGGACACCGCGACGGCGCGGTGCCCTTTTCCTATTACGACGATAGTCAACGGCCGATCGGCTATGCGATGGATATCTGCGCCGCGGTGGTCGACGCGGTAAAAACCAGGCTGAACAAGCCCGACCTGGCGGTCAGTACCTTGGCGGTCACCGGCACCACGCGGATCCCGCTGCTGGCCAACGGCACTATTGATATGGAATGCGGCACCACCACCAACAACGCCGAACGCCAGAAACAGGTGACCTTCTCCACCACCTATTTTGTCGCCGCGGTCCGCATTCTGTCCAAAAAATCCGCGCCGGTGGCGTCGATGGCGGATGTGAAAGGGAAAACGGTGGTCACGCTGGCGGGCACCACCAGCGTCAGAATCATCAATGACGCCAATAACGCTCAGAAGTTGGGCCTGACGATCCTTTCCGCCAAGGATCTGGCCGAAGGCATGCTGACGCTGGAAACCGGCAGGGCCGCGGCCTTTATTTTCGATGACGTTTCTCTGGCCGGCGCCCGGGCAACGGCCAGAAGCCCCGACGATTACCAGATTTCAACGGAACCGCTGTCGGTGGAGCCGTACGGCATTATGCTGCGCCGCAACGACGCGCAGTTCAAGGCGCTGGTCAACGCCACCATCGAAGGGTTGTACAGCAGCGGCGCCATTACCGCGATCTACGACAAATGGTTCACGCAGCCGATCCCGCCGAAAAACGTCAATATGAACTTCCCGATATCGGCGCAGTTGCAGAAAGCGATCGCCCAGCCAACCGACGATCCGAACCCCGAGCTTTATCGCTAAAAAACAGATTGACCAGGGCGACAATGAACTATAACTGGAACTGGGGCATATTTTTCGATATGTCGCTGGATGGCACTCATACCTACTGGCAAACGCTGATGATGGGTCTTGGCTGGACGGCCGCCACGGCCGTCTGCGCCTTTGCCATCGCGCTATTGCTGGGGTCTTTGGCCGGCATTGCCCGCAATACGCCGATCGCCGCGCTGAACCGCTGCGGCAGCGCGTTCGTCGAACTGTTCCGTAATATTCCGCTGTTGATGCAAATGTTTCTCTGGTATTTCGTCCTGCCGGAGGCGCTGCCCGAATCGGCGGGCGACTGGATGAAACAGCTGCCTGACGCGCAGTTTTATACCGCCACGCTCTGTCTGGGCTGCTATCACGGCGCGCGCATGGCGGAAGTGGTGCGCGCCGGGCTGGAAAGCCTGTCCAGAGGACAGCGTATGGCCGGTCAGGCGTTGGGATTGACGCTGCCGCAGACCTATCGGTTCGTGTTGCTGCCGGTGGCGTTTCGCATCGTGACGCCGGCAATCACCTCGGAATTTCTCAGCTGCACCAAAAACACCTCGGTCGCGCTGGCGATCGGGCTGATGGAACTCACCGGCGGCGCGCGCGCCATGCAGGAAAACAGTTTCCAGGTGTTTGAGGCCTTTACCGCCGCCACCCTGCTTTATCTGCTGCTTAACCTGATTATCGTCTTCGTTATGCGCGGCATGGAAAAAAGAGCGGCGCTGCCGGGTTTCGGCATCGCTCAGCACCGGAAGAAGGGGTGAAACGATGCTGACGGGATTCGATTTTCAAACCATCGTCAACGCCTTGCCCTACCTGTTTCTGACCGGCATGAGCTTTACGCTGAAGCTCACCTTCTGCGCCACGGTTCTGGGGATTATTTTCGGCACGCTGCTGGCGATCATGCGCCTGTCGCGCTTTCGGGCGCTGGCCGTGCTGGCCGCCGGCTACGTCAACCTGTTGCGTTCGCTGCCGCTGGTGCTGGTGATCTTCTGGTTCTATTTTCTGGTGCCCTATCTCCTACAATGGATCACCGGCGCGTCTTTTCCGGTCAGGGTCGATCCGTTCTGGTCGTCGGTCATCACCTTTACGCTGTTCGAAGCCTGCTATTTTTGTGAAATCGTCCGCTCCGGCATTCAGTCGCTGCCCGGCGGCCAGTCACAGGCCTCGCTGGCTTTGGGACTGAACGGCCGGCAAACCATGATGTACGTCATTTTGCCGCAGGCGATGCGCAATATGCTGCCGCTGTTCCTGACCCAGACGATTATCCTGTTTCAGGACACATCGCTGGTCTACGTCCTGTCGATTACCGATTTCCTCGGCGCGGCCGCCAAGGTCGCGCAGCGCGACGGGCGCCTGCTGGAGATGTATCTGTTCGCCGCCGCCGTTTATTTCATCATCTCCTATCTGGCGTCCAACGCCGTGCGGCTGCTACAGAAACGCACCGCCATTATCCGTTAGGCGATGAAAGCGCTATCTCTTTTTCAAACCGATTGGTGAATTGAATGCCCACAACGCACTATAACGACCAGGCCGATAACGCCGTTGCCAGCGCCACGGACAACGATACGCTGTTACGCCTGTGCGCCGCGCGCCTCGATACGCTGAAAAACGATCGCATCGTGCTCTACGCCGGCGCCAATTTACCCAGCGAAGCGGCGATGGCCGCCTACTCCCCGGCGCTAAGCGCCTATCCGGCCATGGGGCCCCGTTTCGCCAAGGAACAGCCGGATACCGATCTGGTGTCAAAACTGGAAATCGCCGTGGAAAACGAAGTGAACGCGCTGTTCGGTTCGCAATGGGCGGAAACGCGTCTGGCGAACTGCACCACGGCGAATCTGGCGGTATTTCACGCGTTTTCGCAACCCGGCGATCTGCTGCTGGCGCCGGCCGCCGCCCACGGCGGTCATTTAAGCCAGCGGCGCGGCGGAACGCCTGAACTGGCGGGGCTGAAGGTGATGGATCTGCCGTACGACGCGCGGGGCGACCGTCTGGACGCCGTCGCCGCCGCCGAGATGATCCTGACCGTCAGGCCCAGGCTGGTGATGCTGGGCCGTTCGGTGATGATCAAAGCCGACGATATCGCCCCGGTGGTCGCCGGCGCGCGCCAGGTCGGCGCCAAAGTGATTTTCGACGCCTCCCATGTATTGGGGCTTATCGCCGGCGGAATGTTTCCCAATCCGCTGGCGCTGGGCGTCGATATCATGACCAGTTCGACCTATAAAACCTTCCCGGGCCGTCCCCACGGCATTATCGCCGGCCGTCATGCGGACGATCGCCGGCTTCTGTCGCAGCTGATCGAAAGCAGGATGATCGCCAACTGCGACGCGGGCTGCCTGCCGTCGCTGCTGGTGACATTGCTGGAAACCCGACGGCATGGCGCTGGCTATGCGCGGCAAATTTGCCGCAACACCGCGGCCATGGCCGAAGCGCTGCGGGCACAGGACGTGGCGGTGATTGCCGCGCAGGCGCATGAGACCGCCACCCATCAGCTATTGATCCCGATGGACTCGTCGATGTCGGCGAAAGCGACCATTACCGCGCTCGAACGGCACGGCATTCTGGTCGGCACCTGCGCCGATCCGCGCGCGCTGCATGAATTCGCGCTGCGCGTCGGCACGCAATTTATGACGCGGCAGGGGAAAAACGAAGCGGACTTCGCGGCCATCGCCCACAGTCTGGCGCAACGGCTGGAGAAAACGGCGGCGGGCCGCATGCGCTATCGGGGATAAGGCGGCGCGGCGGCAAAATCTCTTCCTGCGCGGAGGATCATTTCCACGCGCAAAGAGATATACTGAAGCTATATGGCCGCCACCCAGGAAATCAATATGCCCATCAAGCTTATCCAGCCCCAGAACGCTCGCGAACTGATCGAGAACGGCGCCCTGCTGGTCGATATCCGCGCGGCCGATGAGTACGCGCGCGAACATATCGCCCAGGCGCGGCATATTCCGCTGAACGACATTGCGGCGCAGCCGCCGCTGACCGCCGCCGCCGGCGTTATCTTCCACTGTCAGTCCGGCAACCGCACCCAGGCCAATGCCGACAGGCTCGCCGCCGGCGTGCCGGGCGACGCCTATATTCTGGACGGCGGGCTGGCGGCCTGGAAACAGGCGGGGCTGCCCACGGTGGTCGATAAGTCACAGCCGCTGGAGCTGAACCGCCAGGTGCAGATTACCGCCGGCGCCATCGTGCTGCTGGGCGCCGTTCTGGGGGCCACGGTTTCACCCTGGTTCCACGCCCTGTCGGGATTTATCGGCGCCGGGCTGATCTTTGCCGGGGTTTCGGGGTTCTGCGGATTGGCCCGTCTGCTGCTGAAGATGCCCTGGAACCGCAGATCGCCCTCTTCCTGAGATATCGCCTGCTATCCCGGAATGTAGCGTTGGCGTTGCGGGCATATCTTGCTCATCCGGTCTTCGTTTTTCCGGCGTAGGCTTCGCTATTAATCCATTGGTGGTCGGCTTCCCAGCTGAAACGCCATTGCCGTTTCGGCCCCGCCATCACGTTCAGGTAGTAGCTATCGTATCCCGCGATGGCGGCCACCGGGTGATATCCCTTCGGCACCATCACCACATCTTTGTCATACACCGCCATGCTTTCGTCCAGCGTGCGATCGTCCGTGTAAACGCGCTGCAGGCAAAACCCCTGGGCGGGATTCAGCCGGTGGTAATAGGTCTCCTCCAGATAGGTTTCATGCGGGGGATTGTCGTTATCGTGCTTGTGGCTGGGATACGAACTGGTGCAGCCCTCGTCGGTGTAGACCTCCACCACCAGCAGACTGTCCGCCGCCTTATCCTCCGGCAGAATATTATGCACATAGCGGCGGTTATGGCCGTATCCGCGCTGTTCCGCGTCAATATCCGCCGGGGCGATCAGCCGGGTCGGATAGGTTCCCCGCCCCGGGGCGGAGCACACCGCCAGCTCCAGCGGCGTATGGGCGGTTACCGTCGCGCTTTCACCGCCGGCGACGTACACCGCATAGGGTTTTCTGCGCTCAAACGGCTGCCGGCGATCGCCGATATCCTCAAAACGTTCGCCGGGGGTGACGACGCTGGCCCTTCCCCCCAGCAGAACCAGACAGCGCTCGTTATCCGTGGCCGGCAGCGACAGAGTTTTCCCCGCCGCCAGCTGATAGGCGGCAAAGCCGACATAGCTCCAGCCGGCGCTTGCCGGGGTGATGCGTTGTATACACCCTTGATCGTCCGGGGTGCGGTAGCGAGATAGCAAAGACATGGTGCGCTCCTTAACTGATGACGCCGGTGAAGGTAGATTCCCGCCGACGACCGCGGGAATGACGGTGAAGTGCGGGAATGACGGTGAACGGTCAAGTCCGGGAATAACGGTGAACGGTCAAGCCCGGGAATAACGGATAAGCCGACGACGACGGAAAATGCCGGCCATCAGATCAGCCCGGCCTGATACGCCAGACGCTGTAGGTTGTTGTAGCCCAGGGTGGCGTAGGTCAGCGGATGCGCCACGGCGGGATCCTGCTCCGCTTCCACCACCAGCCAGCCCTGATAGCCGTGCGCTTTCAGCAGGCGGAAGAGCGGCGGATAATCGACGCAGCCATCGCCCGGCACGGTAAATACGCCGCTGAGCACCGCGTCGAGAAAGCTGGTTTTGCGGTTTTTGACGTCCCGCAGCACATCGGCGCGGATGTCTTTACAGTGAACGTGATTGATGCGCGCGACCCAGCGTTCGGCCACCGCCAGCGGATCGGCGCCGGCAAAGGCCAGGTGCCCGGTATCCAGCAGCAGGCCGACTTCCGGCCCGGTGTGCTCCAGCAGATTATCCACGTCCTGCGCGCTTTCAATCACCGTTCCCATATGGTGATGATAGGCGATCCGCACCCCCTGACTGTGGGTATAACGGGCAAACTCGCTGAGCCTGTCGCCGTACTCCCGCCAGCGGTCGGCGGGAAAACGCGGGCGCAGATGCACCGGCTTTTGCCGGTCGCCGTGCACGGCGCCGCTGACCTCGGCAAATACCATCACGCCGGCCCCCAGATCGCGCAGCAGATTGAGATGATCCTGCACCGCGGCGATTTCCTCTTCCACCGAGCGTTCAAGCAGCCGCCCGGAATACCACCCCGACACCAGCCGAAGATCGTGCTCTTTGAGGATCGGCCCCAATACCGCCGACTGGCGGGGAAATTTATTTCCCAACTCGAAGCCGGCGAAACCGGCCTGTTTGCCTTCGCTCAGACAGGTTTCCAGCGGCGTGTCCGCCCCCAGCGAGGGCAGATCGTCATTGGTCCAGGTGAGCGGATTAATACCAAGTTGAACGGCCATACTCTTTTCCCTTAATCATAGTGATAACAAGGTTCGGCTACCCGCGCTGGCGCCATAAGGCGATCAGCTGCAGGTAGTTGTGTTTGACTTGCCGGATAAGCTGCGCGTCGTCGATGTCGTTTTTCAGCCACCGTTGCGCCGGCTGGGCAAACAGGGTGCGCCCCACGGCGAAACCTTTGACGATGGGGAAGCCGACGGCGGCGTTGAAGCCCTGGCGCAGGCTTTCCAGCGGCGCGTCCAGCCCCAGGATCACCACCCCGCGGCAGTAGGGATCGCTCTGGTGCAACAATTGGGTCAGCCGCTGCCAGCCGGACGCCGTCAGCGGCGGCAGTTTCCACCAGTCCGGCCGCACGTCCAGGTTGTAGAAGCGCTGTATCACCCGCAGGTAGTGTTCATCGCCGTGCGGCATGCCCGGCGGCAGAATCACCTCCAGCAGCAGTTCGTGGCCGGATTGGCAGCAGGCCTGATACACTTCCGCCACCTTCAGCTCCTGCTCGCGCCGCAGCCGCTGGTCGTCGTCCGGATGGAAGAACACCAGACACTTCACCACGTGCTCCAGCGGCCAGTTGATCAACTGCGAGCCGATATTGCCGTGTTCCATCGCCAGCGGGCGCGACCCCGGCAGCTCAATCGGCCGGCCGATCCACCACCCTTTGCCGCTGACGGCGTTCAGCGCGTCCTGTCCGAAGGTGCCGTCGCACAGCACCCCGGCCTTATCGTCCAGCCCGGCCTGGCGCGCGGTTTCGACGCCGGCCTGCAGGATCAGGCGTTTCAGCTCGGGAATACGGCCGATATCGGCGCCGCAGCCGATCGCCATCTCCTCCAATTGGCTGCGGTGATCGAACGCCATCACGCACAGCTCATGCCACTGCCGGCGCCGGGTGGTCACCCGATGCAGATGATTCAGCTCGCGATCGAGATCGGGACGGGGAACCTCGCGCTCCCGCGCCAGATAGTTATCCAGTTCGATGCGGGTCGGCATCGCCGGGGCGCAGCCATGGCGCGACACCACCAGCGCGCCGCAGGCATTGGCGTAGGCGCAGGCTTTTTCCCACCCCTCGCCGCCGAGATAGCCGCGCAACAGGCCGGACATAAACGCATCGCCGGCGCCCAGCACGTTGAGCACCTCGACGCGCACGCCCCGGATCGTCAGCCCCTGATCCAGCGAGCCGGGGATCGCCGCGCTGAATACCGAACACCCCAGCGCGCCGCGCTTGCACACCAGCTCCGCCCGGCTGTTTTCCCGCACCCGCCGCAACGCCTGCAGGGTGTCGGTGCTGCCGCCGGCGATATGAAACTCCTCTTCGGTGCCGACAATCACATCGAACAGTTCCAGCACCTGCTGCAGCTGCGCGGTCACCTCCTCGGCGGCGATAAAGCGCGTTTCGCCGTCCCCCAGCGCGGTCAGCCCCCACAGCACCGGGCGGTAGTCGATATCCAGCACCGTTTTCACCCCGTTGCGCCTGGCGTAGCGCAGCGCCGTCAGCACCGCCTCCCGCGTGCGGGGGTGGGACAGATGGGTGCCGGTGACCGCCAGACAGCGGGACGAGGCGATATAGGCTTCGCTGAAATCCTCCGCCGTGATGGCCATATCGGCGCAGTTATCGCGGTAGAAAATCAGCGGGAAGGTTTCACGGTCTTTGATGCCCAGCAGCACCAGCGCCGTCAGCCGCGTTTTATCGGTGATCAGGTGGCTGGTGTCGCACCCCGCCTGTTGCAGCTCCTCGCGCAGAAAGCGTCCCATATGCTCATCGCCGACGCGCGCCAGCATGGAAGAACGCAATCCCTGCCGCGCGGCGCCGTAGGCCACGTTGCCGGACGATCCTCCCAGGTATTTGGCGAAACTGCCCATATCCTCCAGTCGCGAACCAATCTGTTGACCGTAAAGATCGACGGCCACCCGCCCCATGCAAATCACGTCAAATGCCTTTTCCTGACTCATAACGACCACGTCCTATAGACAAAAAAGAAATTAAATCGCCCGGCTCAGCCAATCTCATCGACCGCCACCCAGCGCGACGCCTGATGCGACAAGACAATGGCATCCAGCACCCGCGAAACCTTCCATCCCTCGGCGAAATCCGGCCACAGCGGCAGATCGGCGGCGATGCCGTCGATCAGGTCGCGCACTTCCACCGTTTTTTGATCGTTAAAACCAATGCCGTGACCGGCGCCGGTGCAGAATGCCGCATAGTCCGGGTGCTGCGGCCCCAGCAGCAAGGTGCGGAAGCCCTGGCGGTTAGCCGGGTCGTCCTGCCGGTACAGTTTCAGTTCCGCCATTCTTTCCTGGGTAAAACTCAGGGCGCCTTTGCTGCCTGTGACCACGTAGGTCAGCCCCATTTTGCGGCCGCAGGCGATGCGGGAGGTCTCCAGCACGCCGCGCGCGCCATTGGCGAAACGCACCATGGCGTGCGCCTGATCCTCGTTCTCCACCCGCACCAGCTCGTCGCTGCCGGCCCTGGCCGGGCGCTGCGGGATCGCCGTCTGCATATCGCCGCATACGTAGTCGATCTCCCCCACCAGGTAGTGCGCCATATTGACGATGTGCGCCGCCAGATCCCCCAGCGCGCCGAGACCGGCGGTCCGCTTAAAGCAGTGCCAGTCCGCCGGCGTGCGCGGGTCGGCCAGATAGTCTTCGTTATGGGTGCCGTAAAAATGGATCACCTCGCCGATTTCCCCGCCGGCGATAATCTCTTTCGCCAGCTTGGCGACGGGATTTTTCATATAATTGAACCCGACCAGGGTTTTCACTCCGGCCCGGCCGGCGGCCTCCGCCATCTCGCGGGCGTCGGCGGCGTTGAGCGCCAGCGGCTTCTCGGCGTATACGTGCTTGCCGTGGCGAATGGCCGCCAGCGCCATCTCATGGTGCAAAAAATTGGGGGCGCAGATATCCACCACATCGATATCCGGATCGGCCACCAGTTCGCGCCAGTCGGCGGCGGCGCGTAAAAATCCCAGCTCCCGCGCCCGCCTGGCGCCCAGCTCCGGCGACGTCTCCGCCAGCGCCGCCTTCACCAGCCGTCCTTGCAAGGCGAACACCACGGGCGCCTGCGCATAGGCGACGGCGTGGGCGCGCCCGATGTAGCCGGATCCGATCAATCCAATACGTACCTGTTTCATATCCGCCTCTCAGGGGAAAGCGCTTCCCCTCATGTCCCCGTCAGATGGCGCCGCGCCGGCTCTTGGCATAGGTGTCGAACGCCACCGCCAGCACGATGATCAGACCGGTGATGATTTGCTGGTAGTAGGCCGAAACGTTCATCAGCACCAGCCCGTTAATCAGGATCCCCATGATGATCGAGCCGATGATGGTGCCGCCGATGCGTCCGTAGCCGCCCATCAGCGAGGTGCCGCCAATCACCACCGAGGCGATAACCCGCAGCTCGAAGGTGATGCCGGCCACCGCTTCCGCGCTGCCCAGCCGCGCGCTGAGAATAAATCCCGCCAGCCCGGCCAGACAGCCGATCACCACATATACGCTGACCAGCACCCGCTGCACGTTGACCCCGGCCAGGCGGGCCGCTTCGATATTGCCGCCGATGGCGTAGACAAAGCGTCCCCAGCGGGTTTTATGCAGCGCCAGATACCCCGCCAGCGCCACCAGGGCAAAGATCCAGATGGGGATGGAAATACCCAGCAGCGTTCCCCGCCCCCACCAGCGATAGCCGGGATCGAACCCGGCGATGGGGGCGCCGTCGTTAATCACCAGCGTCAGCCCGCGCCAGATGGTCATGCCGCCCAGCGTGACGATAAACGGCGGCAGACGCAGACGGGTCACCCCCAGCCCGTGCAGCAACCCGATCACCGTTCCCACCGCCAGGCAGATCGCCAGCCCGACCAGCCAGCTCATGCCATACCAGGCGTCCGCATCGACGGTGGTGAAATTATCCCCTTTGATTACCGAGGCGGCGGTCATGGCGCACACCGCCAGAATGGAGCCCACCGACAGGTCGATGCCGGCGGTGAGGATCACGAAGGTCATTCCCACGGCCATGATGCCGTAGATGGAAACCTCGGTAAGAATGTTGGTGATATTGCGTTCGGTCAGAAAGTTGCCGTTCTGCGACTGAAAGAAAATCAGCAGTAGAATCATAAAGATAAACACGCCAAAGCGTTCGAAAAACGCAATGGGATCAAAACGTCCGCGGTTGCCGGACGGTGCGCTGGTATTGGAAAGCGGCTGCGACATGAGTAACCTCCGTTATGCTGCGTGTAAGGCGTCGTGACAGATGGCCATCATGGTCATCAGTTTCTCTTCCGTAGCGTCATCGCCGTGTATTTCCCCGCTCACCCGGCCTTCGCTAAGGGTGATGATGCGGTCTGAAATCGCCATGATTTCCGGCAGATCCGAGGAGATGACGATCACGGCCACCCCCTGGCCGGCCATATCGAACAACACCTGATGCACTTCGGACTTGGTGCCGACGTCAATACCGCGCGTTGGCTCGTCAACGATCAATACCTTGGGATTCAGGGCCATGCAGCGGGCCAGAATGACTTTCTGCTGATTGCCGCCGGAAAGCTTGCGCACCTCCTGCTGGCTGTCGACCATCTTGATATGCAGCGCCTGACGATAGGTTTCGATTAGCCGGTCTTCCTTGCGGGTATTGACGAACCCGCCCCAGTGCAGCAGCGAAGAGAGACTGGAAAGCGAAATATTGTCGCGGATGGGCAACCCCAGCACCGCCCCCTCTTTTTTGCGATCTTCCGGCACCAGCGCAATGCCCTGCGCCAGCGCGTGCCGCGGGTCGACGGGATGGTAGGGCCGGCCGTCGAGGATAAATTCGCCCGCCGCAAAGGTATCGGCGCCGAACAGGCAGCGGGCGATCTCGGTGCGCCCCGCTCCCACCAGACCGGCGATGCCCAGCACTTCCCCGGCATGGACCTGAAAGCTGATGTCTTTCAGGGCGATGCCGTGCGCGTCCAGAGGCGGCTTCTCGCGCGTCAATCCCTTTACCGCCAGGCGCACCGGTTTGTCCTGATGGTGGGTGGCGGTCGCCGGACGCCGGTTGAATACCACGTCGCGTCCGACCATCATGCGGATAATCTCCTTGACGTTGATATCCGCCACGTTGCCCGAACCGGTATAGCGTCCGTCCTGCAACACGGTGAAACGATCGCAGAGCTGGAAAACCTCATGCAGGCGATGCGTCACATAAATAACGCTGACGCCGCGCCCTTTCAGTTCGCGCACCACGCGGTGCAGGCTCTCCACCTCGCTGTCGCTGAGCGCCGCGGAGGGCTCGTCCATCACGATCAGCCGGGCGTTGAGCGTCAGCGCCCGGGCGATTTCCACCATCTGCTGCTGCGCCACGCTTAGCCGCGCCACCTGGGTGGTCGGGGAGATATTCAGCTGCAGATAGTCCAGAACGGCTTTGGCCTCCTGGTTCACCGCCGCCGCGTCGACCAACAGACCGCCGCGCCGCGGTTCGCGGCCGAGAAACATGTTTTCCGCCACGCTCATATTCGGCAGCAGATTAAACTCCTGATAAATGGTCACAATGCCGTAGTTCTGCCGCTCTACCGGCGTGTCCTGCACCGACAGCGTCCGGCCGTCGAACCAGATATCGCCGCTGGTTTGCGGCTGCGCGCCCGCCAACGCTTTCAGCAGCGTCGATTTACCCGCGCCGTTTTCCCCCAGCAGGGCATGGATCTCCCCCGGCAGTACCGTCAGCTGTACTTTGCTCAACGCCCATACGCCGGAAAAACTCTTGGCCAGATCGGTAACGTTCAGTAAGGGTTCTGTCATTGCCATCCTCCTTGCTTCAGGCCGCCCGCGGACGGCCTGCTGTATACCGGTGGTTTATTTGCCGGCTTCGCCGATGCGCTCCGCATCATTCAGGTTATCTTTGGTGATCATCGTCGGCTGATAGTCGGCCCCGGTGATGGGCGCCTGGCTACGGATATTGTTGGTCAACTGGGTCAAGGCGGTGGTGACGGCATAGCCCGGACGCTGGTCGGCGGTCACCGCCAGCCAGCCGTCGCGCACGCGGGCCAGCGCTTCCGGCACGGCGTCAAAGCCCGTCACCACCACCTCGCCGGGCTTCAGCCCCTGCCCCTGCAACGCTTCAATCGCCCCCAGCGCCATATCGTCATTGGCGGAGAGGATCACCTGCGGGCGTTTGGGCAACGACGGCAGCACGCTCTCCACAATCCGCATCCCTTCGGAACGCATCCAGTTGCCGGTTTGATCGGCGACGATCTTGTACTTGTCGCCCCCTTCCTTCAGGCTTTCGCGAATCCCCTGGGTACGTTCGATATTTGAGGAGGAACCCGGCTGCCCGGTGAGCAGCAGGATGTCGGCGCCGTCCGGGAAGCGCGCTTTCACATATTCGGCGATGGCCCGGCCGCCCTGGTAGTTATTGGCGCCGAAATGCGGCACCGGCACGTCGGTTTTCACCGAGCGGTCCAGGGTGACCACCGGCAGCTCCGCCTGCTGAATTTCGGTGACGGCGCTGGATACCGCATTGACGTCGTTGGGCGAGACCACGAATCCCTTTGCGCCGCGGGTAATGGCATTTTCCAGGTCGGCGGCCTGTTTCGGAGAACTGCCCTGGCTGTCGAGCACCTGCAGGTTCACCTCAAGATCCTTGGCGGCTTTGACCGCCGTGCGCTGCATATGCACCTCAAACGGCATGGCGAGATTGGGAGTACTGAAAACGATCGGCTCGTTCTTGGCCTGAGCGAATCCGGCCAGGCCGAGCGCCAGGAAGAGAGCGGTAACGTTGGTTAGCTTTTTCATGGTCTGTTCTCTGCATGGGTTAGGGTGTAGGGGTATTAATTGCAGGTAAGTTACAGCTTGATCTCTTTGCCCTGAGCCAGCGATTCAAAGGCTTTATCCGCCAGATAGAGCGCCCGTTCGCCGTCGGCGCCGCTGCACTCCGGCGACACGCGCCCATTGAGCACCGCGACAAAATGCGCCCACTCGGCGGCATAGGCCTCGCGGTAGCGTTGCAAAAAGAAATATTCGGGTTTCGCCGCCAGACAGCCGTCGTCGGTCCATTGCTGCACCGCGTTTTCACGGATATTGCCCGCGCTCAGCACGCCTTTGGCGCCGTGCAATTCCAGGCGCTGGTCGTAGCCGTAACCGGAGCGGCGGCTGTTGACGATGGTCGCCATGGCGCCCGAGGCGAATTTCAGCACCACAAACGCCGTATCGATATCGCCCTCTTCGCCGATCGCCGGATCGACCAGATTGCTGCCCTGGGCAAATACCGACACCGGTTCTTCGCCCATGATGAAACGCGCCATATCGAAATCGTGGATGGTCATGTCGCGGAACAGGCCGCCGGAGACGCGCACATACTCCGCCGGCGGCGGCGACGGGTCGCGGGAGATGATCAGCAGCGATTCCGCCTTGCCGATGCGCCCTTCCTCGGCCAGCGTTTTGACGCGGCGGAATTGCGGGTCGTAGCGGCGGTTAAAGCCGATAAACAGCGGCACCTGCTGCTGCTCCACCACCGTCAGGCAATCACGGACGCGGGCGATATCCAGATGGACCGGTTTTTCACAGAAGATGGCCTTGCCGCTTTTCGCGGCCAGCTCAATCAGGTCGGCGTGGGTATCCGTCGCCGACGCGATCAGCACGGCGTCCACCGCCGGGTCGCTCATCGCTTCTTCCGCCGTCTGGATGCGGGCGTGATATTTATCGGCTAACGCTTCGGCATTTTGCGCATTGGGATCGACCACGGCATAAAGGCGGGTTTCCTGGTGTTGCGTAATGTTCACCGCATGGACCTGGCCGATACGGCCGGCACCCAATAAGGCAATGTTAAACATAGATGCTCCCCTGATACCTGAGTATCTTGTGCATGGTTAGGTGTGGGCAGGAAGGCGAGAAGATACGGCATGACCCATGCCCTCCATCGTGCTTTTTTACCGCTAACGCCTGATGTGTGAAATTAAAGCAAATAAAACATTTATTTCAATTTATAAGAAACTGGAAATTATGTTTTTGAGTGCCAGTTAACATTTTCTTGACACGTAATGGCGTTTTTGTAATCAAAATCACACAACAGATGAGAAAAAAAAACAAAAATCGGCGATAAAGCGCGCAACATGCGGGAAAGAAACGGAGAGGCGGATCAAGCGGGGAAACCAACATAAATGAAACATATGTTTCAAAAAAAATAATTGCGCTGTCAACGATTGCTGACAGCGCAAGGGCCATGGTCATCCCCGAATGCCCTCCGTCATGCCCGCGAAAGCGGGCATCTCAGGCAACACCGAGTCGTCTGGTAAAGCAGATCCCCGCCTGCGCGGGGATGACGGGGAATATCCGCGCGAACGACAGAGATCTCTGGAATGACGGTACTTTGTCAAGGGTCTGGGCGTATCTGCTATCGGAACGCTTAATACTGCCGCGCCGCGGCCAGCTTGCGGCGGATCTGCGCCGCCGCCTCCTCAATCTCCGGGGAGTCGGCCACCTGCGCCGTGCCGGTGCGCCACCAGGCGTCGTAACCGTGGGTCATGGTTTTGGGCAGGACTTTAATGTCCAGCAGCGTCGGCCCCGGATGTTGCCGCGCCTCCTCCAGCGCCTGCAACAGCGACGCTTCGTCATGCACCCGCCACGCCCGGCAACCGTAGCTTTCGGCGTTTTTGGCGAAATCCACCGCCACCAGCGGACCGTTCAGCAAGCCCGATTCGGCGCTGCGCCGGCGATTCTCGGTACAAAAGCTGCCCATTCCCTGGCTTATTTGCAGGTTGTTGATACAGCCAAACCCGGCGTTGTCGAACAGCAGCACGGTGATTTTTATCCCCTCCTGCACCGCGGTCTGCAACTCGGTATGCAGCATCAGATACGAGCCGTCCCCCACCATCGCATACACCGGCCGATGGGGGGCGGCCAGACGCGCGCCGACCGCCGCGGCGATCTCATACCCCATACAGGAGTAGCCATACTCCAGATGGTAGCCGTCCGGCGTTTTTACCTGCCACAGACGCTGCAGGTCGCCCGGCAGCGAGCCGGCGGAGCCGACGACAATGGCGTCGTCCTCCAACTCTTGATTCAGCAGCCCCAACACCCTGGTCTGCGTCAGATGCGTACCGAGAACCGCCCGGTATTCATCCAGCTCGCACTCCAGCCGGTCGGCGACCTCCGGCACAAACGCTCCTTCGTCGCGCGCCGCGCCCAGGCGCCGCAGCTCCGCCTCCCAGGCGGTGCGCACCGCGTCGATTTCGTGGCGATAGCGGCTACGGTAGTCCTCCGCCGCCAGACGCTGCGACAATAGCTGCAACCCCGCGCGCGCATCGGCAATCAGCGGGACGGCATCCAGCTTCAGCGCATCGAACTCGGCGACGTTAAGCAGCAGAAACTCCACCTCGGGATGCTGGAACAGCGATTTCGAGGCGGTGGTAAAGTCGGTCAGGCGCGTGCCGACGCCGATAACCAGATCCGCTTCCCGCGCCAGCTGATTTGCCGCCAGCCCGCCGGTGACCCCGATACCGCCGCAATTCAGCGGATGGGATGAGACAATCGCCCCTTTACCCGCCTGCGTTTCCCCGAAAGGAATGGCGAACCGCTCGGCAAACTGCCGCAACGCCTGGTGCGCCCCGGAATAACGCACGCCCCCGCCGCAAATCAGCAGCGGCCGCCGTTTGCGGCGGATCAGCGCCACGGCCTCTTCCAGCCGGACGGGATCGGGCGGGCGACGCTCAAGATGATGGACCCGCTTGCGGAAAAAAGAAGCCGGATAATCCCACGCCTCGCCCTGTACGTCCTGAGGCAGACACAGCGTCACCGCGCCGGTATCGGCGGGATCGGTAAGCACCCGCATGGCGTTGATCAGCGCGCTCATCAGTTGCTCCGGCCGGTTGATGCGATCCCAGTAGCGGGACACCGGTTTGAAGCAGTCGTTGGTGCTGACGGAAACGTCATGGTACTGCTCGACCTGCTGCAAGACCGGGTCCGGCTGGCGGCAGGCGAACAGATCTCCCGGCAGCAGCAGCAGCGGGATGCGGTTTGCCGTGGCGGTCGCCGCCGCCGTCACCATATTCGCCGCCCCCGGCCCCACCGACGAGGTCACCGCGTAGATCCTGCGGCGCTGATGCTGCTTGGCGAAACCGATGGCGATATGCGCCATCCCCTGCTCGCTGCATCCCTGATGCACCCGGAGATGTCCGGCGTCCTGTTCCAGCGCCTGACCGATGCCCAGCACGTTGCCGTGGCCGAAAATGGTCATCACGCCCTGCACAAACGGCGCTTCCTCGCCATCCACGCTGATATATTGCTGATTGAGAAAGCGAACCAGCGCCTGCGCCATCGTCATTCGTCGCGTATCCATCATTTTGCTCCCGCAAAGAAAGTAAGCCGGAGTTACTCCAGCGTCGGCATAACAAAACTGCTGGCGTGCTGCTCCAGGCGAACGCTGGCCGGCCAACGGCTGGTAACGGTTTTCATCCGGGTATAAAAGCGTACGCCGTCGTTGCCGTGTACGTTCAGCGGCCCGAAGATGGAGCGTTTCCAGCCGCCGAAGCTGTGAAACGCCATCGGCACCGGGATCGGCACATTAATGCCCACCATGCCGGCCTGCACATCCTCGCTGAACTGGCGGGCGGTCTCGCCGTCGCGGGTGAAAATCGCCGTGCCGTTGCCGTATTCATGGCTGTTGATCAGCGTCAGCGCCGTCTGGTAGTCCGGCACTCTGACCACCGCCAGCACCGGACCGAAAATCTCTTCACGATAAATTTTCATCTCCGGCGTAACGCCGTCAAACAGCGTCGGGCCGATAAAATACCCCTGGTGATGGCCGTTCACCACCAGCGCGCGGCCGTCCACCCGCAGCGCCGCCCCCTGATCCACGCCGCTTTGAATATAATCGGCGATTTTAGCCTTATGCTGGGCGCTGATAACCGGCCCCATTTCGTTTTCCTCTCCTTCAACCAGGCCCGGCCCCACGCGCATCGCGGCGATCTGTTTTTCCAGCCGCCGGCACAGCGCCTCCGCGCTATCATCCCCCACCGCCACCACCACCGACAGCGCCATGCAGCGCTCGCCCGCCGCGCCATAGGCGGCGCCCATAATGGCGCCGGCGGCCATCTCCAAATCGGCGTCGGGCATCAGGATGCAGTGGTTTTTCGCCCCGCCCAGCGCCTGACATCGCTTACCGTGCGCGCTGGCGGTTTGATAGATATATTCCGCCACCGGGGTCGAACCGACAAAACTTACCGCCTGTACGCGGGGGTCGCTCAACAGCACATCCACCGCCTCCTTGTCGCCCTGAACCACGTTGAATACCCCATCCGGCAGCCCGGCCTTTTTCAGCAGCTGCGCCAGCAGCAACGACAGCGAAGGATCCTTTTCGGAAGGCTTAAGGACGAAGGTGTTGCCGGCGGCCAGCGCGATAGGGAACATCCACATCGGCACCATCGCCGGGAAATTGAACGGCGTGATTCCGACGCACACCCCCAGCGGCTGCATCAGCGAGTGGCTGTCGACGCCGCTTCCCACATTGGCGGAATGTTCGCCTTTTTGCAGATGCGGAATGCCGCAGGCGAACTCCACCACTTCCAGCCCGCGGGTGATTTCGCCCACCGCATCGGAATAGACCTTGCCGTGCTCCTGGGATATCTGCCGGGCCAGGGTATCCATATTCTCTTCCAGCAGCGCCTTAAAGCGGAAAATAATGCGCGCGCGGCGCAGCGGCGAAAACTTGGACCATGCCGGGAACGCCGCCGCGGCGGCGCCGATCGCCTGCTTCACTTCCTCGGCGCCGCTCATGGCGACCTGACGAATCTGCTCGCCCGTGGCCGGGTTATAAACCGGGGCAAAACGTTGACTGCGGCCGGGGGTCACGTCCCCGGAAATGAAGTTGGATACGGTTTCCATGTTTATACCTCGATGGGTTGCAAGAAGGACAAGTCGCGGATGTCGGTTTACAGTATATGAAATAAACATTCCATTTTATTTAAAAATAAAATAAATGTTGATTATTGTGATCTGCTGCGAATTTTTATGTAAACTCGAAGCCTCGAGCCTGGATCAGATATGGAGATGCTTGCCATCCGCAAACGGCCGCCCGGCATTGAACCGTACGTTCTATTTTTACCGCAACGAATGAAAAATACGTTTGAAATGACAGGGTAAATTACTAGAATCGAGCAACAAGAGCCTATTTGGGATAGGTCTCGGGAGAATATTGAATATGCCCATGGCGACCAACCTGAGAGAGTTACAGGAACAGATCCGCGAGCGCTACGACAGCTTAAGTAAACGACTACAGCAGGTGGCGCACTATGTGCTTGATAACACCAACAGCATCGCGTTCGATACCGTCGCGGTGATCGCTGAACGGGCGGAGGTTCCGCCCTCGACGCTGATCCGCTTCGCCAACGCCTTTGATTTCAGCGGCTTCAACGAAATGAAACAGCTGTTCCGTATGAATCTGGTGGAAGAAACCGCCAGCTATACCGATCGGGCGCGGCTATTCCGCGCCATGGAAACCGAGTCGGTGCCGGAAACGCCGAGTGATATCCTGCACGAATTCGCCCGTTCAAACGCCCAGGCCATGCAGCAGTTGGCGGCCCGCACGCCGCAAGAGGATCTGCAAAAAGCCGTGGACCTGCTGGCCAATGCGCAAATGATTTACGTGGTCGGGCTACGGCGTTCATTCAGCGTGGCGACCTATCTGACCTATGCGCTGAGCCATCTGGAAAGCAATCCGGTGCTGGTCAACGGTCTGGGAGGCATGTTCCGCGAACAGCTCAGCCGGGTGAATGAAAAAGATATTGTGGTTTCAATCAGTTTTTCGCCCTACTCGCAGGAAACCGTGATGGTCAGCGAAATGGCGGCCAAAGCCGGCGCCCGGCAGATTGTGATTACCGACAGCCAGATAAGCCCGCTGGCCACCCTTAGCGACGTCTGCTTTGTGATCAAGGAAGCGCAGGTGGACGCGTTTCGTTCCCAATCCGCCACCCTGTGTCTGGTGCAGTCGCTGATGGTGTCGCTGGCTTATCGGCAGGGCAACGGCGCGAAGCATGCGGAAGAAAAACCGCAGCGCAGTTTGCCCTGAGTCATCAGCCGGCAATAAATAACCGCCGCGGAGCCTGGGTCAGGCGGACATGCCCCTGCTCCGTAATGGCGATGGTTTCACTGAACGCCAGCCCCTCGGCATAGATATACATATGAAATACCATCCCCGCTTTCAGACGCCACTGCGCATTGGGTAGAAAGACGCGGCTGAAATCGCTGGTACGGGGTGAAAATCGCGGGTAATAGCCTAATGCATAGCCGGTAATTCCGGCATAATCCTTGCGCACTCCAGACGCAATAACCGCGTCGCGAGCCAGACTATCAATATCTTTAGCAACGGCACCAGGCTTCATAGCTGCAAATTGTTTATCCTGGATAGCAATTAACTGCTCCGCCACCGCTTTCTGCTGAAGCGTGGCGTTTCCGATGACGATAGGCCGCATTAGCCGGGCACTATACCCATGCTTGAATGCCACAAGCTCCGTATGCAAAATATCACCCGAAACCAATGGGCGATTATGTATGCTTCCATGCAGAAAACTGTTCCCCACGCCCAGGGTAATAATGCCGCAACGATTGGAATCCACGCCATTTCGCATAAATACCTGATGGACAATGCTGGCGACGTCACGCCCCGTTTTTCCCACGCCAACCTCAGATAAAGCAGATGATAACGCCAGATCACAGGCCGTTGAAGCGTCAGAAAGATATCTGATCTCCTGTGGTGTTTTACATTCCCGCAAAAGCTCCAGCACGCCGGAAAAATCCCGAAAAGGTTTTTCAGGGAAATGACGTTGTAAGCGATTAAAACGCTTTACCGTCATATTGTATGAGTCAAAATCCATTCCGATATTCAACCGCTCCCATCCACGCGCGGTAAGCGTATCAATAAGGACATCAACCGGATCCTGCCAGTCAGAAAAGGTTACCGTATCGGTAATCCAGCTACTTTCATGAAAGGTATGCGCATCCATGGCTCGGAATATCATCACCGGATCGTCCTGCAATGTCAGCAGACAAGCCCGATACATATTCTCGGAAATACCGAATCCAGTTAGATAATATAAAAACTCAGCCTGGTCGATTATCAGTAATTCAATATTTTTTTCGCGCATATGAGAACGGGTTATCTCAACCCGCTGATGATACTCTTCTGGTGTGAATATAGTTTGTTTATAGTTATTCATCTTATTCCTATCAATCTTCCTGGTGATTATTATCGCTTTGTCATAAGGTTGGCCGTCAGTAGCATGACAACCGTAATCAATATCAGCAATACGCTTACTGCGGCTATGGTCGGTTCCAATTCAAACTGAATGTTATCCCATATACGAACTGGCAGTGTCTGCATATTATTTCCTGCCATAAACATGGAAATAAGCAGCTCATCAAAAGAACTGAGAAAGGAGAATATCGCCGCAGCGATCATCCCTGGAGCGGCAAGCGGAAAAGTAATACGTTTCAGCACGGTAAAACCGCTGGCGCCAAGGCTCATGGCTGCATATTCAAGCTGGCTGTCTATTCCCTGCAAGGTGGAGGAAATAATAATCGTCGCAACGGGTAATGAAATTATGGCATGGCCGATAACAATAGCAGTAATGCTATTAAATATATCGATATTGGAAAATAAAAAAAATAGCGAGAGCGCGGAAATAATATTGGGAACGATCATGGGAAGTAATATCAGCGCATAGATAATTGTCTTACCCTTGAAACGAAAGCGGACCAATGCCATTGCCATCAACACGCTTAAGATCATTGCCAGAATGGTTGACATAATGGCAATACGAAAACTCAACCACAATGAATGTAGCCAGTCGGCGTTGGTCAAGACTTTTTCCATCCAACGCAGGGAAAGCCCAGTCGGTGGAAAAGCCAGATAGTTCGCATCGTTAAACGCCAGAGGGAAAATAATCACGATGGGCAATATCAGAAATAACAGCGCCAATAGCGCCATAATCAGCGAAAACACTCCAGGTCTGCCGGTATTCATCGCTTTGCCTCAAACAACCGCTCCAACCCGACAAGGCGCTGGTATAGCCAGAACAACAATAGCGTACAGGCTAACAATACCGATGACAGCGCAGAGCCGAATCCCCAGTCAAAATAGGTTTCAATCTGGCTTTCAATGACCATGGAGATCATTGTCTGCTGCGGACCGCCCATCAGAGCCGGTGTGATGAAAAACCCTAGCGCCATAATAAATACCAGCAACCCGCCCGCGGCAATCCCCGGTAAAGAGAGCGGGACAATCACCCGCCAAAAAGCCCTGATGCGCGATGCTCCCAGACTTTCTGCTACGTAGAGCAATGTTAGATCAATGCCACGCAATACGCTGTAAAGAGCCAAAACCATATAAGGCAACAAAATGTAAGTCATACCAATCAGCACCCCGGTTGAGGAGTACATCAGCTTAAGCGGTTCATCCACCAGGCCAATCGCGATCAAGCAGCGGTTTACTATGCCTTCCGTCCCCAATAGCACCATCCACGCATAGGTTCGTACCAACACGCTGGTAAAATAAGGAATAATGACAATAATCAGAAAAATATTGGCTATCCGTGGTCTTAACCTTGTCAAAAACCAGGCTAGCGGATACCCCAGCATTAGCGTGCTTAGCGTCACCCACAGGGAAATACGCAGGGTAATCCACAGCACGTTAATCCAGACAGGCTCATGGATAATCCGTAAATAATGTTTCCAGGTAAACTCCGGGCCGTATAAGCTAAAAGCCAGCATTTTTATCAATGGGTAAATAAAGAACGCTGACAATGCCAGGAGTGACGGCGCCAACAGAAGCCAGAGCTTCCTGTTTCTGCGGGATAACGATACCGTCGCTGCCACTACGCCTGTTCCCCGGCAATAAACCATAAATCTTCCGGTTGCCAGCCAAGAGAAACATCCACTCCCGGCATAAGGGCTTTTTCCAGATGAATATTCTGCGCCTGAACCAGCAACTCGGTCCCATCATTGAGTCGCAGCGTCACTTTTACCGTATGTCCCAGATAAAGCACATCGGTGACGATAGCTTTTACCGGTAGCGAACCCGGTGCTGCCAAACGAATTTTCTCTGGCCGTAACACCGCAAAAACCCGCTGACCACCAACAAGATTCTTTACGCCAGTGCCGCTTATCAACTCCCCACTATCCAGAGTGACATCATACCCGCTCGTCTGAACCATATGAATGCGGCCGCCAATGAAATTGGATCGCCCGATAAATTCGGCAACCCACCGATTCTGCGGCCGTTCATATAAAAACCTGGGAGAGTCAATCTGTGCGATTCGCCCATCCTGCATTACCGCAACGCGATCGGAAAGTGTGAGAGCTTCTTCCTGATCGTGGGTGACAAACAACACGGTAAAACCTGACGATGTATGTAATCGCTTGATTTCCAGCTGCATATGCTCACGCAGCTTTTTATCCAGCGCGCCCAGCGGTTCATCCATCAATAGGGCTTGAGGTTCAAAAATCAGCGCCCGTGCCAGAGCAATCCGCTGCTGTTGACCACCAGATAATTCACGCGGCAACCGATGGCTCTTATCGGCTAACTGCACCATATCCAATGCGTCCGCTACTTTTTTCCTGATCGTACCCTGCGACTCTCCGCGCATCTCCAGCGGGAATGCCAGATTACGAGCCACCGAAAGATGAGGAAATAGCGAGTAGTTCTGAAATACCACCCCCAGATTTCGTTTAGCGGGCGGCATATCGGTGACATCTTTACCGCCTAACAAAATCCGACCGGAGGAAGGATCGGTAAATCCTCCCACCATCATTAACGTTGTGGTTTTGCCTGAACCGCTGGCGCCCAGCAAGGTAACGAACTCACCCGGCTCGATAGTCAAATTCACGTCATCTACAGCAATAGTTTGACCAAACAGCCGGGTAATGCCTTGCAAGCGAATTTCCGTTCCCACATTGCGGGAACGGAATGACAGATTGGCAATACTCATTACCCCTGGCCCAGAAACCACTGTTGCCAGACTTTACTCACTTGTTCCATATTATCAGCCCACCACCGCGCATCTCGTACGAACGTGTTGGCATAATAATCCGGATTAGACGGTAATTTCACCAAATCTTCTGGACGCACAAAGTCAAAAGCTTTTTTATTGGTCGGGCCATAGGCAATATGCTGAGTGATATTGGCCTGTACTTCCGGCTGCAGAGCAAAATCAATAAACAACTGGGCATTTTCCGGGTTAGGCGCGCCTTTAACCACGCTCCAATACTGTACTTGCTGTTTTGCCTGATTCCATTCGATCGCCAACGGCGCGCCTTGGTCGATCAGCGTCTGAACGCGACCATTCCACACCGCGCCGAGTACCGCATCTTTGCGCTCCAATAGCTGAGCAGAGAGCGCGCCAGTATCCCACCATTTTGCAACATGCGGTTTGATTTTACTTAGAGAGGCAAAAGCACGTTCGATATTAATCGGGTAAAGCTGGTTTTTGTCCACCCCATCGGCCAGCAAAGCGAACTCTAATTCGGTCGAACTCGTACGCATATCAGCTAATGTGCGCGGGCCTGGAAATTGCTTAACATCCCAGAACTCTGCCCAATTTTTGGGATGGGATTTATCACTGAACACGTCAGTGTTGTAAACCATCACTGAAGCGTAAAGAAGATTGCCGACCAGATTGGGATGGCGCAACTCCGGCATAATATCATCAGGATTGCTGAACTTCATTGCGGAGTAATTAATCGGCGCCAATATCCCGGCATTATCCAAATTAAATTGCGTAATATCGCTTAGGTCCAAAACATCGATACTCACTTTGCCGGTTTTTGACATAGCCAGTATCTGTGATCCCGTTGCTGGTATAACTCTGACATTTATTCCGGTGGCTGCGGTGAAAGGCTTATGAACGGCGATATCCATGGCGTCCTGATAAGCGCCGCCCAGCCCCCTTACAATCACTTCTCTATCACCCTTGGCAAACGCAACAGGCATAGAGAAAGCGCCAAGCGCCATACCAGCGCCAAGAATCGACCCTTTCTTTATCAGATCCCGCCGGGAGGCGTTGATATCTCCCCCCGTTACCCCCTGCGCAGGGGAAAGCAGACCTTCCTTTTTATTACTCATATCCACTATCCTTTGATATATAACGAAAAAGCTCCTTTCTGATGTTAGCACTCAAATTTTATTAAATTTTTTATTAATTGCTTTTATTAAGCATTTTATATTTTATTATCGGTGTTTCCTTGGTGTTGACATTTTCCAATGGCCGAGAAATTCCCATATCTTATCTGATTCCTGCAGCCTTTTATTTATATTTTCCTTATCAATTACAACCATTTGCGATATTAACCAATCAGCAATGATCATTGTGCCTATCTGGGACCAGCGCCCGATTTTTGACATGCTGCGGGCAATGTAAAGCGTTTCCTCCGCTTCCCTCGCTAAAGGAGAAGATGAGCGATCGGTAAATGCGACAACATAAGCGCCTCGCATACGAGCAAGTTGCATCATTTCAGTGGTATATGGGATATAGCGTTCATACCCTATGCCGATAACGACATCGCCTTCATTAATATGCCTTATACGATCGGCGATATCACCATGCCCGATATCAAGCACTTCCGCATCTTTCAATACGTTGAGCTGCATCGCCATATAAGAAGCCAAGGCATGCGTTGTACCATGCGCGGTCACCCATATACGTCTGGCGGAAACCATTTTTTCAGCAATGCGAACAACCGTTTCAGGCTGATTCAACGCTGAAGTTTGACTCATCAGCAAACTGCCATTGGCAAAAACGCATTCTTTTAACTCAGCGTCGCTTGATGATATTGGAATCTGTTGATATACGCCGCTTAATCCAATATTTTCAATCAGCGCCTCTCCCAGATCCTCACGCAGGTGCGCATAGCCGCGATATCCCAACGCCCGGGAGAATCTTACCACCGCGGCGTCACTGACATTAATGGCGCCTGCCAGCTGCCTGGCCGTCATAAAGGCTACCCGTTCCTTGTTTCTTTCAATATAACGAGCAATAAGCTGTTGTGCCGGAGTAAGACTTGAAAAACGTTCGCTAACCAATGCAGAGAAATTCATAAACCGTCCTGAATGATTCAGTTATTACAGTAAAGTGCAAATATGTTGTGTTTGCAACAATAAAATTAATTTTTTTGAGGTAGGCAACAAAAGAACTTAAAAATCAAAAAGATAATATCAATGCAAACATTCATAAGCAAAACAATAAATTACCAGAGTGACTATGTGCATAGGGTGTTAATAGTTTGTTTGGTATGAAAATCAATTGCGTCGCTAATATATCAATTAACAATACATTTCCTTATTAACTATTTATTGCGCTATCTGATGACAGCAGACAGCAAAGATGGCGTTTCCCATATAGCGTAGATGAATAACGCCAATCGACGATAAAAAACTTCCAGTTCTTGACCTCGCCCCGCTACGGCCCGCGAGGGTGACCGTCAGGAATGGCAGGTCACAAACAAGCACATTTTTTGTCGTCGGTTGATAGATAACCGACCGGGCGTTATACCTGAGGTATTCCCATGAACTCGCATATGTCACATCGGAGGATATTTCGTGCGCGATAAAGCCGCCATTTCTCTGCTATGTCGCAGCACGCGCCCGACGCAGGGTGGTTCAAGCGCCACCACCCTCCGGACCCGGGCTGTGGCTGAAATCACGTCGCTGACGCGATGCTTTCGGCGGTCGCCCCCTTTCCCGAACCGCCAGTGACGCGGAATACTCGTCCCATCCATGGGACTCGCCCTAACGGGCCAGCACAAGTGCTGTTCAAAAACGCTCCCCGCGTTTTTGTCCGACGCGGCACTGGCTTGCGCCGCGTCCTGCGGCGCATTCGCGGGGTCGTCCACCTCAGCGTAATTTCTTACGCCGTAGGATGAACTATGTAAAAACTTATTTTGTATTTAATATCATCAAGTTAAATATAAAAACATTAACAAGATATTTTTCTGGAAATCCCGCGGGAGTTATACCCGACAGATAGGCGGGAAGGCGGATTTATACTATGTCGGCAAAACAATATAACTGTCCGCCAGCTGTCCCATATTGTTATGCATCGCGCAGGCCGCATCGATCAGATGCATGGCGATCGCCGCGCCGCTGCCTTCGCCGAGCCGCATGCCCAATTGCAGATAGGGTTCTAGTTGCAGATGGCGCAGCGCGATTAGCGCGCCTTTTTCCGCCGAGAGATGGGAAGGGATCAGATAGTCACGCGCCCGCGGGGCGATGCGGCAGGCGGCCAGCGCCGAGGCATAGGAGAGGAAACCATCCAGCACCACCGGTAGCCCGGACGCCGCCGCGCCCAGTATGACGCCCGCCATGCCCACCAGATCGAAACCGCCGATTTTTGCCAGCACGTCAATACCATCATGGGCGTTGGGCTGGTTAACGGTAATGGCGTCACGCACCACGGCCACTTTATGATGCAGCCGGTGATCGGGGAAATTGGCGCCGATGCCGACCACCCCTTGCGGATCGCTATCGGTCAATACGCTGATTATCGCCGCCGCCGGCGTGGTGTTCGCCATTCCCAGCTCGCCGACGCCAAACACCCGTACGCCCTCGGCCGCCTGCCGCATGGTCAGCCGGGCGCAGTCGAGCAGCAAAGCTTCCGCCTGCGCCCGCGTCATCGCCGCGCCGCGGCGAATATTGCCGCTGCCGCGCTGTACCTTCATATTAATCACGCCGGGGATGGGATCGCCGTCGATGCCGACATCCACCACCTTGACTTCCGCGCCGGCGTTCGCCGCCAGCACGCACACCCCGGTAATACCCTTGACCATATTGGCCGCCTGAATCGCCGTCACCGCGCGCGGCGAAATCGCCACCCCTTCGTGATAAACGCCGTGATCGGCGGCCATCACCATAATCTGTTTACGGACGACCTGATGCCCGGACAACCCGCGCATACCGGCGAGCTGGATAGCCAACTGCTCCAGCCGGCCGAGGCTGCCCAAAGGCTTCAATAGGCCGTCAATCCTGGTCGCCGCGCGGTTTATGGCGTCGCCGTCCAGCGGCGTGATGGCATTAACCAACTGTGAAATATCGTGTTGCGGGGAGAGTTGCATACTATTTTCTCGTTATTCAGCCTGCCATCGGGAGCGATGATTAAATGCCCGCAGCGTGACAAAGCCATCCTGCACTTCGAGCACGCTGTAGGCGCCTTGTTCAAAGGGAAAATGCCACATCGCGGCGGGAGGCA
The DNA here is from genome assembly GCF_023347575.1 of Brenneria tiliae. NCBI lineage: Bacteria > Pseudomonadati > Pseudomonadota > Gammaproteobacteria > Enterobacterales > Pectobacteriaceae > Brenneria > Brenneria tiliae. Next base: position 46,574 of record NZ_JAKPCB010000091.1, on the reverse strand, counting down.
TATTCAACCACGTCGCCAGCAGCAGGCCTAATACCCCCTGATGCGCGACGATCAGCTGATTATCCCCGGTTTTGCGCGTCAGCAACGCCTGCGCCACAGCTTCCACCCGCTTTGCAAACGCCGGGAAAGACTCGCCGCCGGTGGGACGCGCCTGCTGCCAGTCCGCCACCCAGGCCGCCCAGCCGTCCGCATCCTCATGCTGCAAGTCGCGGTGATGACGCATTTCCCAGTCGCCGAAATGCATCTCGTTCAGCGCGGCATCAGCCACGGCCGCGATCTCCCGCGCCGCCAGCACAATGGCGGCGGTATGCTTCGCCCGCAGTAACGCGCTGCTGACCGCGGACGAAAAAACAACCTCGTCCAGCCAGGCGGATACCCGCCGCGCCTGCGCCACGCCGTTATCCGTCAGCGAGATATCCGTCGCGCCGCAAAATACCCCGCTGAGGTTCGCCTCGGTCTGACCGTGTCTGACCAGAAATAGCCGCATCTTTTTCCCTCAATGTTTCGTCGGTCGCCGCTTTCCCCGCGGCGACGGATTTTCCGTGGTCACAGCAGGGCCAGTAAAAACGCCAGCTCGCCAAGCTCCGCCGCGGCGCCCAGCGTGTCGCCGGTTTGCCCGCCCAGACGCCGGCGCAGGTAGATGCCCAGCAGCCAGATAACAATCAGGGTGACGCCGAACGCCGTCAGCGCCTGAATATGGCCCAACAGCCCCACCAGCAACGCGCCGCCCAGCAGCGTCGCCAGCGCTTGGCCGCCGCTCACCCGGCCGATATACAGATTCCCCAGCCCCTGCCCTTCGCGGGCGTAGCGCTGACGGTACATCAGCAGCACAATGGCGCTGCGTCCGGCCACCGAAGCCGCCGTCAGCAGCGCCAGCATCGAGGCGCCGCGCAGCGCCAGTTCGCTGACCACCAGCACCTTGCCCACCACGATAAAAATCAGCGCCAGTCCGCCGTTGGTGCCGAGCCGGCTGTCGCGCATAATTTCCAGCATTTTTTCGCGCGTGCGGGCGGAGAACACCCCGTCGCAGGTGTCCGCCAGACCGTCGAGATGGAAGCCGCCGGTAATCAGCGCCAGCGCAAGCACATAGCCCAGCGCGGCCAGCGGCACCCCGCTCCACGGCGTCAGCGCCATAAATACCGCGCCGGCGAGGCCGCCGACGATAAGGCCGATAACGGGAAAACCGACGATGCCCCGTACGTACTGCCCCATATCCAGCCCCTGGGTCCAGCGTTCAGGCACCGGGATCCGGGTCATAAATTGCAGCGTGGCGAGAAACAGACGCAGACTCATTTGATTTTTACCTCAATCCCCGACACCACCAGATAGACCTCTTCGGCGGCGGCGGCCAGACGCTGGTTAACCCGTCCGGCGATATCGCGGAAATGCCTCGCCAGCCGGTTTTCCGGCACAATGCCCATGCCCAGCTCGTTGGTGACCAGGTAGATCGGCGCGGCGCTGTGCGTACAGGCCGCAATCAACGCCGCTATCTGCTGCTGGATCAGCGCTTCTATCGCCGGGAAATCCATCCGTTCGGGCGGCGTATCGCCCGCCTGTTCAAACAATAGATTGGTGATCATGGTGGTGACGCACTCCAGGATCACCGCTTCGTCGGGCGCGGCCTGCTGCGTTATCACCCGGTCGAGATCGCGATAGCCTTCCCAAGTGCGCCAGTGGTGCGGACGACTGGCCCGGTGTAGCCGTACGCGCTCGGCCATTTCGTTGTCGGTCACCAGCGAGGTGGCGATATACAGCACCTTGTCGCGCCGCCGCGCCGCCAGCTTTTCCGCCAGGGCGCTTTTGCCGCTTCGGGCGCCGCCGGTAATCAAGATCACATGCTGCTCCTGTTCTGGATATTTACTTATAGTAGAACTAGTGGCGAAGAATCTGCGTTGCCATTCATTACCCCCTCCCGGCCTCCCGCTTGTCAGGGGGAGGAGTTGGCTGCCATAAACCCGTATATCGCTTCAATATCAATATGTTCCCGCATGGCTGCCGCCAGAATATCGAACTGCCGCTGTTTGTGGCGGGCGTAATCGAAGGCCTCGCCCGCAAACGGCGCGATGCCTTTGCGCCGGCGCAGCGCGTCCAGCAGCGTGCGGGTAAACTCGCCGTTATCAAACAGGCCGTGAAGATAGCTGCCGATCACGCTGCCGTCCTCGTTTACCGCCCCGTCGCTGTAATCCACCGACCGGCCGTTGCTCAGGGTCAGACGGGCAAACGGCCTTGCCCCGTCGCCAAGACGCGAAGCGCCCATATGAATTTCATAACCGCTAAGCGCTTTGCCGGCGCCGGCGGAAAAAATGCCCGGCAGCGCGTCGCCGCAGCGGCCGCTCACCCGCGTGGTCACCTTTTCCACCGCAAACTCGGTCGTCACGTCCAGCAGTCCCAGGCCGTCCATCTGCGCCACGTCCGACTCCACCCCGTCGATAATCCGCCGGCCCAACATCTGATAGCCGCCGCATATGCCGACGATCGGCACGCCGGCCTGATGTTGCGAGAGCAGCGCCTGGGCGAAACCGCTCCGTTGCAGCCACTGCAGGTCGCCCAGGGTATTTTTGCTGCCGGGAAGGATCAGCAGATCCGCCCCCGCCAGCGCCGAGGGTTCGGCGACATAACGCAGATTGACGTCCGACTGCGCGACCAGCGGGTTAAAGTCGCTGAAGTTGGCGATATGCGGCAGCCGGACGACGGCGATATCCAACGCCTTTTCCGCCGCGCCAGCGTGGTATTTGCCGGTTTGCAGCGCCACGCCGTCCTCGTCCTCCAGCGTTATATCCAGCCACGGCATTACCCCGATAACCGGTACCCCGGTCAGTTCTTCAATCTGCGCCAGCCCCGGCCGGAGCAAGGCGACGTCGCCGCGAAACTTATTGATGATCACCCCTTTCACCCGCGCTGTTTCCTCCGGACGCAGCAGCGCCAGCGTGCCGTAGATGGCGGCGAACACCCCGCCGCGATCGATATCGGCGACCAGCAGCACCGGCGCATCGGCCATCGCCGCCATGCCCATATTGACGATATCGCGATCGCGCAGATTGATCTCCGCCGGGCTGCCCGCTCCTTCCAGCACCATCACGTCATACTCGCCGGCGAGGCTGTGGTACACCTGATAAATCTGCTGCTGCAACTGCGGCTTATACTGGTGATAGCTCACCGCATCCATATTGCAGACCGCTTTTCCCATCAGCACCACCTGTGATTTGCGATCGCTGGTGGGCTTGAGCAATACCGGGTTCATCCGCACGTCGGGTTCGATGCCGGCGGCTTCCGCCTGGAATATCTGCGCCCGCCCCATCTCCTCGCCGTGCGGCGTGATGCCCGAATTCAGCGCCATATTCTGCGACTTGAACGGCGCGCAGCGGTAGCCGTCCTGGGCGAAAATCCGGCACAGTCCGGCCACCAGCACGCTTTTCCCCACGTCGGAGGCGGTGCCCTGCAACATCACGGACAGGCTCATGGCGTTGCCCCGCCGCGCAACCGGCGCAGTTGCGCAAACAGCTGCTGCTCGGTTTTACACAGCGGCAGCCCCAGTTCGCAGTGCAGTTTGACCAGCCAGGGCTGGACCAGCGCCGCCGCCTGAAGCTGCTCCCGTTGCAGGAAAACCGTCGCCGTTTCCCCCTCGCCGACCACCCGGCCGTGCGACATCACGTAGACATAGTCGCAAACCTGATAGATCAGATCGATATCATGGCTGGAAATAATCACCCGTTTCCCCTGCGCCGAGATACGCCCGATAATGGCGATCATCTGCTCGCGCCCGGACGGGTCCAGCCCGGCGGTCGGCTCGTCGAGCAGCAGATAATCGGCCTCCATCACCAGCGCGCCGGCGACGGCCACGCGTTTTTTCTGGCCGTGGCTAAGATATTGAATCGGCCTGTGGCGAAACGCCTGGGCGTCCACCAGCGTCAGCGCCTTGTCCACCCGGCGGGCGATTTCCCCCTCATCAACCCCGAGATTGCGCAGGCTAAAGGCGATATCGCTGTCGATATCGGTATAGAAAATCTGCTGTTCCGGATCCTGAAATACGGTGGCGACCTGCTGGCGCAGCCTGCGCAGCTCCGCCTTGCCGTAATCAATCGGCCGGCCGTTCCACAGCACCGCCCCGGCCTGCGGCCGCAAAAGCCCGGTCAGATTCATAAACAGCGTCGATTTACCGCAGCCGTTCGCCCCCACCAGCCCGGTGACCGCATGCCGGCCGAAATCCAGTGACAGCTCCTGCAGCACCTGTTCGTCCTGATAGCGGAAACTCAATTGTCGGGTCGCTAACATTTCTGACCTTTCCTCACAGGTGGAAATCCCCCTGATACAGTTTAACCTCCAGCGAGATAACCATCTGCTGGTAGCGCGTCATCACCCGCATAAACAGCATGCCCACCAGCATCGACAGCGAGCGGTAGCCGCTGCTCAGCGAAACGTAGCCGAAGCGCAGCGACTGGGCGCGATGGATGGCCATCGCCTCATCGAAAAAAATAAAGATAAAGCGCCAGGTCAGCATGATCTGCTCAATCAGCAGCTTCGGCACCCGGCAGCGTTGCAGCAGCTGAATCAGCTGCGGAAACGGCGTATTCAGCACAAACCACAGAGTGGCCGACAGCGCGGCCAAACTGCGCCAGAAGGTGTGATTGGCGACGTGCAGCCCCTGCGGGTCGACGCCGAACCACAGCGGCCCCAGCGGTACGCTCCACAGCAGGGTATCCGGCCGATGAGCGATGGACAGCACAATAGCGATCAGCCCCACCAGCAGAAACCCCAGCGGCACCGCCAGCCACTTCAGATAGCGCAGCGGCCCGACCCGCAACAGCCAGCAGGTGAATACGGCGATAAAGCCCAGCAGCAACGCCTGATACAGCGGCGGGCAGCTCATCGCCAGCGTCAAAAACAGCAGGTACAGCGCCAGTTTGCGCATCGGCCCTACCTGGCTCCAGCGGCTCCGGTAGCTCAGCTTATCAATTCCCAGCATGGCCGCTGTACCTGCCCCGATAGTAGCCCAGGATGTAAAAAATCACCGCGGCGCCCAGCGATCCCTGCAGGGTGAACAGCAGGCTTTCGATTTCTCCGCTGGCGGGCTCATACAGCGGTTCGAACCACGGCTGATAGTCCGGCGCGGTCTGGGTAATCAGCGTTTCGGCCTCGCCGTCGGAGCCGCCATATTCGCCGCCGTGGGGAATAAAAAACGGCAGAATGACCAGCGCAATCACCAGCGCCGACAGCGTTAAGGTCTTTTTCATCTTAGTGACTCCCGGCACGGATAATCTGCCGTTTGGTGAGTTGATCGTAAATCATCACGGTAAGCAGCCCTTCGGCGATGGCGATGGGAATCTGCGTCAGGCAGAAGATGCCGATAAATTTAAGCATTGAGCCGGTTATGCCCAACTGCGGGTCCGGGAACGCCACGCCAAGCTGCAGCGAGGTGACGAAATAGGTGGTCAGGTCGGCCAGCATGGCGCACAGGAACACCCCGACGTCGCGGCGCAGCCCGGCCTTGCAGGCCAGCCGCCACACCAGATAGCCGACCACCGGCCCGATGACCGCCATCGACATGCCGTTGGCGCCCAGGGTGGTCAGGCCGCCATGCGCCAGCAACAGCGCCTGAAACAGCAGCACGATCGCCCCCAGCACCGCCACCACCGCCGGGCCGAACAGGATCACCGCCAGGCCGACGCCGGTGGGATGCGAGCAGCTTCCGGTCACCGAGGGGATTTTCAGCGCCGAAAGCACGAAAATAAACGCGCCGCACAGCGCCAGCAGTACTTTCTGGTTGCCGTCCTCGCTGACGATCCGGCGTAGCCGCATCAGGCCCAGAAACAGGCAGGGCAGAAACAGCACCCACCAGGCCAGCGCCCACAGCGGCGGCAGAAAGCCTTCCATAATATGCATGGCGAACGCCTCCTGCGGCGCCAGCATCAGTAACAGCGCTACCGCCAGCGCGGATAGCGAGAGTTTCTTTAGTTGTTGTTCCATTGGTTACTCCTCAGAACGCCAGGATTTGTCGAATTCATTGTTGAGTTTTTATATTTACGCCGCTATTCCCCCCCCCTCCGTCATTCCTGCGCAGGCAGGAATCTTTCCAATGGCGGCGCCGCTGCTGGAGCAGATCCCCGCCTGCGCGGGGATGACGCCGGGGACGCGCGCCGGTGACGCCGGAGACGCGCGCCGGTGACGCCGGGAACACCGGAAGCGCCGTGCTCTACGCCATATCGTCTTCTTCCTGCCTGACCCGTTTATTCACCAGAATGGTGGAGAAATAGGGTAATTTCTGCTCGTCGCCGACCCGATCCAGACGGCGCCAGCACCGTTCGCCCGGCAGCGAGGCGTCGGACATCAGCAGGGCGTGATCCAAAAGATCAAGCCGCGCCAGCAGCTCGCGCACCGCGGCGAAATGGCCGTAGACCTTCATCAGCACCACGCAGTCATGGCTGCGAAGCGCCTGCTCCAGCTGCGCCGGCGGCGCGGTGCAGGGCATCACCGCCAGCGACTGTTTTTCCATCGCCAGCGGCAGCGCGGCGCGCGCGGCGATGGCGGCGAAAGAAGTCACCCCCGGCACGATTTCCAGCCACGGCTGCCGCCCAATCCGCGCCAGCAGGAACACCCAGGTGCTGAACAACATCGCGTCCCCCAGGGTGATAAAACCCACCCGCTTGCCGTCGGCGACGTCGTCCGTCAGCCGCTGCGCCATCTCGTCCCACACCGCTTCTTTCTCGTCGTTTTCGGCGCTCATGGGAAAATGGCGGATGCGGATTTCCGTCGCCGGCGCCAGATACTCGCGCACGATGGATAACGCCAGACTGTCTCCGCCTTTGCGTCCCGCCGGCGCATACAGAATATCGAGGGTGCCTAGCAGACGGGCGGCGCGCACGGTGATCAAATCGCCGGCGCCGGGGCCGACGCCCAGGGCGTACAGCCTGCCGCGCGTCATGCCGCCTCCCGGTCGTTGCGGCGCAGCGCGGCGTCGAGATGCCGGGCGAACATCTCGCGGATCAGCGGGTTTTCCCCCAGCCCCTGCAGCCAGCACTGGACGGCGATCCCCGCCGCCTCGAGCCGTGATTTCCACGACGCCTCCTCGTCCGACGCCATATCGTTGACGGCGTGATCGCCCGCCACCAGCATCAGCGGCATCAGGTGGACTTTACGCACCCCCTGCTGTCGCAGGCGCAGAATGATATGGTCGATCTCCGGATAGCTTTCCACCGCCCCCACCAGCGCGGGAAACTGCTGCGACGCCATCAGGTGATCGAGGCAGGCATAGGCTGAAAAGGCGTGATGGCTGGCGCCGTGCCCCATAAACACCACCCGCTCATCGGCGGCCAGCGGCGGCATCTGCCCGCGCAGCGCGCTCATTACCTGCCGGTAGTCATCAAAACCGCTGAGCAGCGGCGCGCCCAGCGCCAGCCGCTGGAAACGGGGCGCAAACGCCCGCGCCTCCGTAGCCGCCTTTTCATACTCATCGCCGTTGATCACGTGCAGCGACTGCACCGCCACGTCCTGGTAGCCCGCCTGCGCCAGCCGGTCGAGCGCCTGAGCCGGGTTATCCACCCGCAGGCCGTCGCGCTCCCGCAGCTTGCGGATAATCATTTCCGACGTAAAGGCGCGAAACAGCTCCCGTTCGGGATAGGCGGCCGCCAGATGCCGCTCGCAGGCGTCAATGTTCTTCTGCCGGGTTTGCGGGTAGCTGGTGCCGAAACTGATAATCAGCAGTGCTTTTTTCATACTATTTTCCTCGTTGTCTCTGCCAGTCGGCCAGCCGCCGGATAAACGCCTCCAGCGTGGCGACCTGTTCCTGCGCGTCCGCCGACGCCGCGGGACGGCGCACCACGATGCAGGGAATATTCAATGCCAGACAGGGCGCCGCCTTTTGCCGGTAGCCGCCCGGCGCGCCGGACTCTTTGGTGATCACCACGTCCGGCCGACAGTGTTGATACAGCGCCTGATTAAATTCGGCGCTGAACGGCCCGCACTGGGCGATAATCTGCTCCACGCCCAGCCCCAGCGCCTCGCACTGCGCCAGCACCGCCGCCGTCGGCAACACCCGCGCCAGCAGGTATTTTTCCGGCAGCCGCTGCCGCCAGGCCGCCAGTTCCTTGCTGCCGGTGGTCAGCAGTACGCGCGGCCCCAGCGAACGGGCGACGGCGCAGGCCGCGTCGAGGCTCTCCACCTTGTGCAGCAGCGGATGGTCGATGGCGTCGATGTCGCTGGGCCGCTGATAGCGGGTCAGCGGCAGAGATAAACGGCGACAGGCCGCCGCCACGTTGTGATGCAGCGCGTCGGCGTAGGGGTGCGAAGCGTCAATCACCCAGCGCACCCGCCGCGCGGCAAGGTAGTCCGTTATGGCGTCCGCATCCATCCGCCCGACCACCACCTCGCCCGCAATGTCGCCCGCCAGCTGTGCGCCCGTCGCCGTGGCGACGGAAAGCCGGTAGCGCTCGCCGGCGGCGTCCAGCGCCCGGCAAATCAGCCGGGCGTCGCTGGTGCCGCCGAAGATATGGATCGCCGGGCCGCTCACAGTTCATAGCCTCTGGGGGTGATCATCAGCCCGTCGCGGCAGTAGGTGGTTTTATTGCCGACGATCACCAGGCTGGTCATATCCACCGGCGTAAAGTCCATCGCGCCGAAGGTGGTGATCCACTTCTCTTCTTTCTTGCGTCCCGCCGCCTTGACCACCCCGACCGGCGTCTGCGCCGCCGTCCAGGGCGCCATCAGTTCGAACGCCCGCGCCAGATGCCCTTCGCGGCCGCGGCTGCGCGGGTTGTAGAAACAGATCACGAAGTCGGCCTGCGCCGCCGCGACGATGCGCTTTTCAATCACCGGCCACGGCGTCAGCAGATCGCTCAGGCTGATATGGCAGAAATCGTGCATCAGCGGCGCGCCCAGCAGCGACGCGGCGGCGATGCTGGCGGTGATGCCCGCCACCAGCCGCACCTCCAGATCGAGACGCTGCCGGCCGACCAGTTCCAGCACCAGCCCGGCCATGCCGTAAATACCGGCGTCGCCGCTGCTGATCAGCGCGACGTTGCGGCCTGACAGCGCCAGATCGATGGCCGTCTGACAGCGTTCGATCTCTTTGCACATGCCGGTTTTGATCACCTGCTTGTCGCCGGTCAGGCGTTTCACCAGATGGGTGTAGGTTTTGTATCCCACCACGATTTCCGCTTGCTGAATCGCCGCAATGGCCTCCTGCGTCATCATGGCTTCGCTGCCCGGCCCTATGCCGATTACGGTTAACATTGCGCTACTCCCAAAGCTATTCCTAAAGTAATGGTGACCCCCTGCTGACGCAGGGTAGGGCCAATCAGGTTGCCGCCGCTCATCAGCCAGGCCACCGGTTGCGAAACGCTGCCGACGCCCAGCGTGCGGCGCACAAATTCGGAGGCCGGAAAACGCCGTTCATGCGGACGCAGCGCATCGACGCCGAACAGCGTAAAAGGCACGCCGCGGCGCTGCGCCAGCTGCTGCAGCGCCGGTTCGTCCCGTTTAATATCGACGCTGCCGATGGCCCGCAGCGCCAGCGGATCAAGCCGGTTTTCCGCCAGCTGCCGCGACAGCAGTTCCTCCAGCGTTTGCAGCGCGGTGTTCCGCCGGCAGCCGATCCCCGCCACCACCCGGCGCGGCACCAGCTTGAAAACCGGCAGCGGCAGTTCAGGCAGCCGGTCGCGCAGGGTGACGCATACCAGCGCGTCCAGCGGCGGCAAAGCATCGAGACGCGCCGCCGGGATAAACCCGCGCACATCGCAGCGCGAGCGCTCGCCGAGCAGCGGCTCGTCCCACCACAGCCCGACGCGCTGCCCGCTGACCAGCATCTGGTTCACCGTTTTTACCGCCGCACGGAAATCCGCCAGTTCCGCCTCCAACTCCGCGGCCAGCGTATCCAGCGCCGCCAACTGGTTAACATCGGTGGCGGTGGTGATCACCGCATCGGCCCCCAGCAGATCCGCCAGACGGCGGGTCAGCGCGTTGGCGCCGCCGACGTGGCCGGAGAGCAGGCTGATAACGTGCTGCCCCCGTTCGTCGATCACCACCACCGCCGGGTCGCTCAGCTTGTCGTTTAACAGCGGCGCAATCGCCCGCACCGCGATGCCGGTCGCGCCGACCACCACCAGCGCGGCGTAGCGCTGAAAGGCGGCGCGCAGGGTGTCGGCGAAGCTGCCGTCAAAGGCGATAAATCCCGGCTCCAGCAGTTTTTCGCTGGTAAAGCAGGTCAGCGGCATATGCGCCCGGATGCGCCGGGCGAGACGTACGCCGCCGGGCGTCAGACAGAACAGCGCTATCGATTCAGGCCGGGCGGTATTCATGGCTAAACTCCGCGTCATAGAGGCGGGAAAAGTGGTACTCATCGCCGAGAAAGGCGCCCACCAGAATCAGCGCGGTTTTGCAGATGGCGGCGGCGCGCACCTGTCCGGCGATATCCGCCAGCGTGCCGCGCACCGTGCGGCTTTCCGGCCAGGTGGCCTTGTACACCACCGCCACCGGCGTGGTTGCCGGATAGCCGCCGGCGATCAGCCGTGCCGTCACCCCGTCGATATTCTGCACCGACAGGAAAATCGCCATCGAGGTTTGGTGCGCGGCGAACGCCTCCAGCTGTTCCAGCGGCGGCATCGGCGTGCGCCCCTCAATGCGGGTGATAATCAGACTCTGCGCCACCTGCGGCACGGTGTATTCCACCCCGAGCTGGGCGGCCGCCCCCAGAAACGCGCTGACGCCCGGCACCGAAACGAAGCCGATATCCTGTTGCGCCAGCGCCTCCCCCTGCTCGCGAATCGAACCATACAGCGAGAGATCGCCGGTTTGCAGCCGCACAACCAGCTTGCCGGCGCGCACGCCGTTCACCATCAGTTCGACGATTTCGCCCAGCGCCAGCGCGGCGCTGTCGTGGCATTCCGCCTGCGGCGAACAGTAGTCGAGCAATTCGGTATTAATCAGCGACCCGGCGTAGATCACCACGTCCGCCTGCTGCAACAGGCGATAGCCTTGCAGCGTAATCAATTCGCGGTCGCCGGGCCCGGCGCCCACGAACCACACCTTGCGGGCATCAAAGTTTTTGGCGTTGCTCACGTCAGGCGTGATTTCTGCCTGTTCAAGCATGGTTTGCCTCCTTGCGGCAAGAAATAAGATAGGTCGGGTTGGCCGGTTTAAAATAACGGCCGTCGCCCAGCGGCGTCAGCGCGGAAACCTGTAATTGCGTGCATTCCAGCGCGCTCACCGGCAGTTGCCCCAAATGCGCCAGCGCCTGATTGAGGTTATCCAGCAGGATAAAGGTCAGCACCAGACGGCCTCCGGGGCGCAGGTGCGCCAGCGCCCAGTCAATCAGCGCGGTGAGCCGGCCGCCGCTGCCGCCGATAAACACCGCGTCCGCCGTGACCTCCAGCGGCAGCGGCGCGTCGCCGGGGATAATCTCCACATTGCGGCAGCCGAAACGGCGGCAATTTTCCTCAATCAGCGCCAGCGCCGCCGCGTTGCGCTCAATCGCCGCGACCCGAAGCCGGGGAAAACGCCGCGCCGCCTCCAGCGCCACGCTGCCGGTTCCGGCGCCGACGTCAATCAGCAGCGCCGCCTCCTCCAGTTCCAGCCGTTCCAGCGCCAGTAAGCGCACCGGCTCTTTGGTCATCGGAACGCGCCGGCCGCGTAAAAATTCTTCATCTTTCATTGAGGATCACCACCACGTTCATGTCATAGCGTTGCGCCACCGCCTGCGGCTGCAGGCGGTGGATGCGCTCATCCGGCAGGGAGAGGTTCTCGCCGATAATCAGCGTGCGGACGAGCCGGCGTTGCAGGATGGCGTCGGCAATGGCGCGCGGCCCGATGCGTCCGTCGGTCACCATCGCCACCTTGTCATGCTGCAAAATCCAGTCGAAATCCGGCTCGCGGCCGTGGCTGCTGGTAAGGTAGAGATCGTTCATATCCAGCGCCGCGCGGGAACAGAGGTATTGCACCGCGCTGATGCCGGGCACCAGGCGCAGATCGGCCGCGGCGAAATGGGCGCACAGCAGCTTGCCGATGCCGTACAGCAGCGGATCGCCGGAGGCCAGCACCACCACCCGACGGTGCTTTTGCCCGTCGAGCCACGCCGCCAGCGCGGGCAGATCGGCGTCAAGCCGCCGGGTAACGCCGGCGAAAGCGGGAAACAGCGCCAGATGCCGGGCGCCGCCCACCAATACCTCGGCGCGCGCAATCTCCCGCTGCGCCTCCGGCGTCAGATGCGCCAGCGCGCCGGGCCCGATGCCCACCACCACGATCATCGCAGCGCCTCCAGAATGTCGGGCAGCGGGCGGTTGGTTCCCAACACGCTATTATCGAAAGCGAACAGCACGGCATCGACGCGCGGCGGCGAGGCGGAAAAACGCAGCATCTCGTCCACCCGCTGGCAAATCCGCTGCGCCAGACGCGGGTACACCGCCTGAAAGCCGCGCTCGGCGATCAGCTCCATCGCCGCCTCGGTGGTGTCGCACCGATTCACCGCCAGCAATAAATCATGCGGCGCGCCCATCAGGGCCAGATGGGCGATCAGAGTTTCCATGCGCCCGTCGGCGATATGGCTGTGGGTGTGAAAAATGCCGGCCGCTACCTTCACCAGCTTGCCGGGATGACCGATCAGCGTCACCTGGCGGAAGCCCAGCCGCACCGCTTCCTGCAACATGTAGCCGACAAAGTTGCTCATGGTCACCACCCGCTGCGCGTCGAGGCCCAGATGCTCGCGCACAAAGCGCTCGCCGTGGTTGCCGGGCACCAGAATGACCCGGTCCTCGCCGGCGGCGCGCTTCATTTCCAGCTCCAGCGCCAGCGAACGCTTCCAGCTCTCTTCCGACATCGGCGTGACGATACCGGTGGTGCCGATAATGGAAATGCCGCCGAGGATCCCCAGCCGCGCGTTATAGGTTTTTTTGGCCCGCTCTTCGCCTTCCGGGGCGAAAATCTCTACTTCCGCGCCGCGCGCCGGGCCGATCGCCTCGCGGACGCCGGCTTCGATGGTTTGCAGCGGGGTGCGGTTGATCGCCGGGCCGCCCACCGGGAGGCCGATGCCTTTGCGGGTCACGGTGCCGACGCCTGCGCCGCCGCGGATACGGATGTCGGCGTGCTCGCGCAGGGTCACCCGGGCAAAGATCAGCATGCCGTGGGTGGCGTCCACGTCGTCGCCGCCGTCCTTGCGGATCGCCGCCGTGGCGCATTGGCCTTCAATCAGCGGCTGCTCCACGTTGAGATAGAGCGTGACGCCGGAGGGGGTGACGATGGAGATCTGATCGATCACCTGCTGGCGCAGCGCCATCAGCGCCGCCACTTTCGCCGCGGCGGTGGCGCAGGAGCCGGTGGTGTAGCCTTTGCGGTACTGCCTGCCCTTGTGCCACACCGTATCCAGCTGCGCGCCGGAATTTTGCGGATGGTTTTTCACAGCGTCTCCCGGATAGGGTACAAAATGGCGTTGACGATCGCCGCCGCCACGTTGCTGCCCCCTTTGCGTCCCGCCGCGGCGATGCACGGCAGCCCGCTGCGCATCAGCGCTTCTTTCGACTCCGCCGCGCCGACGAATCCCACCGGCACGCCAATTACCGCCAGCGGCGACGCCTGGCGCTCCAGTAAGCGGAACAGCGCGGTCGGCGCGTTGCCGAAGACGAACAGCTTGTCGCCCGGCTCATCCAGCGCGATATCCACCGCCGCCATCGAGCGGGTGATGGTTTCCGCCTGCGCCCGCGCCACCACCCGGGGATCGCTGATAAAGCAGCGGCATTCGCAGCCCAGTCGCGCCAGCAGGGTTTTATTGATCCCCGACAGCGCCATGGTGGTATCGGTATAGAGCACGCAGCCGGCGCGCAGGCCGTCGGCGATGCGCGTCAGCACCTGCGGCGTAAACCACAGCACGTCCAGCCAGTCGAAATCCGCGGTGGTGTGGATCACCCGTTTGATCACCGCTTCCTGCGCCGCATCGGCGAAACGGTAGTCCGGACGCTCGCGGGCGATAATGTCGCCGATGATCGCCATGCTTTGCTGCTCAATCTGTTGCGGATGCCGCAGGTAAGTCATAAGCCGGTTCCTTGTTCTATGCCGTCCATGCGGCCGCCAGCAGAAGATGGACGCCGCTAAACAGCAGCAGCGCCAGCAACGAGGCGACCTGCATCAGCCGGATGCTGCGCGGGATATCATCCGGCGCGATCTCCCGGCGCGCATCGCCTATCCAGGGTTTCTCCACCCGCGCGCCGAAATAGTTATTGGGGCCGCCCAGCCGCACGCCCAGCGCTCCGGCCACGGTGGCTTCCGGCCAGGCGCAGTTGGGGCTGGCGTGCTGACGGCGATCGCGCCAGCCGATGCGCCACGCCTGGCGATAGTCGGCGCGCAGCAGCCAGGCGGCCACGCTCAGCAGCGGCCAGCTCAGCCGCGCCGGCAGCAGATTGGCCAGGTCGTCCATCCGGGCGGATACGTAGCCGATGGCGCGGTATTGGGCGTTTTTGTAGCCCACCATGGAGTCGAGGGTATTCACCGCCTTGTAGGCCATCGCCAGCGGCGCGCCGCCGAGCAGCAGGTAAAACAGCGGCGCGATCACTCCATCGACGCTGTTCTCCGCCACGGTTTCCACCGCGGCGCGGGTTATCTGCGGTTTTTCGAGCCGTGCGGTATCCCGCCCGACGATCCACGACAGCCGGCGGCGGCTTTCTTCCAGCGTGCCGTGGCGCAACGCCCCGTGCACCGCCAGCGCGGCGTCGCTCAGGCAGCGACCGGCCAGCAGGGTGTAAATCATCCACACCTGCGCCAGCCAGCCGAGCCACGGATGGAGCGCCGTCAGCAGCGCCAACACGCCCCAGCTCAGCGCGCCGGTCGTCCCTACCACCGCCAGCCACAGCACGCCGCCGCCGATCCTCAGCGCCCGTTCGCTGCGACAGCGGGCGCGAATGCCGCGATGCAGCCAGGAAATCAGCCGGCCGATCCAGCGCACCGGGTGCGGCCAATGGGGCGGGTCTCCCAGCCAGCAGTCGAGTAAAAAGGCGCAAAACCAGGCGCTCAGCGTCATAGCAGGCTCCTGGCGCGACCAAGCCAGCGGTTCAGCAATCCCGGCCGCTGGGCGAAATGCAGATGCAGATAGCTGGCGCAGGTCTGCTCGAGCTGGTAGCCGCCCTGCCACTGCTGGATCACCGCGCCGTCGCGCCATTTGACGCAGTCGAACGCCGGCGGCAGCGCGGTGGAAAAATCGGAGTAATGGAACTCGTGGCCGCGCAGCACCTCGCCGCGGGCGGCCAATAAGGTGTCGCGGCCGGCCTGCGCCTGGCAGTAGCCGAAGCGGGTAAGGCGTTTTCCCATGCGGCTTACGCCGGGCAGAATGCCCGCCATCGCGTGCCGCCGGCCGTCGGCGTCGATCAGTTCGTCGCCCAGATACATCAGTCCGCCGCACTCGGCGTACAGCGGGATCCGCATGCGGTGGGCATTCCGCAGGGCGGCATGCATCGGGGTATTGGCGGCCAGCCGCGCGGCGTGGATCTCCGGATAACCGCCGCCGATATAGATCATCTGGCAATCCGGGAGTTGGCGGTCGTGCAGCGGGCTAAAACGGCGCAGACGCACCCCGGCCTGCTCCAGCAGGTCGAGATTATCCTGATAGTAGAAGTTGAAGGCTTCGTCGTCCGCCAGCGCCAGCGTCAGACCGTCCGCCAACGCGGGGTCCGGCAACGCCGGCGGCTCCCCCGCCGGCAGGGCGGCGACGGCGCACAGCGCCAGCAGGCGGTCGAGATCGATGGTCTGCTCCACCTGCCGGGCCAGACGTTGCCAGCGCAGGTCGTCATGGGTCTGTTCCCGGGCGGGAATAAGGCCGAGGTGGCGGGACGGCAGCGCCACCTCCTCCATCACCGGCAGGCGGCCCAGCACCGGAATGGCGCAGTAGCGCTCGATGGCATGGCGCAGCAGCTCATAGTGCCCCGCCGAGTTAACGCGGTTAACAATCACGCCGGCGATATTCAGCGCCGGATCGAAACGGCAAAAGCCCATCACGGTGGCCGCCACCGAGGTGGACACCGCCTTGCCGTCCACCAGCAAAATCACCGGACAGCCCAGCTGTTTCGCCATCGCCGCGCTGCTGCAATAGTCGGGATCGGTGCCGTAGCCGTCGTACAGCCCCATCACCCCTTCGATTATCGCCACGTCCGCGCGGCGGATATGCTGCTTATACAGGCCGTTCAGCGTTGCCGCGGGGAGCATAAAGGCGTCAAGGTTGCGCGAAGTCACCCCGCACACGGCGCTGTGCCAGCCGCTGTCCAGATAGTCCGGCCCGATTTTAAACGGCTGTACGGCTAATCCGCGTTGCATCAGCGCCCGCAGGATCCCCAGCGTCACGGTGGTTTTGCCGCAGCCGCTGCCGGTGCCGGCAATAACAAACGCTTTTTTACCCGGCCCTTGGCTACCTGGCCCTTGTTTATCTGAACATGGCATATAAATCCCGACGTGCCGGCCGGGAAATACGCTGTCAACGGGACACGCGAACACGGCGCCGCCGCCGCGCGTATCGGATGACAACTCATTTCCCGCCGAAAGAGTTGAATCGCCGTTAACGCCGGTCGCTGCGGGCGTTATCGTCAGGTCGGTCTTCTGGCTCTGCGTCATCCTCCCCCGTTCCTTCCCGATCGTTCGATCAGTGGTATTAACGGGTTCGTCGGCATCACAGCAGCGGGGGCTGCGGAGGATTTACACCTCCTTCCCGGTCGTAATGGGTTATCATTGAACTAACTGGCGACGCGGCGGGTCCAATACCACAACTCCGGCGCGTCAACGGCTCTGATGCCCATCGCGACATTTACCTGACGGCGATAACTGTATTTTTGCTGTTTATCTTACTATTTAATACGTTACTCACTCAGTTCGGGCGCGAAAGCGCTTGCTGACCCGGCTGTTGGCTAAATTACGTGAATCATTAGCGCCAGATCATACTGAGTTTTCAATTCGATCTCTTGATGTGGTGCAAAAACAAAGAGGAAAATTGCAATGCAAAATATACGTGGCTTTGCTGCTCTCGACGCGAGCAGCCCGTTAGTTCCCCATCAGTTCGTGCGCCGCGATCCGCGGGACAACGATGTAACGATCGATATCGTCTACTGCGGCGTGTGCCATTCCGACATTCATATGGCGCGCAACGAGTGGAAAAACAGCCTGTATCCGGTGGTGCCCGGCCATGAAATCGTCGGCAAGGTGGTCAGCGTCGGCAAGCTGGTGGAAAACTTCAAAGAAGGCGACTGGGTGGGCGTCGGCTGTATGGTGGACTCCTGTCAAAGCTGCGACGCCTGTGACGACGGGCTGGAACAGTACTGCGTTGAAGGGCCGACCGGCACTTACGGCGGCGTCGATCGCCACGACGGCCTGCCGACCTTCGGCGGCTACTCGGAACGGATTGTGGTGTCCGACAAGTTCGTGCTCCGCATGTCCGACAAGCTGGATATGAAATCCGCCGCGCCGCTGCTGTGCGCCGGCATCACCACCTACTCGCCGCTGAAGCACTGGAACGTCGGGCCGGGGGACAAGGTGGCGGTCGTCGGTCTCGGCGGTCTGGGTCATATGGGGCTGAAGTTCGCCAAAGCGATGGGCGCGGACGTCACGCTATTCACCCGCTCGCCGGGCAAAGAGCAGGAAGCGCGCCGTCTGGGGGCCGACCACGTGGTGATCTCCACCGATGAGGCGCAGTTAAAAGAGGTCGCCAACCGCTTCGATATTATTCTGGATACGGTGCCGATGCAGCACGACCTTAACCCCTACCTGAGCACGCTGAAACGCGACGGGACGCTGATCCTGGTGGGTCTGATTGAACCCATTGAGCCGACGGTGCACAGCGGCGCGCTGGTGATGGCACGTAAGTCGATTGCCGGTTCGCTGATCGGCGGGATTGCGGAAACGCAGGAAATGCTGGACTTCTGCGCCGAGCACGGCATTACCTGCGACGTTGAAATGATCGATATACAGTCCATCAACACCGCCTATGAGCGTATGTTGAAAAGCGAAGTGCACTACCGCTTCGTTATCGATATCGCGTCGTTGAAAGCCAGCTTTTAACCCCTCGCCCGCCGCTCCGGCGCCGCGGGCAACCTAGCCGCCATTCCGTCGCTTATGGTACGCTGACATCCATAGTTATTGCAGGGATATCAGAGCGTAATGAGCGAACATGGCGGCAATGTGCTGGAGATGGCGTTAAAAACCGGCCTGGATGCCGGCGAGATTATTGACTTCAGCGCCAATATCAATCCGTTGGGGATGCCCGACACGCTGAAGGCCGCGATTGTCAGCCAGCTTGAGCGCGCCGAACGTTATCCCGACGTGGCGTATCGGGCGCTTCACGCGGCGCTGGCCCGCGCTCACGGCTGCGCCGCCGACAATATTATCGCCGGAAACGGCGCCACCGAACTGATTTATGCCGTAGTGCAATACCTGCGCCCGCGGCGGGCGTTACTGTTGACGCCGGGATTTGCGGAATATCGGCGCGCCTTGCAGCGCGTCGGCTGTGAGATTGACGACTACGCCATGGATGAAGCCGACGGTTTTCAACCCGACGCCCGTCTGCTGAGCGCGCTGGACAACGTCCGCTACGACTGCCTGTTTATCGCCACGCCGAATAACCCCACCGGACTAATGCCGGACGCCGGGCTGCTACAGGCCGTTGCCGAACGCTGCCGGCTGCGCCGTACCGCCTTGATTATCGATGAGGCCTTTATCGACTTTCTGCCGCGGGAGGCGGGCTTTATCCCGCAATTATCCGCCTTCCCCCACCTGTATATCCTGCGTTCGCTGACCAAATTTTTCGCCATTCCCGGCCTGCGCCTCGGCTATCTGGCGAGCGGCGACCGGGCGGCCGTTGCGGCCATGAAGCAATCGCGGGAGCCGTGGACCATCAACGCCTTCGCCGCGCTGGCGGGAGAGACAGTGCTGGACGACGCGCCCTATATCGCCGCCACCCGCCGCTGGCTGGCGCAGCAGCAGGCGTGGCTTTACCGGGAGCTGGCCGCCATGCCCGAGCTGCAGGTCTGGCGACCGACGGCCAACTATATTTTTCTGCGCTGCCTGCGCGCCCAGACCGATCTGCAACAGGCGTTGCTGGAACAGCGTATTCTTATCCGCTCCTGCGCCAACTATCCGGGGCTGACCGCCGACCATTACCGGGTGGCCGTTAAAAGCGCCGCCGATAACCGGCGGCTGGTCGCCGCGCTGCGCCGGATATTCGCGGATGGCTGAAGCGCGCTGCCCGGCGTCCTGCGGCGAACTGCTCCAGGGGTGGATCCTCGGCGGCGAAAAGCTGATCTCCTGCCCGGTAGAGTGGTTCAGCGAAGTCGCGGTAACGGACGGCGCCCCCGGATTAACCGAGCGCCCGCGCATGCGCCGCATGCTGCAAGCGGTGCTCGCGCACTTCGGCCTGCCCGCGGAGGGCGGGCGCGGCCTGCATATTGATTTTTCCTCCACCATCCCCGTCGCCAAAGGCATGGCCAGCAGCACGGCGGATCTGGCCGCCACCGCGCTGGCAACCGCCCGCCATATCGGACAAACGCTGGATGAAGCCGAAATTGCCGCGCTCTGCGTTCGGCTGGAACCGACCGACAGCACCCTGTTTCGCCAGTTGACGCTGTTCGATCATCAAACCGCCGCCACGGCGATTTCCTGTGACTGGCAGCCGCGGATGGATATTTTGCTGCTGGAAAGCCCGCTGACCCTCAACACCCTTGACTTTCACCGCCGCGATCGCCGGCAGGCGTTGCTGGACGATGCCGACGCGCTGGAGCGCGCCTGGCGGCGGTTCCGCCGCGCGGTTGAACAGCGGGATCCCCACAGGCTGGGAGAAGCCTGCGTCATCAGCGCCGGCGCCAGTCAGCGGACGTTGCCCAAACCCGCCTTTGGCGATCTATTGGATCTGGTCGAAGCCAGCGGTATTTACGGTTTAAACGTGGCGCACAGCGGCAGCGTGGTGGGATTGTTGCTCGACGGCCGCTATCACGACGTGGAGAAACTGCGCTGGCAGCTGCGTCAGCGGGGTATTACGCGGCACTACCCCGTTCAGCATCTGTTATCGATGGTTGCCGGCGGCGTGCGGTGATGGGCGGCGTCGGGGAGAGACCATAAATATTCCCGGCGTCCCCAGCGAATACCACCACCGCCATCTCCACGGTAGTCCGGAATCTGCATCTGATGGCAGAAAGGTCTACATAAAATTATCTTTTCTGATAATTTTATGTAGACCTTTATTAAAGTTTGAAAATATCTTTATCAGATTTAACGTCATTACCAGAAATATAGGATTCAAGTTGCCTGACTGCCTGCATAATCACGTCTTGTACCTGCCGCCGGGCAGACGGCCAAAAAGCGGGATGATTCAGTACCGGGGTCAGTTCCGCCGTCGCGAAACGACTCATCTCCTGCCGCCATTTATCCCCGATTTCAGTAAGCTCCAACAGTTCGCAATAGGCAGAGAGCCTGTCAACAAAGCTTTTCATATCAATATGATAGTCATCTACCTTTTGAATGACATGCTGAATATCGAACGTAATTTGTCTGTCGCTAAGAAATTTAATGTCAAATAAATCACGCGCCTTAAAATAAGTCCGATTCCCGGCGGCGATAATCTTATCGGCAAAAATTTCTTCCGCCGACTCAACGAGTACCATTGTTCTTGATGATTTTTCCGCATCAAAAGCGGGCTCGATAAATCTTAATGTTTTAGTGATGGCATTCACACAGGCAAATTCGATTTTGATCCTTTGCTGGGGCTCATCGCGTTTTTCTGGCTGTGTAGTAACGGCCAGTTGCCAGGTATCTACCGCAACGCCATCCATTCCCCGTAATTTAGGTTCCTTTACCGTACAGGGCAATTGATACCGATGTTCAATATATCGCTGTAACTCTGCTGATAAACCTTTTACCCGGTCGGGATTAAAATCATGACCGGCAGCAAAATCGAGATCCTCAGAGAAACGACGCCCGCCATACACCAGACGCAGGGCTGTTCCTCCCTGGAAAGTAATCCCTTTTTCAAAGGCTTTCAGCTTATTGAGCACATTTATAATATCATAATGCAAAAGTTCCTTAATCACCGCTCCCAACGAAGAAGGGTTGTGCTCCGCATATGTTCTAGCCTTTGCCAATAATATATTATTATCCATGCTCATATTTTTCCTGTCGAATTTCAACCAGGTCAAGATTTCTGCCTACCACTTTTAAATCACGCAGAGCCGTTTCTTCTGTGGCAAAAAGTATATTTCTTTCCTGCGAAAAAAAAGTGGCGCTCAAAATGGCAGGAGGCGTTCTCTTGGTATGGATAAACTCAATATTTCCCCAGGGAGTAAGAAAAAAACCTGAACGCCCTGTCGTCATTAAAGTCAGTAATCCTATCGGCACCTGAGAAATACGTCCATATTCCGACAATGCAGACTCCAGAGAAATATAGTTCATCTCATACGCACGTAACTTTTGTGCAATAGCCTCCAAAACATAAAAGGGTCGCGAGCGCGCATCACCATTGGCATACACTCCTTTGGAAATACGAATCAATACCCCCGTTGCAACATGCCTATGCAATGAAAGCCGTAACTGGGAACGCGTTTCGTTGGGAAACATAAGCGCGAGTTCATTAATCGTGAAAAGCCACTCGCCATGTTTATCCCATTGCTGCAATACCGTACGAAGTTCCTGCTGTGTCATCCCGCACCTTTTAATTTCTGCTATGCGCCCACTGATATCATAGATAACACAACCTATATGGTCTACATAAAATTATCTTTTTTGATAATTTTATGTAGACCATATGGAGATTCAGATAAAGAAATGGATTTTTTAGTGAAAAAACGCCGGATAACGATATCGTTATCCGGCGTTTTACGTTATGTGCAACAGAAATTAACGCGGGCCTGGGCCACCGTGCACGTCCTGGAAGCCGCCGTGCGGACCGCCGCCGCCACCTCCGCCATGACCGCCACCGCCGCCCGGAGGCGGAAACAGGCAACCGCTTAATGCGGTAATCAAAGCAACAACCCCGATGATTTTAAAAATACGACTCATATTTACCTCTGTTTTATTGTGACTTCACCAGGCGAATCATAGGAGGCCGCCAATAAGCGGGCAATGCGGAATCTTCCTGAAAAGAAGCAAATAAACAGTTGGTTACATTCGCCTACTTATTCCTGTCACGATTCGGACGGCTTACTGATAAAACGGGGAAACCGCGCCGGCGGGCAGCGGCTATGGGTGCTTTTGCAGGCGGTTGATATGGATGGTCAGGAACATGATTTCATCGGTAGTCAGCTGGCAGTGATAGTTTTTCTCCACATAGTCATACACTTTCAGCGCACAGGAGAAGGCCTGCGGCATCAGTTCCTTAATGCCCTGATAAATACCGTCGTCGCCGTGACTCACGGTATTACGATTCAACAAGCGTAAGGCAAAAAACTTGAGATGCGTGATAAGACGATGATAATCCAGTGAGTTTTCATCAAATTTAATATGCGGATCGTATTTCAGAATCGTCAGGATATCTTTAATAATGCCGGCGCTTTGCATGGTGCTGTGCATATCGCTGTTATTCCGGGCGTTGGCTAAATGCAGAGCGATAAAACCCGCCTCATCTTCCGGCAGGTCGATATCCAGCCTGGAGCGAATTAACGATAACGCCTCCAGCCCCACCGCATATTCGCTGCCGTAGAACTGCTTTATATCCCACAGCAGGGCGTTTTTAATAGTCTGCCCCTTTTTATGGCGCTGAACGGCAAAATTAATATGATCGCTTAATGCCAGAAACAGGGTTTCCTGCACGTCCAGCCGCAGCGTGTTTTGCGCCAGGGTAATGATTTGCTGGGTTACCGCTAAACAGGCGGTGCCGCACCCCATCAAATGCGGGTCCCTGCCTACTACCGCAGGGACGACGGTGAAGAGGCAGGGACGACGGTGAAAAGGCAGAGACGACGCTAAAAAGCCAGGGACGCGGAAAGACGGGAACGAAGATCGAGGTTATTCCAGCCACTCGGTGTGGAATACGCCTTCTTTATCGGTACGCTTATAGGTATGCGCGCCAAAGTAGTCGCGCTGGGCCTGAATCAGGTTGGCGGGCAATACCGCGGAACGGTAGCTGTCGTAATAGGCGATAGCCGCCGAGAAGGTCGGGGTGGGAATGCCCGCCTGAACGGCATAAGACACCACGTCACGCAGCGCCTGCTGGTATTCGTCCGCCACCTGCTTGAAATACGGCGCCAGCAGCAGGTTGGCGATATCCGCGTTCTGCTGGTAGGCGTCGGTGATTTTCTGCAGGAACTGGGCGCGAATAATACAGCCGGCGCGGAAAATCCTGGCAATCTCGCCGTAGTTGAGATGCCAGTCGTTTTCTTCCGACGCGGCTTTCAGCTGCGAGAAACCCTGCGCGTAAGAGACGATTTTACCCAGATACAGCGCACGACGAACTTTTTCCACGAATTCGGCCTTGTCGCCGTCGAACGGTTTGGCCGCCGGACCGGTCAGCACTTTGGACGCCGCCACGCGCTGATCTTTCAGGAAAGAGAGGTAGCGGGCAAACACCGATTCGGTGATCAAAGAGAGCGGTTCGCCCAGGTCCAGCGAGCTTTGGCTGGTCCATTTACCGGTGCCTTTATTCGCCGCCTCATCCAGAATAACGTCAACCAGATAGTTACCGTCTTCATCTTTTTTGGTGAAGATATCGGCGGTAATTTCGATCAGATAGCTGCTCAGCTCGCCTTTATTCCACTCGGAGAACGTGGCGGCCAGCGCTTCATTGTCCAGATTCAGCGCCTGCTTCAACAGCGCATAGGCTTCGGCAATCAGCTGCATATCGCCGTATTCGATACCGTTGTGCACCATTTTCACATAGTGACCCGCGCCGTCGGCGCCGATATAGGCCACACAGGCTTCGCCTTCGGCGCGCGCGGCGATTTTTTCCAGAATCGGCGCCACCAGCTCATAGGCTTCCTTCTGCCCGCCCGGCATGATGGAAGGCCCTTTCAGCGCGCCCTCTTCACCGCCGGAAACGCCGGTGCCGATGAAATTAAACCCTTCGGCGGACAGCTCGCGATTGCGGCGAATGGTGTCTTTATAGAAGGTGTTGCCGCCGTCGATCAGGATATCGCCTTTCTCCAGATAGGGTTTCAGCGACTCGATGGTTTTATCGGTCGCCTCTCCGGCTTTAACCATCAGCAGAATACGGCGCGGCTTTTCCAGGGATGCAACGAACTCTTGAAAGGTGTAATAAGGCACCAGTTTTTTACCCGGATTTTCGGTAACGACTTCGTCAGTTTTATCGGCCGAGCGGTTAAAAATAGAAACGGTATAACCACGGCTTTCGATATTCAGCGCCAGATTACGCCCCATCACCGCCATACCGACAACGCCAATTTGCTGTTTGGACATTAAAGCAACTCCCGTCTGAAAGGTAACCTGCCTGCCGCGATCATCATCACCGCAGGCAATTAAAAGCAGGCCAACATGGTAACTCAGCTTGCGGCGGGTGAATAGTGATTGGTTTGATAGCCGCTCATGGTTACCATACTATCTTCCATACCTTTTTTTATACCCAGAAAGGAGGCATCCATGGATACAAGATTTTATCTGCTTAAAGTCAGTCTTCGCGGAGTGAAACCCGCCATCTGGCGACGCTTCGTAGTCCCCTCTTCCATTACGCTCGATCGGCTGCATGACGTGCTGCAAATCGTGATGGGATGGGAAGACAGCCACCTTCATCAGTTTTCCTTCGGCAAAAAACGTTTTACCGAACAGCCGGAAGAGCCGGGAAAAGAGGAAGAAGAAGGTTTTTATCGCCTTAACGAGTTGCTGAAACGCAGAAGCAACACCCTGACTTACCTTTATGATTTTGGCGACGGTTGGGAACACGAAATCATTTTGGAAGACAGCGACTACAAACCGGACGAGTTTGACGGTTGGCTATTTTGCCTGGATGGAGAGCGCGTTTGCCCGCCAGAAGATTGCGGCGGCATACCCGGCTATGAAAACCTGCTCGGTATTCTTCAGGACCCCGCCCATGAAGACTATGAAGAAACATTGGAATGGTTGGGCATTCCGGCTGAACTGCTCGAGATTGCGCCGGATATTTTTGAGCAATTTGACCCCGGCGAGGTGAACGACAATTTACTGCTCTATACACGCTGGACGAGAGACCGTTACCAGACGTGGTTCGACTAGGGGACGTCGACCAGGGACTTCCGTCGTCCCTGCGGCCGTAGGCAGGGACCTACCCGATGGCGGCTCGGCATCAAAAATCAGCTCCCCGCGCGGGCGGGGAGCTACTTGGATCAAGCATAACGATAACGAAATCGGTAATTTTTGCGACTGCCTTAGCAATTAAAAGAATGATTGCTGCGCCAATCCTGCCCGGATGCCTGAAGTTTGAAGGCTTATCGGCGTGGTTGTATAATGAATACCCTAGAGGTGCGCATGATTAAAATTGCCGATTACCCTCAAATGAAAGCTTGTGCCTGGTATCTTACTCAAGACACTCAGTTTGACGATCGTGAGGCGCTTAGCTTCTATGAGCGCAACTGGAAGTACATCGAACAAGACAAGCTGACGCCGCATGAACGACGATTGATTAAACGTTTGTCTGAAGAGTTGGGTAACGGGTTTTTACGCCGGTCACCCCCGAATATCACCACCGGACATCCCCGCGGCAGTTCCAAATGAACCCGAGCTTCTGGCTGAAATCACACCGCTGACGCGATGTCTTCAGCGTAATTTCTTGCGCGTGACGTGAGCGATTAAAATACTAAATTTATATTTAATATCATAATGTTAAATATATTTTGCAGGAAACCCTCTGCGCCTATGAAACATTACGCAGCAACGCCTTCTATCACTTCAATATTAGCTATATGGATACCCGCTGTAGCCATCATGGAGATCAGCTTATCAATGCTGAAAAGGTGAATTTTACCATGCACCAGTTCGGAAACCCTGGGTTGGGTTATACCAAGTGTACGAGCAGCTTCTGCCTGAGAGAGTTCTTTTCGAACGATAAAGTCCGTCAGCACGCGCATCAGTTGTGCGCGAACCTTCATATTTTCAGCCTGCTCAACAGTATCATCTATAGCATCCCATACGCTGTCAAAAGTCTGAATCTGGATGGTCATTTCGCTCTCTCCTGTATCAGTGCCTTATACAAGATTTCGTATAAAAGTATAGTACACCCATAACATCAAGTACTCAATCCTACGCAACTATGCGAGGCAAAAGCGGGGAGTTGCATCTGATGGCGATCCGATGCAGGCGAGATTCTCACCTGTACCGGGGAATGCGGAAACATCGGTGACGGAGGGGAGAGCCTGCGGGAATTACCGAAAATGCCGGCCGCCTCGCTACTTCAGAATAAACAGTCGTTGCAGCTCACGCCGGTTGCGGGCGCCCGTTTTACGGTACAAATTCTTCAGATGCGTACGTACGGTGTTCACGCTTAAATTAAGCTGTTCACCAATTTGCTCGTTATTTATGCCAAGCCCCACCAGGGTGGCGACGGCCTGCTCGGCGGGCGTGATCTTCCCGGCGCCTCCGTTTACCCGCTCCCGGCAGACAACGGACTGCTCTTTCAGCAACGGAGCATAGAGCATGCGGGCAAATACGCGCGTCTGGGCCAGCTGCGCTTTCATGCTGATACTTTCGTTGGTCTGATTTTTAGCGGATTGCTGAATCCCCCATACCGCCACGGGCAACCCCAACGAACGGATCACGGAGACCATGGTCACACCGCCAACGCCCACCAGGCGAGGCGTCACATTAAGCTCTTTCGCTATGGCGTCGGAAAGCGTGCGGACCACCGGGGCGTTACCGGAGGTGACGGGAGCGTCCGGGGTAATCTCCACATATTCGAAGGCAAAAGAGACCTTCTCTCTTTTCTCGATAACCAGCGCCAACTGCTGCAATTCCTGCACAACCTGTTCAAGCTCGCAGTTCGGCATCAGACGAATATCCAGATAAAAAATGAAATTCGCCGGGACGTGATTTATCCCGGTACAGTTTGTTTCCGCATGCGTTGGCGTGATGGTGGAGGTTGGAGGAATAAAAAAAGGATCCGGACAGGCGTAGCGTTTGCGAATATGCTTCAGACGAGAAATAAACAAGGCCGCCGCTTCAAAACAGTTTGGTCCCTCGCTAAAACCGGCATGATATTCCCTGCCTCGCACATCAATACGCACCCAGGCATTACGTTTTTCACCGATCTCGATAATAGTGCCGGTTTCGTTGCCATAATCCGGCACCACAATCAGATCCTGCGGGCGAAACAGATTAGGGCTTTTATTCAGAATATGGCCGATACCCTTGGTATAGTCGGTAAGACCGGCGCTGGTGAATATCACGCCCACCCCCATCGGGGGAGAGATATTTAATTGTTTTATCGTTTCCAGCAATAATAAAGCGGAGACCATTCCCTGATTATTATCTTCAACCCCACGGCCATATAGCCGGTCTCCGTCAACCCGCAGCGTAAAAGGATCGCTGACCCAATTTTCCAGCGGACCGCTGGCCGCGACGTCCATATGCGTCACAATCCACAGCGTGTGTTTACAGCCGGGCGGTAAATAATGCGCCACCAGATTTGGCCGCAGCTTTTTATGCGCCCGGATATCCAGCGAATCCATACGCTGTACCCGGCACAGGCCGTTATGATACAGCCAGCTTTCGATCCAGCGCGCTTTAACTTCCTCACCCTCACCACCATGCTCCGGATTAATCGCCGGGCGGCAGACCAGTTCACGATGGAGCTCAATCACCCTGCCCTCTTTTTCATCCAAAGCCTGTAACAACTTATTCATAAGAACGACCATCGCTGAATGAGGAAATGTTTCTACTATATCAATTACCTGTGCAGCGAAACGTTTACCGTGATCAAGTCACAGTGTAAATATAAAATCGCTCTCACCCCCCGCCAGCCCGCTATTTTTATCACCAGGGGGGTGAGAGAGCCATGCGAAGACAATACTTTATCGAAAAAACAATAGGTTATATAAACCCAAGGGGGTGAGCATCCTCACTTATCACTTTTATCTTTCTGCTTT
Source organism: Brenneria tiliae (assembly GCF_023347575.1). NCBI lineage: Bacteria > Pseudomonadati > Pseudomonadota > Gammaproteobacteria > Enterobacterales > Pectobacteriaceae > Brenneria > Brenneria tiliae. The sequence continues at coordinate 18,576 of NZ_JAKPCB010000091.1, read as the reverse complement.
GCACCAACAGGCTACTTACTGCCGCTCCCTGTCTGATCGCGTATTCTTATCAGAAAAAAATAAATACATCGCACCTGGGGGGGGTGAATATTAAATCAGACAAAAGGTGATAGGAATATTATTCTATTTCATTAATCTGAATAAACCACAGCAGACAACACGCCAAAAAAATCAGGGAAGATAATACTTACCTTCTTATAACTATATTTTTATTTACCGGATATATATCATCCGGGCTTTGTTACACGGTTGTCACATTAAATGACTACACTGGCACAGGAATAAAAAATGAAAAAATTACTCGCCATTATCAGCCTGACTGGCGGACTGATGGTTAGCGCATATGCCGTCGCGGATGCTAATGAAAAGAGCCAGCGCTTTTACCAGGATAAATTAACCGGGAGTATTGCACTGGGATTTTTATCCGGAGAGTCTCAGGAGTCGATTTATCATCCGGATAACGGCGGAAAAAAAGCCAGTGAACTGGACTGGAAAATCAACAACGCGGCTATTCTGAAAGCCGACCTGAGTTACGATATTCTGCCCCGCCTTAGCGCAGGACTGCGCGGCTGGACCACGCTTTCCTCCGGCGACGGTACCATGGACGATTATGACTGGATTGACGACAGCAAATCAGGCTGGTCGCACTGGAGCCATCACGCTAAAACCGATTTGAACTATGCCAATGAAATTGATGTGAATATCATTGGCTGGCTGGTCAAAGCCCCTGATTACCAAGTTGGCGCGACTTTCGGCTATCAGAGAACCGCCTTTAGCTGGTCGGCGTACGGCGGCGAGTTCAACTACAACAACGGCCAGGATATTTTCACTTACCCCAACAGCTACAAGATAATCGGCTACCAGCAAAAATACAGCATGCCTTATATCGGGATAATTGGTTTATGGCGCTATCAGGACTTCGAACTTGGCGGCCTGCTAAAATTCAGCGACTGGGTAGAAGGGAAAAGCAATGATGAACACTATGACAGGAACTTGACCATACGTAATAAGGGAAGTAATGCCCGCCATCTCTCCGCTACCGTTAGCGCCGGTTATTATATTTATCCGCAAACAAAAATTTATGCAGAAGCCTCCTACAGTCGTTATGAGGAAGCCAGAAGCGGCATGGAGTGGCGAGAAGAAGGAGAAACTGAGTATCTCGATGGTGACTGGAGCGGGCTGGATAATAAATATTATACCCTGTCTTTAGGCGTTAAATATACCTTCTAGCCGCCATTATCGAGGTTAAGAAATTAAGCAACAGGTTTCGAGTTGTAGCAAGGCGGCGACCAGGAAAGTCGCCGAAAACGAGAATAATTCATATATCAGAGAGGTAATTGCAATGGGAAAATATACCAAGCCTGTTTTCGTAAACCAGCTTTTATCGGATAGAACGGTAAAAACGGCAAGTAAATTTATAGCCTATAAATCCTGGAACGACCCCAAACTGTGGTTTGCAGAAGTCGTCGACAATGGCAATGCTTTTTTCCACTGGCATCAAGGGAGAAAAGCGGAAGGCCATAAAGACAGCATAATCAATTATATTACCGCCGACGGCACGCAATGGCAGGCCACGATTAAAGACTATGTCTTCTTTCACTCCCCCAATGGCGATGTGGCCAAAGGTCATTCAGACACTAATATTGCTTATATCAGTGGCGATAACCAAGCTTACGAAGGTAGTTTTGCCGAATGGTTTGATGAATAGAAACAATGATTGATGCAGTTAAACTGCTATAAAGGAGACGCCCGACGGCGTCTCCTCCAATCGTTGCGATGAAAGCCGCGCCAATCCGCCTTGCCTTTGCCGTCGTCCCTGCGTCCGTAGGCAGGGATCTCTTCGCTGGCGGCTCGGTGTTGCTGAGATGCCCGCTTTCGCGGGCATGACGGAGGGGGTAAGGCGTGGTGAATAAAAGTGTCTTGACCGCTGAGGCTCAACACAGTATCTGCGAATACTGCCACCGTCATCCCCGCGAATACTGCCACCGTCATCCCCGCGTCCGTAGGCGGGGATCTGCATCTGATGGCGATCCGGTACAGGAGCGATTCCTCCCCGCACCGGCGGATCTGCGAAAAGAACGGCCACGGCCGAAATAAGCGAGTGACCGAAACTTAACGTTCCTGATGAGTTGCCAGCCATTCCTTGAGAACGTCATTCACGCGAGTCTGCCAGCCCTTTCCCGTAGCGCGGAAGGCTTCGAGCACCTCATCATCAAGCCGGATAGTGGTAGTAGTCTTGGCGCTACCCTTCGGCCTGCCGGGCTTTCTGATTGCGGCCAGCGCCGCCTTCTTCTCTTCCGCCGTCATGGGGCGGTCGTCCTCGTCCTGACCATCCCACACATAGTGGTTCTCCGGCGGAATGGCGCGGACGGCGGCGATAACTTCATCCAGCGTCATATCATTGGTTTTCGAGCCATTCATGATACACCTCGTATTCTGCGTCGTTTGCTTTCCTGAAACTGATAACTCGTGTTGCTCCGTCGCGCTCAACATGGGCCAATGACAACACGGACAGACAGCCCATGACGTAGGAGAGGGATTGAATACGCGCCTCTCCGTTACGAAAAGAAGGCAAATCCAACCGGTAACGTGCCCCCCAGAACCTCATGTGCGTCCGCAAAATCCAGACCGTGCTTTTTGAGATTCACGGCACGCTTGTTTTCGTCCCAGATAAGTTCCATTTTCATACAATTATTGTAGTAACAAAAAATATAAGTTCAAACTCTATTTGGCCTATGCGCACTTTCCTGCCGCGGCCGTCGATTCGAATCAACGCATGATAAATGGCAATAAAAGGTTTAATTGCACCCTTTAAAAGAAAGAAACTGTGAATTTGACATCAGAGGACCGAGTGTGTGCAGGAGAAACTCTCACCTGCACAGGGGAATGCGGAAATAACAGAAAAGATCTACACGACAAACGCTATGCAAAAAGAGCGGATCAGGCCTGCTTCGCTAACAGTTTCTTAATGCTTTCCTTAAATGCCGCCCCCAGTTCCGGGTTGCGCAAACCGTAGGAAATAAACGCCTGCGCGTAACCCAGCTTACGGCCGCAGTTAAAGTTTTTACCCGCTATCTGCACCGCATCAACCTGCTGAGTATGGATCAGCTCGGCAATAACATCGGTAAGCTGAATGCGGCCCCAGGCGCCGGGTACGGCTTTAGCCAGCAGCGGCCAGGCATCCGCGGTCAACACATAGCGGCCGACCGCCGAAAGATCCGAACCCGTTCCTGAAGGCGCTTCCGGCTTCTCGATCATTGAGGTAATAGCTGAAGCATCACCCGCATTGACCAGCGGCTTTTCACATTCAACCACGGAATACTCCGGCAAGACTTCATAAGGGCGGTGTTTTACCAATACCTGGCTGCGCCCCGTCTGTTCAAAACGCGAAACCAGCAACGCCAGATTGTCTTTGGTCTGATCGGCGGTGCTCTCATCCAGAACCACGTCCGGCAGCACCACCACAAACGGGGAGTCGCCAATAATCGGTTTCGCACAGGCAATCGCGTGGCCCAAGCCCAGGGTTTCACCCTGCCGCACGTTCATGATGGTCACGCCTTTCGGGCAGATGGACTGAACCTCTGCCAGCAGTTGCCGCTTAGCGCGCTCTTCCAACAGGGATTCGAGCTCGAAGGAGGTATCAAAGTGGTTTTCAATGGCATTTTTAGACGCATGGGTAACCAGCACAATATCCTTGATACCCGCATTGGCGCACTCGTTAACGATTTTTTCAATTACCGGACGATCGACCAACGGCAACATTTCTTTCGGGATCGCTTTGGTCACCGGCAACAAATTCATCCCTAAACCAGCGACAGGGATAACGGCTTTCAATGATGTCATGAATGGATTCTCTTCATCAGGTTGTTTTCACTTGGTAACACAGTAACCTCTGTGTCACGCATGACATTAAGATTACACCTAATCTTGGGCAAAGCGATCGCCGAGACTGATTTTTTCCGCCACATCGGACAATTCTGGTGCCGGTGTTTACCTCCTCCCCAAAGTGTTAAGAAGCCGTCTTTATCACACACCCGCTCAAAATGGCCAAATCCTCATTCGTCAGCCCACTCTTATGATAAAATTTATGCAAGGTTAACAAAAATGGGAGCGCTTATGAGACCGTCAGAGGTGTTAAAAGAGAAAAGAGAGCTAATCCTTGAGATATGCTCTCGCTATCCCGTTACCAACCCACGTGTTTTCGGTTCTGTGGCTAAAGGCACGGACAACGAGGGAAGTGATCTCGACATCCTGGTTGATACGCTACCAGAGACGGATTTGTTTCACCTGGGCGGGCTGTCAGAAGAACTGCGCGATGCCTTAGGTATCGATCTGGATGTCCGCTGCCCTGGTGATATATCCTTGCGCTATCGTCATCAGGTACTGACCGAGGCTCGTCCATTATGAGTAAAACGGTACTGATAGATCATATTCAACATATTCTGGCTGCTTCACGAAAATGTGTTTATTTTATAGATGGCATGGAGCAAATTGATTTTAATTGTGATGTGCTCAAGCAAGACGCTGTGCTAATGAATTTCATTGTTATCGGCGAAGCGGCTACAAAAATCATGCAGAAACATCCCGACTTTATCGAAACCAACCAACATATTCCGTGGAAACAGATTCGAGGTTTACGTAATCAAGTTGCACATGGCTATTTCGATGTTGATTTGGTGACTATTTGGAATACCGTAAAAAATAGGTTACCTGAACTTATTGAGCAATTGGAAAATCTTGATTATCCAACCTTAGACTGAACCTCTGCCAGCAGTTGCCGCTTTGGCGCACTCTTCCAACAGGGATTCGAATTCGAAGGAGTCTGTGTCATATATAACATTAAGATTACACCTAATCTTGGGCAAAGCGATCGTCGAGACCGGTTTTTTCCGCCACATAGGACAATTCTGGTGCTGGTGTTTAACATCATCCCAAAGTTCAGAAGCCGTCTTTATCAAACGCAGCGGTGGCGCCACCAGTGGCGCAGCAACAGGATAATGGCGATGAGCAGCGCCGCAAACAGTAAGGCGGAGAGTTTTTTATCGAAGACGCTAATAAAGTTTTCAATCGCCTGGCCGCCAAAATAACCGAGCATAACGAATAGAGAAGCCCATAGTATGGCGCCGAGGATATTGAGCGGCACAAAGCGCGCAGGCGGCAGTTGACTGGCGCCGATCAGCGCCGGACCGATGATGCGAAAACCATACATAAAACGCACGCCGATAACGAACAGCATCGGATGACGGGCAATCAGTCCCTGGGCGCGGGCGATACGTTTTTGCTGACCTTTCAAACGCGAGATAACCCGATCGCCGTAACGGCGGCCGGAAAAATACAGCAATTGATCGCCCAACGTGCCGCCAACCGCCACCACCGTAATCACCCACGGCCAGTACAGCAATCCGTTATGCGCCGCAATGCCGCCCAGCAGGGTGATGGTTTCCCCTTCCGCCAGACAGCCGATAAACAGCGCCCAGTAACCGTATTCCGTAATGTAGTGGGCCAGATCGGCCATGGCTATGCCTTGTGTTGCTGTGATATAGGGGGAGTATAGGCTTTTTACGAGGATAAGGAGTTAGGTGGAGCCAGCATGCCGGAATATTGTAAGCATAATGGTTTTAGTTCCACACATTTTTTGAAATTTCCGGATTTTCAGCCATCAACCGGTATTCTTCCGGCGTCAGGTTATTCAGGGATTCATGGGGACGCTCGCTGTTATATTCATACTGCCAGCGCTCTGTGATTTCCCATGCGCCGAAAATTCAGTTTCAACAAGTAGTAAATACGATGAATGCGTTTGTGGTTCCATACCTGTCCCTGTCTGCGTAGCATCTGAAACAGCTTCTTAAAGCCATATCGCGGATAGCGTTCTACCATTTCATTCAGTCAACGACTGAATCACCGGCTCATCACGCCGGGTGTCGGGCTGGTAAAGGTATACCGCCCTGCTCAGCGATAATGTCCTGCATGCCTGGCGTATGCTCATCGCAAATTGCACCGTCAAGTAACTGATAAGCTCACGCTTTATCGCTGATTTTAAAGATTTTTTTCGATAACATATTTCATTGCCCGATTTTCTCGACTCAAGTCGGCGAACATCTGTTTTAGACGTCGGTTTTTGTCCTCAAGATCTTTCATCTTTTTGATATCAGACGCATCCATACAACCGTATTTCGCTTTCCAGTTGTAATAGCTGGTTTCAGAAATACCGGCGTCACAGCAGACATCTTTCACAGTATGGCCGGCTTCCACGGATTTAAGAACGGTGTTCAGTGAATCTAACTTTACGCATAGCGATCTCCTCAGGGGAACCTAATCAGTATGTCGGAAGATCTCTAAAAGTGAATAGTTCGATTTACCGGGATACTTAACAGTACCCACCACTCTATAACATTAATTTCCCCGTTATCCGCACAATGAGAATTCGCCGATCGCTTACCTACATCCAGTAGGTCTACCGTTAGGACTCACTGATCACAATCTTAACAATTACGCATACAGCTAACTGAGAGGCGATGAAAGACTATGGAAATGAAAACAAAAAGACGTTATTGCCATTACATGCAAAAAATAATCAATCTCTCTGCTCATCCCATATGTATTAGAGAAAGCAATGGAGACTTTTTGATTTGTAATCATGCTTTTGCAGAAACTTTTTTAATGAACCTAAAATTAACAGAATGGTTATCTAATCTCGATTTCGAAACCTCACACAAACTTTGTGATCTTGAAATTGAGGCATATTCATTAGAGTTAGGATTAGTTATTGAAGAAAATATCATTATAAATGGAATCTCTTGGGATTTTTTTATTACAAAATTAAACGTAGGGAATGTAGCCATCTCCATTTGGCAATTTACTCGAATATATAGAAAAATCGTTTTAGCGAAGAGATTTAGCTCAAGAATAATGGAGACATTAACAACTATTAAAGCAGTGGTGTCGGATTTAAATGAAAGTCAAAGAAATAACCTGGCCTTATATTATTTAGGTGCAAGTCATAGTTTAATTTCAAAAATACTTAATATATCCATAGGTACATCAAAAAATAGAATTAGAAATATACAGAATAAAATCCCCATAGATGACAAAGAGGAAATTTTCATAATAATTCACATAAGTGGCCTGTCCATACTTTTTGTGAAACAGATAACAAATCTTATAAATAAAAATGTTAACAACTTATTAAGAAAAAAGTGACTTTTAGGTTATTTACTTTAGTACTCTCCGAAACTATTCTTGTAAACAACAACCAGAGGATGTAGCCATGTTGGGAAAAAAATAACATGAAAAGTAAAATAACTCTTAATAAAACACCGGTTTTTAAAAAATTTAATAAAACAAAAAATATTTCAATCGCGTCCTGAAATAAACGTTAATACAGCATCAATTAAAAAATAGTTAAGTTAATATAACATAAACAACCCAAGTTACAGGGCAACATATTGTCATTTTAAACAGCGCAAAGCGTTGCTTCTTTACAGGCTAGGCCCAGGGAGGGGTCGAGCAATGCGGCCAACGCACATGCAGCTTGAAGTATGACAGGTATATAGAGAAATACCTTAGCCTTTTTCATTGAAAAAATTAATTTAATTAAATAAAAACACTATTTATAATCTATGTCTAAAAAACACCTACCGGTAAAAAAAATAACACGAAGGTTATAAAATGGAAGGTTATAAAATGAATAAAAAAACAATAATAAATACCATGTGGATGTGCTCAGAAAAATCTATAACAATAGTTGGTTTTTTTTTAGTGACAGCTTACGTAGTAAAGTATCTTGGGCCTTCAATGGTAGGTCAATTAGCGTATATTTTTTCAATATATCAAATTGTACAAGTGGTCGCAAAATGGGGAGGGGAAAGTGTAATTTTTCGACGAACCACCAGGAATCCTGTTTCTGGTTGCCGTTGTCTGCAGTCTTCAGGGACTATACGTATGGGGATTCTTTTTTTATTAGCGATCCCAATAGAATTATTCTTTTATTTTACACATGATACTACATTTTTTGTTCTATCACTTGCAATTGCTACTGGCACTTTATTCAATATACTTGATGTATATGCAATATTCTATAATGCAAAATTAATGTCAAAATATAATACTATTATAAATAGCTATGGGTTAATAACAAGCCTGCTATTACGCGCTCTTATAGCTGCATTAGCCTGGCATCCAATTTGGCTAACATTACCGATTGTGATAAATACAGGACTTCCTTTATTTCTAAGAAGAAAGAAATACAATACATATCATTCAGTTAAAATTAAAAAAAAAGTCATTACCAAAAATACTTTTTCCATAGCGGTAAACACGTAGTCTGTTCTACGCTATCAATCGTTCTGTATACTCAATGTCAAAACTTTTTTATTTATTATTTTGAGGGAAGCACGAAATTAGGAATCTACTCTGTAGCATTAACAATGGCAACAGGTATCGGCGTATTAATAAATGCGTTAGTAACATCGTGCTATGCATCTATTTATTCTGAATTTGATGAAAAACGCGCTGCGGAGAAAGCCGGTATGCTATTACGCTGGGTAGCCGTCATTTCTCTTTCAGCGAGTATTATTCTTATGGCGGTGGGAGAGAAAATAATCTTGAAGCTTTACGGAGCTGAATTTATTTCAGCCCACGAGCCAATGATTATTCTCTCATTTGCTTCTGTGTTGTCTTTTATGGGGAGTGTTACTTATCGATATATTATGCATTATTCCGGATTTTTCTATTTATCAATAAAAACGGTTCTGTCATTACTATTAAGCATATTACTTACCGGCCCCATGGTAAAACATTACGGGATAATAGGGGCCGCATGGGCTGTCGTCATTGTTGAATTTCTCTCACTAACCGTCATGAGTTATTTTTTTAAACGAAAATCAGTATTAAATATGCATCTACTAGCAATAAAAGGAGATAAAAAATGAATGCTATTATAAATGTGTTTTTTAAAAGTATGCCATGGTATCTCAGGGATGTGCTTTTGTATCGAAGGAAATTTGGACATTTCCCAAATTTAACTAACCCACAAACATTTAATGAAAAAGTTTTAAAGCGAAAACGCACACAATGTTTTGACAATATGTTATACACCAGCCTTGCTGATAAATATAAAGTTCGCAATTACGTCTGCGCCATTATTGGCTCAGATTATTTAGTCCCGCTTATTTATGTTTACTCTGATATCAATAGTTTAAAAAATGACATTTTTAATTTGAATCATGTGGTTATAAAACCCAACCATGGATCTGGTATGATTAGTTTTATTGATGATTATCTAACATATGACAATGCGCGTAAAGTTTTAAATGATATTAAAAAATGGATGCGTATAGATTTCTCCAATGCTTCCTGTGAATATCACTACAGAAATATTAACAAAAAAATACTTGTGGAGAAAATGATTGGTAACATTAACGATCCTCCAGCTGATTATAAATTTCATATTTTTAAAAAACGTGATGAGGTTTTTTTTGTTTTACAAGTAGTTGAAAGAAGACGGGGGCAATCACCCATATTTACCACATATATAAATAATTTTGAATCACCGTGCAAAGGATATTACTCAGTTAGTGAAAAAGATTGTGATATTGCACGTAAAGCACTTAACGAAAGTATTAAATTAATGATCTCTATTGAATATGCCCGAATAGATTGGTTGATTCATAATAGCAAGTTATATTTTAGCGAAATAACTCTTACTCCAGCGGCTGGATTCGCAACTGGACTTGGAAAAGAGTTAGACTTACTAATGGGGCAACACTGGGAATTACCTAAAGCAATTTAATTTTATTCACATAAAACATGAACAACAAATTAGCATTAAACCGAAATATCTCATGGATAAATACACTTAAGGCTATATGTATTCTTCTTGTGGTTCTTTATCATGTAACCCTGCCGGGATTTATAAATACAATTCCGGAACTTTCTAGTGGCAGGTATATTGCTGAGGCATGGGTAGTATTCAATACATACCTTGCGCCCTTCCGTATGCCTGCTTTCTTTTTTGTTTCTGGGTTACTTGCACACCAGAGTGTAACATCCAGAACATGGAGAGAGTTAGGTTCTGGGCGTTTAGCTAATTTGTTATATCTATACATATTGTGGTGTACTCTCCAGTGGATAACGGTTCATTTTATTACCTATGAAATTACAGGGCAACGTATATCACAGAATACCAATGCAATTTACGCATCATCATTAACATCCTTTTGCATTCTATTACTGATGGGTATGAGCAGCTCCTGGTATCTTTACGCATTGTTTGGATATTTAATACTGGGAAAAATTGGAAAAAATCACTCCACTATACTTTTAGTTCTGGCTTTAACTCTGCATTATGTGTCAATGTTAAAATTAATTCCTTATTGGGGACCACAGAGTTTATTTCTATATTATATATTTTTTCATATCGGACTGTATGGTTCATCTAACATAATAACGTTTAGTCAACTGCGATGGGGAAACAAAAAAATATGGTTAACACTTATATTTGGTGCGATCATTCATCGTATACTGGGGTTTCCTCAAAATATTTTCGAATCTTTACTGGCAATTATAATAACAATAGCAGTCTGTCGCTGGATGAATGATTATTTTAACTTGAATAAATTTAATAAATTAGGCTTTATAACTCTTCCAATATATGTTATTCACAGGGTGCTCATAGAATTATTTGGAATGATATCCATTCAACAAGCGAGATTTCATCAATGGTTTGATTATCCCCCATTTTCCCTAGCTTGGGCATTGGGATATCCACTAATTATGACCGCACTATGTTGTATTGTGTCGGTGATACTTTGGAGATTAATAAATCAGGGGGCAGGACAGTGGCTCTTCGGAATAAAAAAATTAAAACCTGTCCAGGCTATCTGAAAAACAAGACCGTAGATGTCTCTTAAAATAAGAGATAGGATACAGTATTCTAAATAGCTTTGCATATTACCGCTCCACTTTGGCCAGTCCGTGCTGATTACCCGGAAACGGTGAGGTGGCCTTCATAAACTGAGTAACACGGTTGAGTAATTGCCACATATACCGACATTGATGATTACGCGTTACCGTTTCATGTAACGACAACCATAGCCGCGCTATCGGGGTTAGCCACGGAGAATAGATTGGCAAAAACAGTACCCTGAACTTTTTATTACCTGCTAACCATCTTTCGACCTTGCGGCTTTTGTGAATGATATAATTGTCAACCACCAACGTTATCGTTCTGGCCCGCCGATATGTTTGCTTCAACATCACTAACAGCCTGATAAATAAGTCAGAGTTCTTACTGCTGCCGCTGACATAATGGACTTGTCCTGTCCCTGCATGCAGCGCACCCGCCAGGTAATGTTTTTGATTCATCCCCGGCGTGGCGATGCGTTTTTGCTGTCCTTTCAGACACCAGTCCGAGCCAATTTTTGGGTTTAAATCGATATCGACTTCATCTTGATAAAACACCGGATTATCAACCGAATTTTGCACCAAAGCTCGCTCGATGGCCGTCCGTTTTTCCTCATATTGAGGGTCTTTTATCTTCAGTGTCGGTGCGGCTCTGCGCCAGACAAGGCCCGCCTGTCTCAGGTAGCGGTGTAATGTGACGGGGTGAAGCGAGATATCAAAAAGCCGATTAACGACAAGCGCCAAAAGTTCGGTACTCCAGCGGGAGCGCAGCCAGCCGAAATCCTGTGGTGAACGCTGCACAAGAAGCGGCAGAATGCGCAAGATATCAGCAACCGGCCACTGTGGCTCACGACCGGGCTTGAGGCTTTTCAATCCACTAACACCATATAAAGTAAACAAATTAATCCATCGACCGACCGAGGAACGAGCCGCACACAATATTCTGGCGACCTCAGTAACGGTCATTCCTTGATGCAACATAAGCATCGCCATCAGTCGGCGAGCGTGGTTTTTATCATGAGTTTATTGAGCTTCTCTTTTCATAAGACGTCGTTCTTCATCAGAGATAAATGCTATGATCGGCATAACTCAGTCCGGTTAGTGATGTGGGATATTTGGCGATTGATCAGATCGCTTAAATCGGACTGAGTTCCCTTCGAGTGATCTACTATTTTGCAATAATGAAATGGACACCTCCCCATACCAGCTTCAGTGAACCATGCTGTAAGTGCAAACCAACAGCAAAATGAAGAGGTGTCCAATGGAACAAATTATCGGGATTGACTTGGCAAAGCGAGTTTTCCAGGTACATATCGTTTCTACACAGGGTGAGAAGAAAGCTAACAAAATGATCACCCGTGAAAAGCTGATGGCTTTTATTGCTCAGCAACCCTCGTCCAAAATTGTGATGGAAGCGTGTGGCAGTGCAAATTACTGGTCCCGCCAGTTTAAGACATTCGGCCATGACGTCAGACAAATCAGCCCCCAGTATGTGTCGCCTTTCCGAATGGGAAATAAAAACGACAAAAATGACGCCACCGCTATTGCTGAGGCTGAGGCTGAGGCTGAGGCTGATAGTCGTCCAGGTATGCGCTACGTACCGGGAAAAAGCATTGAGCAGCAGGATATTCAGTGTCTGCACCGGGTTCGCCAGCGGCTGATGAAAAACAGAACGGCGCTTATTAATCAGCTCAGGGGGCTGAGTCTGGAATACGGTATCGCCATACCGGAAGCCGCCCATAAAGTCATGGCCTGTCTGCCTGATTATTTGGAAGACGCGGAAAATGAACTCACCACGCTCAGCCGGGAGCTGTTCCAGGAGATGTTGCTGGAACTTCAGGACTGCCAGCAACGAATTAAAACGCTGGATATCCGCTTGAAGCAGATGAGTGCACAAAACGAGGATACACTCCGGTTGGAGAATATTCCGGGTGTCGGGCCACTGGGTGCATCGGCACTAACTATAGCGCTGGGTGACAGCAGGGATTTTAATAATGGTCGCCATTTTGCCAGTTATCTGGGATTAATGCCCGGTGAGCACAGCAGCGGCGGTAAAACCCGACTTCTGGGAATAACGAAGCGCGGAGATGGTTATCTGCGCGGCTTACTTATCCATGGTGCCCGCTCCGTGGTTTATCGTACGGTTAACCTCCCGGATGAGCGGTGTAGCGCCCTCCAGAGATGGCTGAAGGGTATTATTGTCCGGAGCGGCGTGAATAAGGCCGTTGTGGCGCTGGCGAACAAAAATGCCCGGGTGGCCTGGGCGCTGGTAAACCAGAAAACGGATTATATGGCCAAGTAACAGTCTGATTTATAAGAAGTCAAAAGTGTTGATGTACTGACAGGTAGAACCGACTCTCTGTAAACCTGACAAATAGCTGGGCCATAGCAGGCCATTGCGATAATGAGGCCAGAGAGTACGGATGTTCATCAGGGCTCACGAAGCCGAATATATGTGTGACTACTTTGTCAGAAAAAGATCTGCCCGTGCTTGCTTTGGGTCGGTGTCCATATAGCTATTTAGGATTCTCTCCCCGTATCTGATTAACAAGGGCGGTTTTGTTTTTCATCGGCTTTGTTGAATTAAATCATTTTTAAGGCGCAGCAAAGTCGTTTTCGCATCTCTCAGACTATGCGAATGCTGAGCAGCATACCCAGCAGCATCATCAGATCAGGGCGCGAATATACTGTGGTTAACTTTTAACCCAAAAGACTTCTGATCTATATTCATCATCCCAGCCTGCTCGTTTCAGTTTATTTCGTCCACTACCCACCCGTGGATTCTGCTTGAATACATTCATTGCAAACTCGTGGAAAAAAGCATCAGGAGGGAAACGCCGCTTCTGTAAGATTTACTTAGCAAAGCACTTATTTCTGTCAGATAACAGCTTCAAGCTGGTCAGCAGTATTCATTGTTTTTGACCGAGCAGAATCTGAATAACAAAAAACTTAATATTAAATAGACACGAGCATTGTTCGTAGCCGAAGGAAAAAAAACAAATAAACTCTGCACTGTAATCCATATTGACATAGTAATAACATTAGAAGATGTACTCGAAATAATTGTCGAACTCCAAAATTTTGATTCGGTATCAAACTTACTCTTTCACATGCATCTTATCAATGTCCACTTTATAGAGCATGATGGGATTCACCAGATCATCTATATTTGTAAGTGACGGTTTACCGTTTCTTATTTTCCCCAGATATCGCTGAGAGCGTATTTTACTTTTCACTAACTGATTTTTTCCATCGGCTATTCTTATCAGTGATTCCGAAATATCTTTGAAAGTATTAATGTTAATTATCACATCAGATATTCCGCCGTTTGTCCATATACCGTATTTCATACCGGATATAGTATTTCCATCTATCAGAACATTTTTGATAGCATTGTTTATTGTTATACCTCCAAATTGAACATCATCGCCATCCCCCAAAATATAGTTCCTCACTATTTTAACATTATCAGCCGGTGTATTAATACGATTTAGAAAGATACCAGCAGTTTTGAATCCAGAAATATCATTACCCGCCACCAAGCAGTTCCCGCCAGACTCAAGAAATATTCCAGCCTTACAGTCAGCAATCGTATTACTTCTTATTGCACCATTTTGCCATCCCTTATTTGCTTCAAAATCAATGGCGTTATCCTTTGTTTTCCTGATATTACAGCGTTCAACGATAATGTCCGTTGGATTCTGAGCCTGAATGCCAATGTACCCCGTATTGATTATAGTCGTCCCATAACATTTACAAGCACGAGACCCCCTGGCAAATTGAATTCCATTATAGGTAACATTCGCAATCTTGGTTTTTGATGTAGTTGAACAGTTATTAGCATTAATAAACACTATTCCAGAAAAACCATTCTTACCGCCAGCATTACTACCATCAACGATAACCTCAATAACACAGTTGCGTATTCCATCCGTTGAAGCGTTACTCATTATTGCACCACTTACCCCCTCACACCCTTCTGCCAGAATAATTGTACCATCCCCATAAATCCGTAGATCACTCCTTAATTTTAGACAAACTGAATTCCTTCCAATGATTCCAGGAACACCGGGATGTTTTATTGGAGATACTATGTACTTTTTCGATAGATACAGGTTTTGGCATCCGGAGTCTATGGCGGCCTGGATAGCGTGAGTGTCATCACCACCAGTTCCGCTGGCTCCAAACTGCTCCGGAGTAACAGTATCATTTTTTGATAAAGCTAGCGCCTTATCGTTAAACACACTGTTGGATACTACAATAACAGCAAGATATTTAAGGAAAAATCGTCTATTGCTTATCATTTTCATTACCAAAATTTAAACGACACCTCATCATACTACAGATAAGTATGCTCGAAACATTGCAAAATGTTAGAGCTAGCAATAAAATAAACCTGTGCATTATAAGAAAATTCTTAATTTGAGTTTTTTATTTAAAAACAACAGATTACGAAAATATATTATTGATTTACATAAAAAATATATCAAAGGAATAAAATGACCACTTTTCTTTATTATTCTGTTTTTGTTCTTTTTTTAATGCCTAAAATAAATATAATATCTGTGGGAAACTATAATGCTGGTATACGTGTAGATGATTTTATCATCGCTACTTGGCTGTTTGTTTTCCTGTTTAGTTACGTTTTAAACAAAAAAAATACAATTAGAGTCATAGACTTAAAATACTATAAATTCATTATATTTATGTTTATTGGAACATGCTTTTCTTTATTATTTTACAATCAGGGCTCAATCATATTCCCATTCAGATTCCTAGAATACTTTACATTTTTTATAATGGGTGTGTATCTAGCCCAAAAAGATGTTTACATTACAGGAATGATGAAAGTGATTCTTTATTTAAATATAATCATTTCAGTACTGCAATCAGTTGGAATTATTGGCGGGTTTACTGTTAGTGGTTACAATTCAGATGTATCATCAAGAGTCATAGGGCTAACTAGTGGCCCTTGGGAGCTTGGAGTTTTATTAAACTTTCTCACTTGCTATTTTTTATCCAGCAAGTCAGGAAATCTGTATAAAATTATTATTTTCTTCGTTTGCTTAATTGTTATTTTTCTTTCAGGCTCTCGTATGTCATTCGTTGCTCAAATGGTTGTGGCAATTGCTTACATACTAAAAACATCATCAGCATTGGGTGTTATGAAAAAAGTAATGATAATGGCTCCGTTATTTTTTGCATCAATTTTTTATCTGTCTAATTCTACCGTAGCGGAAAGATCAGTAAATCTTTTTAACGCAGATAACTTCATCGAATTACCCACGACATACAGAGCGACAACTTTACTTCATGGCAACCCTGACTGGTCAAACTTTGACATTCTGGATGGTGATGTTGATGCAAGTTGGTCGATACGTTCCATTAAATGGATTTATGCTGTTAAGTTATTCTTATCTAACCCGGTATTCATTGCCACGGGTGTAGGCGCGGGAACATTTGGTAATGCATTAGATGGTGGCTGGCTCCGGATGTTGATAGAATGTGGAGTGATTGGGTTAATTTTATTTTTATCATTCCTTTCAGCAAATAAAAAACTCTCCTTAATGAATTATCTTATATTTTATTCATTTTTAATAAACATGATTATGATTGATATTTACATGTCTTATAAAGTAATGTCTTTTATGCTTTTCATTTTTGGGTATATGTATATAGAGAACAAGAAAAACAATACAACAATTGATTTTAGAAAAATAAAATTTAAAGTATGAAACATTTTTAACGCCGTGGCTGCTCCCTTTGTCAGGATAGATGTCAGTGTGTCCTGAAGGTAGATCTTCTGGATGAAGTTCTACCATGCTGTATTTGTGATGAGGGCAGGCCCCTCGGGTTCGCCGATCAGGTGGTGATCCCAAACCACCCTGGGCTGCATACGTAAAGAGCGTGTGTGGTGAGCGCCATGGGAAAAGGCGGAGCAAGACTCCGCAAGGTACTAATGATTGAGACGAACGCAAGTGAACCACTGAAGACATGTCGATAATTGTAACCGATATCAGAACCAGGGCCTTGACATCACTCTGGGATAAGTCAGACCGATACCTGAAGTGCGGGTCTGACGGTATCCGGCACGGAGGTGGCGTGACGATCATTCAGGCACAAATATGGAACAGGAGAATCTGTCATTTCGATGTTAAGGGAGCGATCCAAGCAGCGAACCTGTGGAGGATCTGAGTACCAATGCGGAATACAGAGACGGAGTCATGCGTAGTAGTGGGGAAGGTGCTGTAATGGTACTGGAGCGAAGACGTGACCTTATCCCGTTGAAAAGTGAGGACAACTGCGCATCAGGATGACCCTGGCTTGTCAACAAAACCCTTTGATATACCCAAGCGTACCCTGTGGGAAGCGTGGAAATGCGTGGCCGCCAATAAAGGTGCGCCTGGCGTTGACAAGGAAAGCATCACCGCCTTCGGGGAACGGCTGGGACCCAATTTGTATAAGTTATGGAACCGGATGAGTTCAGGGAGTTATATGCCATCCCCGGTTCGTCAGGTATTGATCCCCAAAGGAGCCGGCGAGTTCAGGCCTCTGGGGATCCCTACCGTAGGTGACCGGGTTGCGCAAATGACGGTCAAGTTGATAGTGGAAGCGAGGCTGGAACAGCTTTTTCATCCCAGCTCATTTGGATATCGTCCACAACGAAGTGCCCACCACGCAGTGGAGCAGGCGCGACGGCATTGTTGGCGATATGACTGGGTGCTGGATATGGATATGAAAGCATTCTTTGATACTCTCGACCACGATTTGATGATGCGTGCCGTTGAAAAGCATATCCCCGAAAGCTGGATACGACTGTATATCAGACGGTGGTTGGCGTGCCCGGTAATAGTGGCTGACGGACAATGTCAGTCACGTGATCGTGGAACGCCACAAGGCGGAGTGATTTCGCCGTTATTAGCCAACCTGTACTTGCATTATGCGTTTGATAGCTGGATGAATAAACATTTTCCACAGGTGCCGTTCGAGCGTTATGCCGATGATATTGTCTGCCATTGCCGCACCGAATCTGAAGGAAAAGCGTTGCACGAAGCCTTACAGGCGAGATTGATCGCCTGTCGGTTGCAACTTCATCCAGAAAAGACGCGGCTGGTGTATTGAAAGGATGGTCGTCGTACCGGGCATGCTGAACATACCCGGTTTGATTTTCTGGGATTCAGCTTCCATGCCCGGACCGTACAGGATCGGCAGGGGAAGTTGTTTAGCGGATTTAATCCGGGTGTGAGTAGGAAAGCACTCAAACGGATGGGTGAAGTATTACGCGGTATGAAAATCGCCAGGGCAACCGGGATGGATCTAGGCCAATTGGCGAAACGGATCAATTCCCGGGTGCGAGGGTGGATAATGTATTACGGAAAATTTTACCCGGAAATATTGTCCCGAGCCTTGGTCAGAATAGATCTGCATCTGGGGCGATGGGCCCGTAACAAATACAAACGGCTGCGTGGACATAAACGACGTTCATGGAACTGGCTCAAACAGATAAGAGGGCAATGTCCTAAATTGTTTGCGCACTGGGCATTTATCTGATCTGTCCTTGATTTAGTGCCCACCTTGTTTTCAAATCAATCAACGAAAGCGAGGTCACTATGTCAAGACAACAATATACTCCGGAGTTCAAGCGCAGAGCCGTTGCATTGCTGCTCGAAAGCG